>JACQDF010000050.1 GCA_016201205.1 Acidobacteriota bacterium
GCCGCCCCAGCCCACTCCGACATCATCGTGAACCTTCTTCCGCCTACCGCAGCGGCGTCGCCAGATAGACAGCCGCCTTCTCCCGGCCGCCTTCGAGAATATGCACCGAGATGAACACCTCTCCGTTCGGTCCGGAGAATAAGCCGATCGGCTGGATCACGAAGCCGCCTTCCGGCAGTGTATCGCCCGCACGCAGAATCGAGGCCGTCGAGCCATTGGGCCGCAGTGTCACGATACCTGCGCCGTCGCTGGCTCCGGCGAAAAGCTGAAGATCGGAGTTGCCGCTCATCGCCAGCAGGGAGCTCAGGTCCCACCAGGTCCTGGAGAATCCCTGGACAGGCTGGTCTCCGCTCAGCTCGAGCTTCAGGTTCTGGCCATTGAACGAGTACAGACGCGATGTTCCCTGGCTCCTCGCCAGAACGGCAAAGGACTTGGGCCCGGCCACAGCGGTGATGAATTCATCCACTACACGGCTGTCCAATTGCCCGCCGGCGCGCAGCAGTTCACGCACCTGCTGCCCGTCCCAGAAGAACAAGCCGCGGGGCCCGTTGAGGATGTCGGCGGCGAACATTACACGGCCCAAATCATCGACGGCGACGTTATAGACGTTCTGGAGTGCAACACCGATGGGCAACGGCTGGCGGTAAGTGAAAATCGTCTTCGCCTGGGTGGCGCCATTCGCGATGAACACCAGGCGCTCAAATGGTCCAAAGGCCGCATACGAATTCATCGTCAGCACGGCCTGCCCATTGCGATTCGTCGCTAACGAGCCGATTCGTGTCATCCTGCCGCCGTCGGGCAGCGGCGTCATGGGAGAAACAAGCTCGCGCACCCCGCCGGCATCGAGCGACACAAGCTGCTCGCCCGGTCCAAGCGCCAGCAGGGAAGACCCCGAGCTTCCAGAGGAATAATACAAGTCGACGTACGCCGGCGTCCGAACGGGCAGCGCCGTCTGCGCCGTCATGAGGACCGCCGGCTCCGAGCCGGGTCGCACTGTATGCAGCAGTGTGTCGGAATCCGCGTACCTGGCCGCGATGGCTCCGCTGGCCAGAATCTGCGCCTCCGCGACTCCGTTCCAGGTCTTGAGTTCTGAAATCCGCGTCAGCGTGGATCCCTCGAGCAGTCCAAGGTTGCTCGTGTACTTGTCGGCCACGTTCCAATCACCGGAGAACAACACCTGGTTTCTGCCGGCATCGAAGACCTGATGCACCCACCCGAGCCGGATCCCGTTGGCCGAGCTGCCTCCCGAAACCAGGAGCAGTTGCACCCCGTCCGCCGTTGCCCGGCAGATGGCCGAGAAGTCTTGCCCCGAGCACCGCGCGTAAAAACTGCCATCCGGGCTCCCATGCCATTCGTCGATACCGTTGATCACGCGTCCGCCGATGCTGTCGCCGGCCGTGAAAATCCGCTTCACCGATTTCTCCGTCACGTAGAACGTCACCGGCACGCCGTTGTTAATTGGGGCGCGCACCAGCGCCGCAGCGCCACTACGGAGAGCACTATAGTCCCAGATCCAATCCAGCCCGTTGTTCTGCCTGGACAGCAGCGTCAACTGTGTTCCATCGGGGAGCCGCTTGATGAACTGAACGGCGCGCGTGTCGAAGAAATAGACGGAACCGTCGTCGCCCAGGGAATGTCTGCTTAGGTAAGCGTTGCAGCTCACGGGGGCTCCAAGCTCGGACTCGGGCCCGTTCAGTGGAAAGAGCACATATCCGTACACACACCATGGATCCGGATACTGCACGCTGGCCACCGCGTCCCCGCGCGAATTCACGCTGACGCCGGTGACCCGCGTCGCCAGGCGCCCGATGTTGGACAGGTACTGGCCGGAATAGGCCGGCACACGCAGGACGCCGCTGCGATCGCGAACCACTGCCGCCTGCCCGCCGTTGGACAGCGTCGCGACCCAGCCGAGCGTCTCTCCGGAGGCTGACAGATTCGTTAAGCCGGAGATCACCGCCGCGCCAGAGCCGGGATCGCTGACCAGCATCCGCCGAAGCGTGTATTCCCGGCGCGGCCCGATGCGCGCTCCGACCGACGACTGAAAGGCGAAACCAACAGGAGCCGTGTCGATCTGCGCCGTCACTGTCACCGCGCCTTCGGCCAGTGCGCGCACCTGCCCGTCGGCGCTGATGGCCAGCACCTGCGGTTGCGACGACAGATAGCGAAACGCCACGCCGGTAATCGGCCCGCCATCGGCGTCCAAAGCTTGCGCCGCCAGCTTTACGGAATCGCCGAGGCGCAGGTCGAGGCTGGGTGGCGTCAGCGCGATCCGCCAGGGAATCACCTTCAACTCGAGCTCCGCCGTTACTCCGGTCGTCATTTCCTGGGCGCGAATGGTCGTGACGCCGGGGAACAAGCCGCGCACTTCCCCCTCGGCGTTGATCAGGGCGATGCCCTCGTTCGATGAGGAGAATTCGACTTTCGCCGCCACCTCGATGGAAGCCCCGAACGAAGCCTTCACGGTCATCGCCCGGCCGACGTCGAGCGTCGCCCTTGGCGCAACGAGCGACAGGCTTACATCCTGCGCCCAGGCTGCCAACGCCACACTAAAACAGAGGATCAGCCTCATAAAGCACAAACTCGTCCTTATAGCTCCGGCTGATGAAAAAAACGCGCCCGTCGTCCCGCAGGTCGATAGAAACGGGATCGCGCAGCCACTCGCCGGCATCGGTCACCTGGTTGTAATCCAGCACGACATGCAGTTTCGAATCCGTGAACAGGACAAGCTGTGGCACTCCGCCCGAACCAATGCGCACGGCCACGTGCCCCAGCCGGTTGGCGTCAAACAGGCCGACGCCGTTGATCACGTTTCCGGTCGGAGAATCGTCTCCCGACGCAATCAAGCGTCTCCATCCATCTGGCGTGAGTTCGTAAATGCCGGACCGGTTCTGCAATTGAAAGCTGGCGAACAGGCGCGCACCGCCGACGCGGATATCGTTGATGGCGAGCAGGCGGCGGCCGTCGACTTCCGAATCGATCAGCGCCACGGATTGCCAGCGTTGCCCGTTGTACGAGAACAGGCCGCCGGGTCCGCCATTGATGCGCATGTTCCCATAGAGCAAGCCGTCCTCGGCTACCCACATATCGTTGATGCCGTCGAAGTTGCCGCCGGCCGGACTCGCGGTGCGGTAGTTTGGATTCCACGATCCGATCCAGGCCGCGTGCCGCCATACCCCAGCGTCTATCAAGAACAGCCGCTGGACGCCGGCGCTGTTATTCAACACCGCCGCTACGCCGCTGGAATTGCCTGTATAAAATACCGGGGTGTAGGTGGGGACGCCATCCACCACGACCGGAAACGCTCGCAAGAGCCGCGCTCCGCCTGCTGACATCAAGTGCAGCGACTCATCCGTTCCAATCAGCATCTCACCGCCGGGCAGCTTGCGGGGCCTCGTATTCGCCTCAAACCAGCCGCCATCGGGCAGCCGGTCGCCCGCCAGCAGGCGCGGGAACACGCCGGCCGGCGATGCTTCCACGACGTTCGTCCTCCAGCCGCCGGTCAGCAGGTGCGCCGGGCCCACCTTGTCTCCAAGCACGAGGGCGGAGAAGGCCGCGCCGGCCGTCGCGGTCACCATCTGCCCGGCCTGCACCAGCGTGCCAGCCTGATTCCCGCTGCCGCGCACAACCGACAACAGGTTCGAGGAAAGCCGCGCCTGGGCGATCACATCGCCATTCGCGGTGACGCCGGCCGATTGAAAGCTCAGAAAGATCGAGCCCGAAGGGGACGGCCTGCCTTCCAGGAAGACCGCACGCGGCGCAGCTTTCCCATCCCAAAGATAGATTCCCGGCGCCTGTCCCAGATTGCCGTAAAAGACGAGCTGCCCCGATTCGTTGATGGCGGAAATGGACCGCAGATCATTGTTCTGGAAGTTCTCGACGTACTTGGCCTGGGAGCAGTCAGCAAGCGGGCACAACATCAGACGCCGCTGTCCGGTGGTGAACTCCGCGATGTAGGCCATGTGCCCGCCGCCCAGCGAGTGCACCGGCGACCACGCACTGCGCACCTCGCGCCCATCCAGTTTGTCGCCTGTGCCCAGCACCCGCCGCACGCGCCCGTCGGCGCCTCGCCGGTACACGCTCGACGATTGCCCCTGGTTCACCTGGAACACCACGTTGCCGTCGTTGTCGATGGAAAACTCGGAAGTCAGCGACCATTCCGCATCCATTCCAGCAAGCCGCTGCGACGTCTCGACCAGCAACTCGAAATCGCCGCGCCGGGAAATCATGAACAGCCCGGTCAGCCGGTTGCGCGTGCCGGGGTAGAGGAACGTGGCCCGGAACACGCCCTGCCCGTTGTCGTTCAAGGCAAGGCGGCTCGAGTAGATGTTGCGCACATCCTCCAGAGCCGACCCGTCCTGCAAGATGAATCGCGGCGCGCTTCCGGGGGTGATCCACACCAGCCCCGATCCGATCCCCCAGTAGTAGACCGTCGCCAGCACTTCGCCGCGGTTATTCAGCGCCGGCTCGTCGAATTCGTACACCATCGTCCCGGGCACGTTGCCCGGTTCCCCGGCGGCGGCCAGCAGCCGCGGCTGTCCGTTCTCGAGCAGGAACATGCCGGTCGCGTATCCTTCGAGCGACGCGTTAAACGCCACCTGCCCGGACGCGTTGGCCGAAATCGCGCCCCGCCGCGGGCGCAACTGAAACGATTCGCGCTTGTCCCCGGTGGATGCCAGCCGCGTCAGCAGGAACGATTTCGGCGGCCGCACAGTCACCCGGGCGCGCCCGTAGAACTGCGGGATGAACTGCCCCGGCCCGGCCCCCGGCTGCCCGCCCGGCGGCGGATTATAGTTGAACATCGCACGCACCGTGAAGCGTCCCACGCCCACGCTGCCAAGCGTGCCGTCTCGCCCAATGAACACCGAGGCGGTATTATTGCCGTCCTCGCCGATCACGTTCCACGTCAAAGGCACGTCCGGGATCAGCCGGCCATTCACGTCCAATACGCGGGCCGAGTAAGCGACGGTATCACCAATGCTGATCTCCTTTTCAGAGGGCGTCACTACAATGCTGCTCGGGATCGCCTGGAGGCGGATGGTGTTCCGCGCGTTGCCGCATTGCGCCGTGATGTCGCCAATGCCCAGCGCCTGCGCCGTCGTCATGCCGGCTGAGTTTACGGTGAACGGCGCATTGGGCGGCGCCGTCCAGTTGCAGGTCACATTGGACAGCGCACGCCCCGAGCCATCGCGCGGCACCGCCGTCAATTGCACCGACGAGCCCGCCACGATGCGGTTCTCCGGCGCGCCGATCCACACCGACGCCGGAGTCTGCGCCCATAGCGCCAGCGGCATCAGCCATGGCAGCAGCGACGGCGGCCCTTTCATCCAAATACCTCTTCGACCGCCGTGAACCGGCCCTTGTACGCATCGGGCACGTACTCAAACCTCCGCCCCGACGGCGTGTTGGTGAACGCTTTGGTCCAGTCCACGCCCATCGCCGAATAAATGGTCGATGCGAGATCCTCAGGATAGATCGGCCGGTCCTGGCTCCAACCGGGATCCGTGACCTCTCCTCCCACGGCGTCCGTCTGCCCGATGACCTGCCCGCCCTTGACGCCGCCGCCGATCAGGCACGCCGCCATCGACAGCCTGTGATGGTCGCGGCCGCCGCGCCCGTTCAATTCCCCTGGTGTGCGGCCGAACTCGCCAACGATGACAATCAGCGTCGATGCGAGATGACCGGACTGCTTGAGATCCAGCGCCAGGTTGCCGACGCCGGCGTCGAGCTCGCTGACCAGCGAGTACATGTTCGGCCGGTAGTTGATGTCATACATCGACTGGTGCGTGTCCCAGCCGCCCGCATGAATGTTGATGAACGACGTCCCGGCTTGGGCCTGGATCACGTTGCGCGCCACCAGGCAGGCGCGTCCCAGCGCCGAGTTCCCGTAGCGCAGGTTTTCTTCGTTATTAAATTGAAACACCGGAATGATGCGCGGGTTGTACATCATCCGCTTGGCCGCCGTGTAATACTCGGCCTGGTCGGAAATGGGCTGGCTGTACGGATTCTGGCGCAGCCCCGTGTCCAGATCTTCCAGGAACTTGTACTTCTCCTCAAACCGCGTCTGGCTGTTGTTGCCATAGTAGTTGTGTTGCAGGTTGCCGAAGCCGCCGGCCACGGCGGGTGCAAGAAACGGTTCGAAGGTCCCGCCGAGAAACTTCGCTCCGGGCATCGAATTCGCCGAATTGAGCGCAACAAACGGCGGCAGCGGGCCTGGCGCTCCCTTTTCGTACGCCAGCACCGAGCCGATATGCGGCGACTCGAGCACAAATGCCGGATTCTGCGGATGCGTCGTCTGGGTATAGAACTGCCCGCGCTCATGAATCAGCTCCCAACTGTTCATCGAGTGCAGCAACACCAGCTCCCCCGGCATTCTCGAGAGGTTCGGAAACAGCGTCCGCGACAGCAGGAATCCTCGCCCTAACTGCTGGATATCGGCATCCGCCGGATTCCAAGGCCCGTCCTTTGGATCGAAAGTATCCAACTGGCTGGGCGCGCCATCCAGGTTGATGAAGATGCACGCCTGGGCCGTGCCGCGAGGCCTTGCATTCGAGGAGCTTACCTGGCCGTCCCCGCGCCGGGCAAAGGTGAGAAACGCCAGCGCGTTTGCCGTATCCAACAGCATTCGCCGCCGCGAAATCAGGTGATCCAATCCGTTGCAATGCATCGTCGCCTCCTCAATGCTGGATCAGGAAGTCGGTCTTGTTGAGCAGCGCCCACTGCAAGTCCGAAAGCCACTGCTCGCGCGGGCCCCGCTTGTTCCGCGCCACCGCCGCCATCTCCTCGCTGGCCGGATATCGCGAAAGCGCCGCCAGGTAAAGCTGCCGTACGGCTGTGTCGTCGTCCATCATCGACGCCATGATCTGACCCACCCGAGTGGTGCGCCCGCCGTCGCGGCCGGCGAAAGTGCGGAAGTTCAACCCGTTGTCATTCATCATGTACAGCGCTTGCAGCACCGTGGTCTTGGAAACCGTCGGATTCCGCCACCAGTCTCCGCGGCCAAACAACGAGAGAAACTGGCTGACGGTGAAATCTCCGCGTGGCTCGGTGGGATCCGGAAGCTGGGAGGCAAACATCACCGGTGTGTCGAATCCTTCGAGGTTCATCGGAGTTTCCGTGGCCGTCGCACGCGCGATGGCGTCATAGGCCTCCTCGGCGCTCATCCGCCGCGAAATGTGCCGCGCGAAGTAGCGGTCATACTCGGGCCGCCAAGGCCCCGGATGCGCAGAGGAAAGCTGGTAGGCGCCCGAGTTGACCATCAGCCGGATCATCTTTTTCGCACTGTAACCCGACCGGATGAATTCATCCGCCAGCGCTTCCATCAACTCGGGATGAGACGGCTGAATCGTCCACGGCGACGGCGGCGGGTTTTTCGGGTCGATACGCTGCAGGTCCCATCCGTCCGGCGGATCCACGATCCCATGCACAAACAGCGCCGCCCACAGGTAATTGACTGCCGCGCGGGCAAACTGCCGGTGGTTGGCGACCATCCGCGCCAGCTCCCGGCGCCACAGCTCCGACTGCGGCTGTTCTCCAGTCAGCATGAACACCGGCTCCCACGGCCCGCCGCTGCGCGGCGGACGAGGGCCGCCCGCGGTCGTGAAGTACGCCCCGGTCATCTTGTCTCCCACCACGTTGCGGACCTGCCGGACGAAGGAGTCGATCGGCGTCTGCTGGATGGTGGTGCGCGAAAAGAACGCCGACATCTGCCAGAACTCGAAGCGGCGTTTTTGCAGCAGGAACAGGTTGATCTCCTCGAGATGCCGCCGCCCGTCGTGGCAGGACACGCACTCCGTCTTCATGCCCAGAAAACGCACCGTGGTGCGGTCCGTCAGCACGTCCCAGGTGTCCTGAATCAGGTCCCCCTGCTGAAATCCGCGAACGATGTAGTTGGGCGGGCCCGACAGGTGCGCGTCGCCTTCGGCCGTAATCAGCTCCCTGGCGACATCCGCATACGACCGGTCGTTGCGGACAAAATCCCGCAGGAACTGGTGGAAGCGGTTGCGTCCCTGCACGGAAATGTAGTTGTAGTAAGCGCTGGTGATCTCGAGCAGGTTGCCGTAAAACAGCGTCCAGCGGTCCACGTATTCCGGCGAGCTCAGCAGTTGCTCGATCAGCCGCTCCCGCTTGTCCCCGTCGGAGGACTGAAGGAACGCCTCGGCTTGCGCGACCGTGGGAGTGCGCCCCGTCAGATCAATATGGACGCGGCGCAGAAACTCATCGTCGCTCGAGGGGGGAGCCGGGGGAACTCCGTCAGCATCCATTTTTCCGAAGATGAAATCGTCGATCAGGTTCCGCCGCTCGGCGCCGCGGACAGCCGCGGCATCCATGCCGTGCCGGGCCTTTCCAAACTGCGCGAAGACGCGGTCCCTTTCCAGGTACATCCGGTCCATCTCGCGCTGCGGCTGAGGGTAGCGAGGGCAGTCCTGGCCGCTCGCGACACTCAAAGCCGGAACCAGTAGGAGCAACGTCAGCATAGCCCTGTCACCATAGCCCCTCCTCTTTTCCCAGATTCAGGTTGTGGGTGTATTATACACCCTGGCGGGCGAGTCGTAGTATTCTGATCTTCCTCTCCCGGAACTGCACCCTTTGCCATAGCGCCGGAACGAGAAGGCAGCACGAGCGCGGGCTCCGGGTTCTCAAGGCTCAGAGAGAACTACAACGACAAAACGACGCGGCGCGCCGGCGGTCGGGTTCGTTTTGCAATTTTTCAATAGATCGGAGATCGTGTGGGCTGGGGTCAAATGGCAGAAAAAGCGGGCCGCCGGGCCGGCTCGGGGTGGAGCATTCTCGGGTTCGTTTGTTCATTTTTTTGTTGCTTGGGTCACGCGAGGCTTTGACAGGCCGCACGACTTCCTCCGGCCCGAGACTACCATGCGGGGTGAGGCTTGAAGGTAGCGCGCAAGCACGTTTTGTTGAAAATAGGGGAGATATTTCCAGGATTCGGAAGGCATTGTTCTGTTTTCAGAATAAACTGCGATTTTTCTTGAACGGTGCAGAAGGGGTGCCTAAGCCAGGTGAGCACGGCGGCGTCCAGCACGAGCTTCGACCTGTACGATCCGTTCTGCAAAGTGAGGCAGAGCACGCAGACGACGGCAGGTCAAAGCTACGGTTTTCAGTACACTTACGACCGTGCGGGGAATTTGAAGACGCTCACTTATCCGTCCGGGAGGGTGGTGACGACCAGCTACGACGACGCGGGCCGTCCGGTGCAGATGACGGGGCTGCGAGCTGGGGCGAGCACGACCTACGTGAGCGGCGCGCAGTATGCGGCGCATGGGGCGCTTATGCTGCTGCAATTGGGCAACGGGGTGACGGAGTCCACGGGCTACAATAATCGTTTGCAGATGCAGACGAGGACGGCTGGACTTCCGGGGATCACCCTGCTGGGGTTGAGCTACGGGTATGCGGTGGGGGCGAATAACGGGAATGTGCAGAGTCAGACGATCAGCCATTCGCAGATTGGGGTGAGCGGGCAGGCGGATTTCGAAGCGGCGCTGAATGTGACACAGAATTACACGTACAGCGATGGTGCGAACCGGCTGACGAGTATGGCGGAAGGTGGCTCGAGCCGCAGCTATGGCTACGACAGCCGGGGCAACCGGTGGGTGGCGTGAACGTGGGGCTGCCGTCGAGTAATCTGACACCGACCTCGGGGAGTTGGTTTGATGCGGCGACCAACCGCATCAGCGGGGGAGTACCTGACGGGAGGGGGAACCAAACTCTGGTTAGCCCGTTCACGGTGAGCTATGACGGCGAGAACCGGGTAACGGCGGTAACGAGCGTAGAGAACGGGTCGGGGAGCTACGAGTACGACGGGGAGGGGCGGCGGGTGAGGAAGCTCCGCCACAAACTCTTCCTACTTCCTGGCGAGTTGATTCGACCCCAGAACCGTCCCGTGCTGCGGCTCCGGCAGTCATCGATGCTACAGGCGCTGGCCGACGATATACTTCGGAAGATCGCCACGCTCAAGCCCCTCCCGCCCTGAAACACCGACTTTCACACCGGATTCAGGTTTATAGCACTCTGTCCTTGACTGAACCCGCCGTCCGGGCTAGGTTATGGTTTTGAGGCGTCAAGAGAGGAACATCATGACCGGAATCCAATTCGTCACCGACGAGAAGGGCCGAAAGGTGGCCGTGCAGATCGACCTTCGCAAACACCGGGCGCTGTGGGAGGATTTCTACGACGGCCTTGTCTCGGAACAGCGGCGCAAGGAGAAAGGCGTTCCCTTCGAAATCGTCAAAGCCGATCTGATCAAGCGCGGGCGCCTGCGTGGCTAGATACTATCGTGCACGCTCCGTGACCCAGTCCGTCCAGATCGACGACTCGCCGCTCGCCAGCAAGGGTGCGCCGTCCAGGACCGCCGAAACGAAATTCTCCACGCACGGATAATGCAGGTTATCGTGGGGCGGCAGTCGCTCGACCACATCCCCATGCTTCAAGAACGGCCCGTTCAGTGGTGTCAGATCCATCACTCCACCGGTGCCCGTAATCCGAAATTCATCACGCCCCTGGCGGCAATGCCACCGTACATCCACCACCCCCCGCACTCCACCGTGATACTCGATCAGCACCGTCGCCGCGTCTTCCACGCGCCGCGAATGCACGACGCTCGAAAGCTGGCCCGTCACTCGCACCGGCTCCCCGAAAAAGAAATTCAGCAGATCGATGCGGTGCGATCCGATATCATACAGCGGCCCTCCCCCCGCCATCTCCGGCTCCACCAGCCAGCTTCGCCGGCCGTCTTCCGCGTCGAACCAGTCATGACAACTGATCTCCGCCAGCACGGGCCTCCCGATCGCGCCTTGCGCGATCAGCTTCCTGGCTCTGTGCACCTTCGGATAGGTTCGCCGGTAGTAGGCTGCTCCGAAGATCTTGCCGCACTCCCGCGCCCTCTTTACCATCTCGCTGGCTTCCCCATAATTCATGGCGCACGGCTTCTCGCACAATACATGCTTGCCGGCCTCGATCGCGGCGATGGCTTGCGGTGCATGCAGCGCCACCGGTGTGGCGATGTACACTGCATCCACCGCCTTGTCTTGCAGCGCTCCCTCCAGCACGTTCCAGACTCGTTCCGCGAATTGTTTTCCCTTGGCCGCATCTCTGGTCACAACGCCGTACAACCGGCTCCTTGGCTCGCTGAGGATCGCAGGGATCACCCGTTTCCTTGCGATGTCCCCGATGCCGGCAACCACCCAGTGCAGCATGCCGTTAATCGTACACTGGGCTTAGATGCTGTTGCTGGTTGTGCTGTTTGCCGTCTGCGCCTTCGCCCAGCCTCCTTCCCCGGTCAAGTTCAGCGCTTTCAACACGGAGCTGTCCTATCTCCACGCTCCCGGCGAACCAACCGGACTCCTCATCGTCTTGCCCGCTCAGCCGGAGAATGCCAAAGAGGAATGGGCTGCCTGGTCGCCCGTCGCCGCCAGCCGCAAATGGCGTCTTGCCATGCCCCTGTTCCCCGTTGCCGGCGACCCCGGCGTCAAAGCCCTGGAAGCCCTCGTCTCAGACGTCCGGACGCGTTTTGCAATTCCCAAAACGCCGGCCTATCTGGCCGGCGCCGGCCCCGCCGCTGCTTCCGTCTTCTACTCTGCTTGTCGCGCTTCTTACCTCTGGACAGCCGCGCTTGCTATCGGAGGCACGCCCAAACCCGCCGTCGATTCCGACCGCTTGTTCGCCGCCAACACAGCCAACCTCCCGGTTGCCTGGGCCCTTTCCGCGGAAGAGAAATCCGCCGTCGAGCAATTCCGCCATCGCCTTCTTTCCGCCGGCTTTAATCTCCACGTCATGGAAGCTCCGACCACCAGCGCCGCTCTTGATTTCCTGGCCGCCCACAATTACGAGCCTTTCCCTCGAAAAGTCGATTGCGAAACCGGCAACCCGGCCCTCGCCAGGTGCTATTGGATCACCCCCTCTGCCTTCGATCCCAACCTCCACAACGACGCCCTGCGTTCCTCCCGCGTGTCTCCGGATATCCAGGCATCGCTCGACCTGGGCGGATTCGGCTATCAGCTTACCCGCCCGGGACCGGGGGTGCTCGTCGAGTGGCTTCCTCCCAACTACGGCGGCCCTCTCCAGCTCAATGACCGCATCGTCGCCCTCTCTGGAAAACCCATCGCTGACCCGCGCCACTACGTGGAGCTGATGCGCGAAGTCACCGAAGAAAAACCGGTCGCCATCACCATCGAGCGCAACAAGGAACGCATTCGCCTCACCACCCGCTATCAACTCCGGAAACGGGAGGAGGTGCTTACCGCGCGGCTCCAGGCTGAGTTCAATCCCGAATCCAAAGAGATTACCGTCGTCAGCCGCGCCATCGCCGCGATCCACATTACCGTCCCTCCGCAATGGGTGCCCGCCACGCTGAACTGGAACGGCACTCCCATAGCCACTTTCGAGAATCCCGGCTGTATGGTCCTCTCCGTCAAAGACCCCGGCACTGCCCGCCCCTGCCCTGCTGTTCCTTAATTTCGGTATAATGAATACGAAGGGGTGAGTTTGAAGTGCGCTCTCTGTTGATGCTGGCGGTCGGTTTCATCCCTGGATTCTCCCAGGTTCCCCCGCTCGAAAATGCGCGGCAGCTTTATCAGTCCACGCGTTACACCGAAGTCCTCGACCTCCTCAAGAATCAAAAGGATGTGCCGTCCCTCCAGTTCATCGGCCGGAGCTGGTTCATGTTGGGCGAATTCAAGAAAGCATCCGACGCCTTTGAAAAAGCTCTCTCCGAGGCCCCTGCAGATTCCGACCTGCACCTCTGGCTGGGGCGTGCCTATGGCCGGCGGGCGGAGACAACCAGCCCGCTTCTCGCTCCCAGGTATGCCTCCAGAGCACGGCAGCATTTTGAAAAGGCCGTCGAGTTGAATCCCAGGAGCATCTTCGCGCTGAACGACCTGTTTGAATACTACCTCCAGGCGCCCGGCTTTCTGGGCGGCGGGAAGGACAAGGCCTCCTCTGTCGCCCGGAGAATCGCCGAATTAGACTCCGCCGACGGCTTCTATGCCACCGCGCGCCTGGCGGAAGTGCGGAAAGAATACGGCGCCGCCGAGCAACATCTCCGCCGTGCAATCGAAGCGGCTCCGAAAGAAGTCGGCCGAATCCTCGACCTCGCCAGGTTCCTCGCCAAACAAGGCCGCCATCAGGAAAGCGAGACAGAGTTTCTGCACGCGGAGAATCTGGCCCCCAACAGCCCCAAGATCCTGTTCGAGAAAGCCGCCTCTTACATTGAAACCAGGCGGAATCTCCAAATCGCGCGCTCGTTGCTCAAAAAATATCTTGACTCTCCGTTGACCCCTGACGATCCCCCTCGCCGGGAAGCCGAGAAACTCCTTCGCGACGCCGGCTCTTGATCTCCCTCCGCCTCCCGGGCGTCATACTGAAGCTATGCGCCTGTTTGTCGCCTTCCTGTTCACCTTTCCCCTGATCGCCGAAGTTCGCTCGATCGGCCTCAAAGAAGCCATCGGCCTCGCTCTGCGGGAGAACCCGGACCTGCTGTTGGCCCGCTTTCAAGAGACAAAGGCCAACCTGGCGATTCGAGTGGCCAAAGATCCCTTTCGGCCAAAACTGGTCGCCGGCAGCGGCTTGGCCTATTCCAGCGGTTTTCCCATGAGCATTGAAGGGGCCGCGCCCAGCATTGTCCAGGCGCGCGCCATCGCTGCCATTCTGGACAAGGCTGAGTCTTACAAGGTAGCCCAGACCATCGAAGAAGCACGCACGGCAGGCATCGATACCCAGATCCGCCGGGACGAGATCGTTTTGAAGACCGCCGTCCTTTACCTCGATGCCCTCCGCTGGTCCCGTGCCGGGGAAACGATTCGTTCCCAGTTGCAAAGCCTCGAGCGGGCTGACGAGTTGATCCGGCTGCGTGTCAAAGAAGGCCGGGAACTCGAAATCGAAATGAAGCGTTCTGAGCTCAGTCTGGCCAAGACACGCTACCGCCTCGAATCCGTCGAACACGAACGCGATTATCTCGAGGGTTCCCTCGCCATCGTGCTTGGCCTTACCCCGGCCGACCGCCTTCGCGCCATTGCCGGCGACGATATCCAGTCCAAGATCCCCGATTCCGAGGATTCCTGCGTCCAGGCAGCTCTCGACCAAAGCAAAGAGTTGCGCAGGCTGGAGTCCGCCATCCTCGCCAAAGGTCATCAGCTCCGGTCCCACAAGTCCGGCCGCATGCCAACCATGGAGCTGGTGGCGCAGTATGGCCTCTTTGCCAAGTTCAACAACTACGAGGATTTCTTCCGCAAATTCCAGCGCCACAACGGCCAGCTCGGGATTTCTCTTCAGATCCCGCTGTTTCCGAGTTCCGCCGCCGTTGCACAAGCCGCTCAGGCCGAAACGGAAATCAACGGCCTGCGCACCCAGCTCAACCGGACTCGCAGCCGGATCTCCCTCGAGACGAAAAAAGCTCTCGGCGATGTCCGCCTGGCGGAGCACGCCCGCGAGCTGGCCCGCCTCGACCTTGAGATTGCCCGCGAACAAGTCAACATCCTGCTGGCCCTTCTCGAGGAGGGACGGGCCGCTCAGCGGCAACTGGAAGAAGCCCGCTCTCAGGAACAGGAGAAATGGTTCTCCTACCACGACGCTCAATTCGCCACCGACCGCGTCAAGCTCCTCCTGCTTCAACTCACCGGAGGATTGCTGTCTGCGCTACAGTAGTCCTGGCGGAGCGAAACTTTGCCCGGACGGCGGGGTTTTACACTACTGCGGATGTCTCGTCTCCTACTATCTCTGATCTGTATCCTGTTCGCGGATAAGGCTTTTTCAGCCACCTTCGGCAGTGTCACCACGGTCGTCGGCAGCGTCTCCGATATCGTTCTCGATGAGTCCCGCCGCCGCCTCTATCTTGTGAACAGCAGCCAGAATCGAGTGGAAATCTACTCCCTCCCCCCCAATCCCATCCGGCTGATCAGCTCGATCCCCACGGACCCGCTGCCGCTGGCGGCTGCCATCTCCCGTGACAACCGGCTCCTGTACATCAGCGCCCATAACTCCTCCTCCCTCAACATCATTAACCTCGACAGCCTGACCGTCTCCGCCCGCCCCAGCCTCCCGGCTCGCCCCGAAGGAATTGCCGTCGGCAATGACGACCGCGTTCTCATCACCACCATTGGAACCGGCCCCAACAATTCGCAGAATACGCTCCTCATCTACGATCCCGGTAACGCCAGCATCTCCACCGTGGTCGTGGTCCCTCCGGCCCCCCAGAACCCGCTTCTTCCGCCTCCGTCCGGTCGTGCTTTTCTCACCAACCGCAGCCAGCTTCAGACGACTCCTGACGGCAATTACATCGTTGGCGTCAACATCCCGAATAACAACACCCGGGTCGTGTTTGTTTACGAAGTCGCCTCCGGAACCGTTCTTCGCAGCCGCTCGGTCAATAACATCTCGAGTGTTTTGGCGATTTCTCCGGACGGCAGGAAGTTCACGTCCGGGCTGACGATGTTCGATACCGAAACTCTGGAAGTGCTCGCTCAGCAGAACCTCGCCAACGCGCCCTATCCGATTCAGCCCGGCACCAACTTCAATCTCCAGCAGAACCAGGGCGGCAGCGTATTCGCTGCCGATGGCTCCTTGCTCTACTCTGCCTTCAACGTGGCCCCGGTGCAGAATCCGCCCGCGCGGCCCAATGTCTCCCAATTGATGCTGAATGATCCGGACAACCTGCTGATTCACCTCGCCCTCCAGATGCCCGAAAACCTGGCGGGCAAGATGGTCATCACCAGCGACGGCAGCACCCTTTACGCCCTTTCCGAATCCGGCTTCACCAGCATCCCGCTTGGCAATGCCCGTCAGAATCCCATCCTCGATCTGCCTTCTTCCGTGGTCTTGCTTGCCAATGACCAGTGTGGAGTTACCGCCGATCAGCGACGAGCGTCGATTCAGGTTCAGAACACCGGACGCGGCCGGCTGACCGCTACCGCACAAGTCCTGCAATTGAACCCCACCGGCCCTGGAGGACTCGGCGGGGCCGGCGGACCTGGCGGTGGCCTGCCGGGAGGCGGCATTGTGATCATCCTGCCGCCGGTTCTTCCCGGTGGCGGCCAGACTCCGGCTGGCCCCCAACTGCCCGGGGGTTTGGGTGGCGGCGGTCAGAATACTCCGATCTTCCAGACGGCGCCTCAGGTGAGAACCCAGCAGACCCCCGATGGCCCGGTGATCGATCTCACCTACAACACCGTCAACAACCGCACCCTCGGCACCGTTTCTCCGGTTCATGACTTCCTGATCCAATCCAGCGAGGCAATCAACATTCCCCCGCGTCTGCGCGTCTTCCAGAACAATCGAGACGCCGAAGCCCGTGCCGATGTTCGTCCTGTCCCGGTGGGCATTTCCGCGAACGAAGCGTTGGAGGATATCGTTTACGACCCGGTTCGCAACCGTGTTTACATCGCCAATTCCGGCAAAAACCGGATCGAAGTCTTTGACGCCCGCGCCAGGGAATTTCTTGAGCCTGTGAAAGTGGGCCAGCTTCCGCGCTCCATGGCCCTGATGCCCGACAACAACACGCTCTACGTCGCCAACAGCGGCGGTGAAAACATCAGCATCGTCGACCTGAGCGAGGGCCGCGTAGTCGGCCGCGTCCGGTTTCCGCCTCTGCCCTTTAATGCGACCACGGCATTGATCACGCCTTCCGTCATCGCGCCTTCCGAGCGCGGGCCGCTCATCATCATGAACAACGGTACGATTTGGCGGGTTGTCGGCAACGAAGTGATTCCGCGCACTGTCAGTCCCGTCATCGGAAGCAACACCGTGCAGGCCCCCCGGTACATGGTGGCGACACCCAATGGCGAATACGTCATGCTGCTGGCCGGAAACGGCTTTGTGTACCTCTACGATGCGGCCGCCGATGAATTCATCAATGGACGTCAGATCTTCTCGAACCCGATCCAGGGCTATTACGGCCCGGTCGGCGCCGGACCTGGAGGGCGCTATTTCCTGGTCAATGGCACAGTACTGAATCCGGCGCTGACGCCCACCGGCTCCGCGGGCAGCGTTGTCTTGCCCCAGGGCCCCGGAGGAGGCGGCGCTCAGCAGCAGCAACTGGCGCGCCCGGTGTCCGCTGTCATACCCCTCAATCAGACCACCTTCTTGCGCTTTACCCAGCCCGTTCGCGTGCAACAAAACAACCCGCTGGTAAGCGATGCTCCCGTCATTGAGCTCGCTGATGCAAACACCGGCAACATGATGCGCTCTGTCAGCACAGTGGAAGGGCCGATCTCGATCCAGACGGGCGCACAACGTGTCAATGTCTCCGGCCGCATGATGGCCGTGGACCCCGCCAGCGCCACTGCCTATCTGCTCACCACCAGCGGCCTGAGCATCGTGCCTTTGGAATTTGTCCTTCCCAACGAACGCCCGCAGGTGAGCCAGAACGGCGTTGTCAACGTCGCCAACCTCGGAACCTCGGTCGCCACCGGAAGCCTTGTTTCCATCAACGGGCGCAATCTCGGCGCAAGCGCGTCCTCCGCGGATGCGCCGCTGCCCAATGTGCTCGGCGGCACTTGCGTCACCATCAATAACCGGCCCATGCCGCTGCTGGCTGCCTCGGCGGATCAGATCAAAGCGCAGATTCCTCCGGACCTTGCCCCGGGCCGTTACCCCATCATGATCCGGAACATCGATCGCAAGGCGTCCTCCCTGGCGCCGGCGCAGGTCACCGTCTCCAAGTACGCTCCCGCTGTGATCGTGGATCCACAGACCAGGCAGGCTGCCATTTATCATGCCGACGGCCGTCCTGTGAACAGGCAGAACCCGGCGACCCGCGATCAGCGTCTCGTCCTGTACGCCATCGGTCTTGGCGCCACCAAAGGGGGAACCGTTCGTACGGGGCAGCCTGCTCCGGAATCGCCGCCCGCGGTCACCGACCCGGTGAGCGTCTTCTTCGGCGATCCGCGCTACCGGGAAGCGGGCGTCGTGGTCGAATGGAGTGGCTTGGTCCCCGGTCTTGTGGGGCTCTACCAGATCAACCTTTACGTGCCGGGAGACCGCATCCGCGGCGACGACCTGGATGTCACCGTCCGCATCGGCGGTGTGGACAGCCCCACCAAGGGCGAGATGGATCCCAAGGTGTCCATCCGCTAACCTCCGCTTGCTCACGCGCGCGGCTCAGAAAGCGCTTCCGATCTGCGACCGTCAGGGAGCGGTTGGGGCCCTAAATCGTTCGTCCTCTCACAACTCAAGCGTTGTCTTACGCGCCGTTTTGTGGTGAAGTGTAGAAAAAGGACGATTGGATTATGATTGCCCGGACTCTGCTTCGTGCCGCATTCCCGCTGCTGCTTCTGCTGGTGGCTGCCGCTTCGTGCAGCCGTGACCCGGAGAAAGCCAAGAAAGCCTACGTCGATCGTGGCAACGACTACTTCAAGAAGGGCAAGTACAAGGAAGCATCCATCATGTACCGCAGCGCCCTCAAGAAGGACCTGCGTTACGGCGAAGCCTATTACCGGCTGGGGCTTACCGATCTCCGCATGGGACGCCCTGTCGATGCCATGCGGAATCTGCGCCGCGCCTACGAATTGCAGCCTGACAACCTCGACGCCGCATCCAACCTCGCCGATCTTTACCTCGCCATCTACCTCAGTGATGCCCGAAGGTTCAAAGAGTACTTGAAAGAGCTGGAGCAGTTGGGCGGGCCCATCCTCAAGAAGGATCCCAAGTCATTCTTGGGCCTCCGCGTCAAGGGACACGTGGCTCTGGCCAACGGGAACAACGAGGAGGCGCTGGCTGCCTTCCAGGCGGCAAACCAGATCAAGCCGCTCAGCCGGGAGATCGTGATCCCTCTGATTCAGGCGCTCAGCATCAACAAGCGTTTCGAGGAGGCCGAACAGATCGCCTTTCAGGTGATCGAGAAAGACAAGACCTACGCGGCCATTTACGATTGGCTCTATTTCCAGTACCTCGCCCAGAAGCGGATCGGCGACGCCGAAAAAGCCTATGTCAGGAAGGTCGAAAACAATCCCCAACAAGCGTTTTTCATCCTTCAGCTCGCCGGTCACTATTTCCTGCTGCGCCGCCCCCACGAGATGGAGCAGGTTCTCCAGAAGATCACTTCCAACACCAAAGATTTTCCTTTGGGCTATGTTCAGGTGGGCGACTTCTACTATCGCATTCGCGACATCGAAAACGCCGTGAAGCACTACGAAACGGGCTTGCGGCTCGAGCCCAACAAAGAACAGAAGCCTCTCTACCAGAAGCGCCTCGTGGAAACCCTGGTCGCGCGCGGCCGCAAGCAGGAGGCGCTGGATCTTGCCAGTCAGATCCTGAAAGCCAATCCCAAGGACTACGAAGCGATCGCCATGCGGGCCTCTCTTTGGCTGCTCGAGGGAAGCAGGGAAAAGGTCCAGACCGCCATCGGAGAGCTGAATTCGGTCCTGATTCGCAATCCGGAGAACTTCGTGCTGCGGTACAACCTGGGCCGGGCGTACGTGGCCAAGGGCGATATTGAACAGGCCCGCACCCAGTTTCAGGAGGCCGTCAAGTACCGCCCGGATTATACTCCGGCGCGGATCGCCATTGCGCAGTTGCATCTTGCCAAGAACGAATTCACCAAGGCCATGCAGGCGGCCGAAGAGGTGCTGAATTACGACACCAACAACCTGACTGCACGGATGATCCGCACCAGTTGCCGGATGGGTCTGGGGGATCTGCACACGGCCCGCAACGAGCTGAATATCGTTCTCATCGCCAGCCCGAATCATCCCGACGCCCTGTTCCAGATGGGCATTCTCAACTACCGCGAGAAGAAGTACAAAGAAGCCGAGGAAAACTTCGTCTACCTGCAAAAAGTGGCCCCCAACGATCCCCGAGGCCTGGTTGGCCGCGTGGAAACGCTGAGCGGAACCAAGCGTTTCGACGAAGCCATCAAACTCTTACAGGACGACCTGAAACAGAACCCGGACCGGTCCTTTTACCGCCTCGCGTTGGCCAATACGGCGGCCCGCGCGGAGCGCTTCAGTCTCGCCGTGACCGAGTATCGCAAGCTGCTTGAGAAGAACCCCAGGAATTTCGATGTCCAGATCCGCCTCGCCGAAGCGGTTCGCCGCCAGGGCGACCCGCGAGCCGCGCTCAGCGAGTTCCAAAAGGCCAAGGATCTCAACCCAAACGACCCGGTCGCCTATGTGCGGATCGCTCTGTTGTATGAAGAGGCCGGCAAGCGGATGGATGCCAAGCCTCTCTACGAGCAGATCCTGAAACTCGAGCCCGACAACGCGATTGCCTTGAATAACCTCGCCTATATCATCGCCGACACCGGCGGTGATCTCGATCAGGCGCTGACCCTGGCCCAGCGCGCCAAGGCGAAGTTTCCCGATCAGCCCAACATCTCCGACACCCTCGGCTGGATCTACACCAAGAAAAACCTCACCGAGCCCGCTATCAAGATCTACCGGGAGCTTTTTGCCAAGCATGAAAACAACTCCGAATTCCGCCAGTTCCTCGCCTTGGCTCGCTATCACCTCGCGGTGGCTCTTTACCAGAAAGGAGACAAGCCGTCCGCCAAGCGCGAACTGGAAATCGCGCTCAAACACAAGCCATCCCCGGAAGATGAAGCCAGGATCCGGGAGCTGATGGCGCGCAACTGACCACGGCGTGAACAGCCCGTCCTTCCCCTTCGTCTTTCCGTTTGCCGTCTTTCTCGCTTTTGTCGGCCTGGATGGCAGGCTCCCGCTTGCTCCCGCGGTTGAATACCCGCTGCGTGTTGTGATTCTCACCTTGATCCTCTGGTTCGTCTCCCGCCGGGTGATCGACTTGCGTGTGCGGCAATGGCTTCCCTCAACCCTGATCGGCATCGCCGTGTTCGCCATCTGGATTGCCCCGGACGTCCTCTTTCCGTGGTACAGGCAGCACTGGCTGTTCACGAATCCAATCCTCGGCGGCGCACCCGTTCCGTCCAGCGGCTATGACTCGCTGCCATGGCACGCCCTCGTGTTCCGCGCCACCCGCGCTGTCATTCTGGTTCCCATCATCGAAGAACTCTTCTGGCGCGCCTGGCTGATGCGCTGGCTCATCCGGCAGGACTTTCTCTCGGTCCCTCTCGGCACATACCAGGCGACGTCTTTTTGCATCACGGCGCTGCTGTTCGCCGCTGAGCACGGCGCCTATTGGGACGTTGGGCTTCTGGCCGGCGTGTCCTACAACGCCTGGGTCACCCGGACCCGCAGCCTCGGAGACTGCATCTGGGCGCATGCCGTCACCAACGCCTGCCTGTCGGCTTACGTCGTCGCTTTCGGAAAATGGCGCTACTGGTAGGGCCGGCGCCCCATCTCATGCGACAATAACAGGAGAACCAATCCAAGCAGGAATGATTGAAACTGTTCGTCCCGGCGTCTCCGCCGCCCGCGCCCGCGTTGTGCTTTTTGACTTTGACGGCACCCTTTCCACCATCCGCTCCGGCTGGGTGGATGTGATGGTTCCCATGATGGTGGAAGTTCTGCTCGAGTTGAAAACAGGAGAAAGTGAAGCCGAACTCACCGCGATTGCCCGCGAATTTGTAGGCCGTCTCACCGGCAAGGACACCATCTATCAGATGATCGAACTCGCCGATCAGGTTGCCTTGCGAGGAGGCAAGCCGCTCCAGCCGCTGGCTTACAAGCGCATGTATCTGGACCTGCTCTGGAAGAAGATTGGCAACCGTGTGGAATCGCTTCGCAATGGCGGCGCCGCTCCGGACGACTACATTGTTCCCGGGGCCCGCCCGCTGCTCGAGTCCCTGAAAGAGCAAGGCCTCAAGATGTTTCTCGCCAGCGGCACCGATGACGCGGACATGAAAGAAGAAGCCCGCCTGCTCGATATCGCACGCTATTTCGACGGCGGTTGTTACGGCGCCCGGGATGACTACAGGAACTTCTCCAAAGCCATCCTCATCCGCCGGATCATCGAATCGGCGGAAGCGAGCGGCGAGGAATTCCTGGGTTTTGGCGACGGCTTCGTGGAAATCGAGAACATCAAGCAGGTCGGTGGCGTCGCCGTCGGTGTCGCCACCGCGGAGCCCGAGTGTCTCGAAGTGGATGAATGGAAACGCAGCCGCCTGGTCAGGGTGGGCGCGGACTTCATCATTCCCAATTACCTCTCGCTGGCCCAGCTCAGAGCCACGCTGTTCCCGAACTAGCCGATGCCCTCCCGCTACCCCCTGTTCGACCGCTCGCGGCTTCAGATCCAGCCGCTGGCCGCCCGGCTGCATGATCTGCCGCTCGAGCACTGGCTCTCGCTCGAAGACGAAACTCCGCCCTTTTCGCACCCTGATTTTGCCGCCGTCGCCCGGCGGCTCCAGTCCGCCAGGGACGGCGGCGCCACCCGCGTCTTGATGATGGGTGCGCACCTTCTGCGCGCCGGCGTCAACCGCCATATCCTCGACCTGATGGCTCGCGGATACATCGACCACATCGCCATGAACGGCGCTGGCGCTATCCACGATTTCGAATTGGCGCGCATCGGCGCCACCAGCGAAAGCGTCGCCCGCTACATCCGCTCCGGCGAGTTCGGGTTGTGGCGCGAAACAGGCGAACTGAACGACTGGATTCGCGAGGACGCCCCTCTTGGGCTTGGCTTAGGCGAGTGCATCGGCCGCCGGATTCTCGAGAGCTCCTTCCCCCATCGCGATCTGAGTCTGCTCGCCGGCGCTTACCGCAATGCTGTTCCCGTCACCCTGCACGTCGGGATCGGTTACGACATCCTGCACCAGCATCCCAACTGCGACGGCGCCGCTCTCGGCGAGGCCAGCTATCGCGATTTCCTGATCTTCGCCCGCACCCTCGAGCGTCTCGAGGGCGGTGTCCTGCTGTCGTTCGGCTCGGCCATCATGGCGCCCGAAGTGTATCTGAAGGCCTTGGCCATGGTGCGCAATGTTGCTCATCAGGAAGGCCGTGCGATCCGCCGCTTCACCACCGCGGTCTTCGACATCGTTCCCATCCGCGGCGACTTCCGCCGGGAGCTTGACAAGAGAGACCCCGGCTATTACTTCCGCCCTCACAAGACGATCCTTGTCCGCACCGTCGCTGATGGCGGCGAGAGCTTCTATTTCTGCGGCGATCACCGCGCCACCTTCCCCGCTCTGCGAAAAGCTGTTCTGTCCGTCTCGAGCGCATGATGACCGTGGAGCAAATCCTGGCTGCCTTTCCCGCACGGCACGCGCTGGTTGCCGGCGACATCTGCCTTGACTTGTGGTGCACGTATGATCCGCAAGAGGCTGAGCCCTCGCGCGAGACGGGCATCCCCCGTATCGCCGTCACCGCCTCCGAATTGACTCCCGGCGCCGGCGGCACCGTCGCCGGCAACCTGGCTGCCCTTGGCGCAGGAACCGTCTCTGTCCTCGGCGTGCTTGGCGACGACGGCCACGGCTTCGAGCTGCGCCGTGCTCTCACCTCGCGCGGCATCCGCCATGATCTCTGCCTCACCCATCCCGATGTCCGCACCTTCACCTACACGAAGCTGTTGAACACGCGGACCGGCGTGGAAGATCAGCCGAGGGTCGATTTCATCAACACGAAGCCGATGCCGGCGGCTGTCGAGCAGGAATTCGTTGGCCGGCTTCACGATGCCGCGCCGCAGTTCGATGCAGTCCTCGTCTCCGACCAGGCCGAAACCGACGCCGGAGGCGTGATCACGCCCGCGGTCCGCCAAAGCCTCTCCGCCCTCGCCCGGCAATACCCGGAAAAAGTGTTCTGGATCGATTCGCGGCTCCGCATCGAACACTACCGCCACGTCATCGTGAAACCAAATGAAGGTGAAGCGCGAGCAGCCTGTTTGCGCGTCTTCCAAGAATACAGCCTGGCCCGGCTGCGCCAGCATCTCGATACGCCGCTGATGCTGGTGACTCACGGCGCTCGCGGCGTCCTCCTTGTCCAGCCGCAAGAGCAAGTCTGGGTGCCCACTGTCCCCGTCGAGCATCCTGTCGATATCTGCGGCGCCGGCGACAGCTTTTCCGCCGGCGCGGCCGTCGCCTATGCGATCACTCGGGATCCGGTCGCATCCGCCCGCTTCGGCAATCTCGTGGCGTCCGTCACCATCATGAAACAGGGAACCGGAACCGCTTCTCCCGCCGAAGTGCTGGCAGCCGCGGCCCGGCAGTCTTTATGAACACGCTCGCCATCGATGTCGGAGGAAGCAAATTCTCCATCGCCGTGTTTGAAGGCGAAACGATGGTGATCCGCGAGTCGCGTTCCACCGATCGGGAGGGCGGCCGCCAGTGGATGCTCGTTCAGATCGCGCAAATTGTCCGGGCCTGGGCTGCCGAAAGGCGCCTCGAACGGTGTGCCATCGGCTTCGGCGGTCCGGTCGATTTTCCCTCCCAGCGGGTGGCCCTGTCCACCCATGTCGGCGGCTGGCAGGAGTTCGACTTCTCTGGCTGGATTCGCGACGCATTTCACTTGCCCGCCGTCATGGATAACGACGCCAATGTGGGCGCCCTCGGCGAAGCATGTTATGGCGCCGGCCAGGGGTTCGACCCGCTCTTTTATATGACGCTCTCCACCGGCATCGGAGGCGGCATCGTTCAGCAGGGCCGCCTCTGGCGCGGCGCCGATTCCTACGCCGGTGAAATCGGGCACCTCACCATTCGCCCGGACGGCCCCGAGTGCCTCTGCGGCGCCAGGGGCTGCTTCGAGCGCATGTGCTGCGGTCTCTGGCTCGAGCGCGACCACGGCCGCACCGCGAAGGAGCTGTTCCGGAATCCGCCTTTCGTCGAGCGCTATGTCAAAGACCTTGCGCTGGGCCTCAAAGCCTGTATCATGCTGTTGAATCCTGCCCGCATCGTCATCGGCGGCGGGATTGCCAAAGCCGGCGACGCACTCTTCCATCCGCTGCGGCTCGAGTTGCGCCGCCAGATCACAGCCTGGTCGCGCGCTCGCATCGATGTCGTACCCGCCTTGCTTGGCGATGATTCGGTTCTCTACGGCGCCCTCGCGCTGGCAAACGAAAGGAGTATCGAGTGAATTTTCCAGAAGCTTACAGGACCGGCTGCTTGAAAGCCATCGAGACCATCGACCTCGAGAAAGTGCAACAGGCGATCGAGCTGTTCAAAGAAGCGCGAGATTGCGACCGCCAGATCTTTGTCTGCGGCAACGGGGGCAGCGCTGCCACCGCCTCCCATTTCGTCTGCGACCTGGTCAAAGGCGCCAGCTTCAATCGCCGCTCGCGCTTCCGCATCCTTGCGCTTACCGATTCGCTCCCCACCATCACCGCCTACTCGAATGACGTCTCCTACGACGCTGTCTTCGTCGAGCAGCTCAAGAACTTCGCCCGCCCCGGTGATCTTGTGATGGGCATCAGCGGCTCCGGCAATTCCCCCAACGTCCTGCGCGCCATCGAATACGCCAACTCGATCGGTTGCAGGACATTGGCGCTTACCGGACGCGACGGCGGCCAGCTCGGGCCGCTGGCCGGGCTCCATCTTCACGTCAACCACATTCATATGGGCCGCATCGAGGACGCTCACATGATCATCTGCCACATGATTGGCTACTACTTCATGGATACCGAGTGCGCATAGCACCTCCGCTTGCTCACGCGCGCGGCTCAGAAAGCGCTTCCGAGCCGCGACCGTAACGTAAGGGAGCGGATGGCACACTTATTTCGGGACAGGCCCTATGCCCGTCTAAGGTTGTTCCCCTACATCACTTCAAGAAACCCCTGATTGGCTTCCGCCCTCGCCTGCCCCACACTAATCTCAGAGCGGACGCCCATGAGTTCTCCCGCCAGCAGGATTCCACTGCCCGAAGTGGAATCCGCCGAGTCCTTCTTCCCTCCCGTGCCCCAGACGATCGAAGAGACGGGCCTCGGCGATACGTTCTTGCAGCAACTAATCTTGAAGATCATCTACTTCCGCGGCGAGATTCTTGGGCATGATCTGGCCAAGTGTCTGGGGCTCAACTTCAGCCTGATCGAGAGCACGCTCGAGTTCTTCAAGCTGCAACACCTGCTGGTGGTGAAGCGCTCGCTTGGCATGGGATTTGTCTCCTCCGTCTTTGCCCTTCCCGACCAGGGACGCGCCATGGTGGCCAAGCACCTGGAAGCCAACACCTACGCCGGCAAGGCGCCGGTTCCGCTGGCCCAATACGCCGAGGCGGTCGGGCGGCAAAAACGCAAAGGCAACTGGCTCACCATGGGGAGGCTGCTGGCCGCCTTTCAGCACATGGTGATCAACCCAAGCGTGCTTGCGCAGATCGGCCCGGCCGTCAACTCCGGCAAATCGTTTCTCATCTACGGCCAGCCCGGCAATGGAAAAACGTATATCGCCGAAGCGCTGCTTCGCCTGGAGACGGATCCCATCTTCATTCCCTACGCCATTGAGTGCCAGGGACAGATCATTCAGATGTTCGACCCCACCTATCACCAGCGCCTGGACGCGGAGGATGACCATGAACACTCCATCTGGACGATCTCCGAAGATGAGAAACAATATGACGGCCGCTGGTTCCTGGCCAGGCGCCCGTTCGTCGTTTCCGGCGGTGAATTGACGCTCGAGATGCTGGACCTGGCTTACAAACCAGACTCGAAGATCTACGACGCCCCCTTCCAGCTCAAAGCCAACAATGGCATCTACCTCATCGACGATTTCGGACGCCAGCAAGTCTCTCCCTCCGAAGTTCTCAACCGCTGGGTTGTCCCGATGGAGCGCGGGCTTGACTACTTCAATTTCTTGTCCGGCGGCAAGATGTCCGTTCCTTTCGAGACCTTCCTGGTTTTTTCCACGAACCTGCGCCCCGACCAGATCGGCGATGAAGCGTTCCTCCGCCGCATCCAATACAAGTTGTTCCTTCGCAGCCCCGGCGAGGAGGAGTTCATCCAGATCTTCCGCCTCTATTGCGCCTCGGAAGATCTTCCGATCGCCCATGGCGCACTCCCGGCTTTCATTGAAAAGCACTACCGCGCCACCGGGAAAATGTTTCGCCGCTGCCACCCTCGCGACGTCATCACTCACGCGATCGACCTGATTCACTTCGAGCGCAGGCCGTGGGAGCTGACCGAGGAAGTACTCGACAAAGCCTTCGAATGCACCTTCATCACCGATACCTACGAGTCCTGACCGCCCTCGGTTGTGCGCTTCGACTGGGACGTTTACAACTTCATTCCGACCATCTCCGCCGCCCGTAGCCGCTTGTCCACCCGGTTCAGCCTCCGCTCCATGGCCGGTGTGATCACGCTCTTATGCGAAAGCGAGCACAGGCGCTCGGAGATCTGCCAGAGATCCGCTTCCGTGGTCATCCACTGTATGCGCTCGAAATGGTGAAGCCGCAGAGGCCTCGAATAACGCCGCAGCGTCTTCTCGCCACGCGTATTGTGATAATGCTCGAAGTACGACATCACCATCTCGCGCAGGGAACGGTACACCGGCTCGCGAAAGCGCAGGCTGGCATAGTTGGACTTGGCGACCGCTCCCCAATGTCCCCGCACGTGGTAGATGGCCAGCACGTGATCGTCATCGCGCACCGCCTCGAGGTCCATGAGCATCGGCGGATGCCCCTGCGCCGCCAGCGCCGCGGCTGCAAAGAGCGCGCCTTCCATGCAGTGCGCGATCCGGTCTCGCAGCACGCGCCGGGGGGAGCGGCACGTCGGCCCGTTCTCTTCCTTGTTGTAGCCGATCTCCTCCTCGAGGAAACGCTGCACTCCGCCTGGTGTCCTCAATCCGCGCAGCACTCTCCACTCCGCTTTTGTAAACCCATGCTTAGTATTACTACGTTAAGTGCTAGGGACTCCGCGAGTGGCCCACTGCAATTCCGCAGTAGGCGCAGTTGCCCGTCCACGTGAAGAGCAAGTATTGGATTTCACGCCGGGTCCTCG
>JACQDF010000066.1 GCA_016201205.1 Acidobacteriota bacterium
CCAAAGCCTCCATTCCAGGACACGCTGTTTCCGAGCAACAATAAATTATGATGGAAGGCTCTAATCCCATCGAGATGATTCTGATAAATGGTGTTGCCCTTAATCATGTTTCCGAAACCGCTGGAGAGAATGCCATTCCAATTCAGGCCCACGGAATTGCCAACGATGAGCGCAAAGTCGGAAACCACGATTCCGCTGTCTCCGTTGCTTTCGATCCTTACTCTTTCGATCCGTGCGCGGTCGCCTAACTCCAACCCAATGGAACCCATCCCGCGTACTGTCCCATTGAGAACGGCGATATTCACTCGAGCAGGCGCTTTCACTCCGCGTCCGGACCCGGTCGGCCCGCAGGAAGCAACGGGAGCAGGGGGGTCCCCGCTCTGCTGCTGGCGGCCGAAACCGCAGTTCGTCGGACCTCGGACGACAAATCCGTTGAGGTCGACTGTGACGTTGTTGGCCGTAATCTCAATGGCGGTGGTGTCGGCATCGGGCACAGTCAAGTTCCCGGACAGCCGGTAACTTCCTGGCCGGTCGATCGTCACCGGGAACCCAGGAGTGTCCCCCGGAGTGACACTCCCCGCCAAAGCAAGGCTCTGATCGATCAGGATCACGCCATCGACAGCGAAGGCGGGAGCCGTTGCGAGCACTCCGATGAGTGCCGCCAGAATCATGTAGCTGTGCATGTTGTTTCTCCTCTCCGTTTCGGTTTTGTCGCTCTAGAGCGTGGTTTTCCGCCCGCGCCATCGTTCATTTCCCGAAGCAGCCGGTCGTAGTTCGCCCGGCAAGTGAGCACATTCGGATGCTCTCGACCGAGCGTTTTCTCGAAAGTTGCCAGGGCTCCACGGTACAGACGCCCGGCGTCTTCATACTTGCGTTGAGATCTGTACAGGACCGCCAGGTTATTGGCCGTCATCGCGCAGTCCGGGTGTTCCGGTCCGAGGACCTTTTCCTTGATCGCAAGGGCCCGCTTGTAGAGCCGCTCCGCGTCCGCGGTCTTGCCCTGCCGGAAGCGGAGGGCCGCGAGGTTGTTCAGGTTCACCGCGACCTCCAAGTCCTCCGGGCCATAGGCATTCTCGAAGATCGCCAGCGCTTCGAGGTAAAGTTGCTCTGCCTCCCCGGACTTGCCTCGCTCAGCCAGGATCGCGGCCAGAGCGGCCACGTCCCGAGCGATATCCGGGTGGCGCGGCGTCAGGACTTTCTCCCGGATTTCCACCGAGCGTCGAGCGAGCCACTCGCCCTCGGCATACTGTCCACTGGAATGGGCAAGGCCGCCGAGATTATGGTAAATCGTTGCCATCTCCGGGTGGACCGGCCCCAGCTTCTTTTCCGTGATCGAGAGCGCCCGGCGATACACGCGCTCAGCCTCCTGAAACCGGCCCATGTACTTGTAAAGCACTCCCAGGTTGTTCAGAACCGTGGAAACTCTGAGATCATCCGGCCCAAAGGATCGCTCCGCAATCACCAGCGCTGGTTGCAGCAGCCGCTCTGCCTCGTTGTACCGCCCCCGGTCTCTGCACATCGCAGCCTGACCGGTTACCCGCTGCAACTGAAGCCAGCACTCGTTTTTCGCCAGCCGTTCATGACGAATGAGCGGGACCCCAAGCGACGCGACCACGGCCAGCGCGGCCACTCCAAGCCGGATCAGGTTGAAGCTCATGGCTTACCGTCAGCGCTGGTCCTCAGCGTCCCGGACGAGAGTCTCGTTGTGGTTACTCCAGCCCATCTTGCTCTGTCCCGTGGCGTCGATTATCTGGGTGGAGGTGTTGAGCTGATCGATGTCGCCAGCGCCAACGAAGGATACGACCGCGTGGACCTCCATCCGGCCACGCTCGCTGCCCGGCAGATCGAAGGACACTCCCTGGCCCGGTTGGAGCAACCTTGACTCTCGCGACTCGATCAGAAGAGTGCCGTTGCTGTCGAGGAACTTACCTCCAATGATGATGATCGCCCGAGTGCCGGTATTGACCGCATTGAATCGAACCACCTGACCAGCGGTCACCCCGATCAGGCCGGAATCCATACTGCGCTCCGGAGCTGCCTTCACCCGTTCCGTAGCCCAGGTGGCCCAAACTGCCACTGCTATTGTGGCAACTGCTGCCAGCGAGAGCAGCTTTGTTGATGTGCGTCGAATGTTCATGTTGTTCTCCTTTCGGTCTGGTCTCTCTCGGTTTCTCAACGTCTAACCGGGAAAGATGAGAAGCCGCTGTCGGTATTACCACGGGTCCAGGTTTTTTGGGGGGATTACCGGGAAGCTGCCTCCACCTGACTGGCCAGCTTCTTGACCACGTCAGGCGATGCGTCGGCGCGGGGTGACCGCGCGCAACTCGCGCGCGGCGTCTTCGAGCAGGCCGAATCGCGAGTACAACAGGCCCAGCGCCAGCCAGGGTATCTCTTGCCGTGCGGTAAGAGTTGCGCCGGCCAGGCGACGATGTGGCGGGCGCCGTCGTTTTCTAAGACACGGCAGAATCAGTCATGCCGGTTCTGAGCCATATAGGATATTTCCGCGACGAAGTCACCAGGACCGCGCTCGTGGTTTATGCCGAGTCCTGACGCCACCAGGCTGCGTCACATGCGCGAAGCCGCAGCCGCAGCCTTGGAGATGGCGACCGGGCATGAGCGGGCGGACCTTTCCGCGAACACCATGTTGGCCAAGGCAATGACGCGGCGCCTGGGAATCCTGGGAGAGGCAGCCTCGAAGATGAGCGATGAGGCGCGCCTGCACCCGCCTAGCCACCCAGGTACAGACGGCCCGCGTCTGCCCGCTCGACGTTGCGCTTCCAGTCCTCCAGCCCCGGCCCCTTGATGCGCAGCGCCCGCTCACGCAAAGCGGCCATTTCGGTGGCGCTGAACGGCTTGAACCCGCGGGCGACGCGCACGTCGTCCTCCAGTTGCCCGATCGTAGTGCAGCCAATGGCCGCACAGTGGATGGGAAGGCTCAGGGCGTAAGACAGGCACTCCTTCACATTGAACGACTGGAGCAGCTTGGCGTTGGCTGTCGTCTTCATTGCCTGAATGCCCAAGCCACGCTCGACGGCCTTGGGGAGCACCAGTTTCTCGAAACTCAGGTACGCCGGGTCCGCGATGTGGAGAGGCATGAGGATGGTGTCGTAGTTGGCGTAGCGTTCCAGCATGGCTCGGTGAACGTGAGGGTCGTGATGGCCCGTGAAGCCGAGGAAGCGGCACTTGCCCGCCTTCCTGGCGGATTCGAAGGCCTCGATCGCGCCGCCTGCTCCGAAGATTTCATCCACTTCCTTGAGCTCGTTGACGGCGTGAATCTGCCATAGATCGACGTAATCCGTCTTCAGGCGCTTCAAGGAGAGATGCAACTCTGCTTCGGCCTCCTTGCGCGAGCGCTTCGCTGACTTGGTGGTGATGAAGACCTTCTTGCGGAACGCCGGCAGCACCTCGCCATAGACCTCTTCCGAGCGTCCGTTCCAATAAGAATGAGCATTGTCAAAGTAGTTGATTCCCAGATCCACGGCGCGGAGCACGATGGCCTTTGCTTCCTCGAACGTGCACAGCGGGAACCGCCCTCCTGCCTGCCCGATCACCGTGAGCTTTTCGCCGGTCTTGCCAAAGATGCGCGTCGGAATCTCGCCTGCCTTAGCCGTGGCCGCCTTAGACGACCCGAACGCCAGCCCGGCGAAAACGCCGCCGAAGAAACTCCTTCGTTGCATGAACCACCTCCCTGCTTCCGCTATCCTATCGCCAATCGGCCCTCACGGCAAAAGGTCAATCAGCCGCTCGACCTCTTCGGGGCTGACATAGAAGTGCGGAGACACCCGGATCCAGCCTTGGCGGGGCGCGGCGATGATGCCGGCTTCCTTCAATTGGCCGACGGCAACCCTGGCATCCACCCCGTCTTTGCGGAAGCTGACGATGCCGGAGCCGGCAGCGGGCAGCCGGGCTACGGCAAGCTCATAGCCTTTCCGCAGAGCGCCATTGGCCGCCTGCGCTGCCAGCCCTTCAACCAATGGAGCAATGTTGTCGACCCCTACCTCGAGCAAGAATTCCAATGCTGCATGCAAGCCATAGCAACCAATGGTGTTCAACGTCCCGCATTCATAGCGGCCTGCATCCGGGCGCAAGGTCATGTCCCGGGAGGCATAGTCAGCGTGATGAGCTACGTTCGTCCAGCCGAACTCGACAGGCTCGATTTCATCCAGCCAGTCGCGTTGGATGTACATCAAGCCGCATCCTTCCGGCCCCAGCAGCCACTTGTGTGCGTCCGCCGCCAGGCCATTGATTCCACAAGCTCGCACATCCACAGGGAAGGCGCCCAGACCTTGAATGGCATCCACAAAAAAAAAGGCGCCTCGGCGGCGGCAGATTTCACCGAGCGCCTCGAGATCCACACGGTAGCCGCTCAGGTAGTTGACAAAACTGATCGCCAGCAGGCGGGCGCCCCGGCAGGCAGCGTCGATCTGATCCAGAGGGTCACAAATCGAGCACCATTCCACGGAAACACCTTTGTCCTCTAACCTCTTCCATGGATAGTAGTTAGCTGGGAATTCCTCGCGAAACGCAACAACTTTGTCCCCCGGCCTCCAGTCGATGCCAACAGCCACGGTGGCGATCCCTTCCGAGGTGTTTTTCACGATCGCGATCTCGGCTGGGTCCGCGTTGATCAGCCGGGCTGCCGCTTGGCGAATGCCGCCATACACCTTTGTCCACTGGTCGTAGTGGACTGCACCGTGGCCGAGGCAGTCCTGAGCCAGCCGGTTCATAGCCTCGGCTGCCGGCCGGCTCAGAGGGGCTACCGCGGCATGGTTCATATAGGCATACCGTTCGGTGACGGGAAACCGGTCCCGGTAGCGGATACGCACGTCCGGGGCCGCAGAAATTTCGTAACCCATTAGTCCGACTATACGTTAATCATGTTGGAAAGTGCTCGACCGGAGGACTCCGGCGGCACTATAATGTAGGCAGCCTGGGTGGAATGCCATTTCGGGAGAATGGATGATGCTTCGCCTGAGAAAACTCGAGACGCTGTTGGCGGTCGTACTCACAGTCACGGTCGCGCTCGCCAAAGACAAGAAAAAAGACCCTGAAGAGATCGGCAACCGCGACGTTGGCAAAGGGGTCAACCTGTACTCGATCGAAAAGGAGATCGGTCTTGGCAAAGCGCTGGCTCAGGATATTGAGCGACAGGCCAAGATTGTGGATGACCCGGTGATTGCCGAGTACGTGAACCGGGTCGGCCAGAACCTGGTGCGCAATTCGGACGCCAAGGTCCCGTTCACCATCAAAGTCATCGACAGCGAAGAGGTGAACGCATTTGCTTTGCCGGGCGGATTCTTCTTTGTGCATACGGGCCTGCTCATGCGAGCGGAATCCGAAGCGGAGCTGGCGGGAGTAATGGCGCATGAGATCGCGCATGTGGCAGCGCGGCACGGCACACGGCAAGCCAGCCGCGGGCAGATCGCCAACCTGGCCACCATCCCGCTGATCTTCATGGGAGGCTGGGCCGGCTACGGCGCCCGTCAGGCTGCCAGCGTGCTGATCCCCATGGGCTTTCTCTCCTTCTCGCGTGGCTTTGAGGAAGAGGCGGATTTCCTTGGTCTCCAGTATCTCTATAAGACGGGCTATGATCCGACGGCTTTCGTGGATTTCTTCGAGAAGCTCCAATCGTTGGAGAAGAAGAAGCCCGGGTCGCTGGCCAAGGTTTTCTCCACGCATCCGTTGACCGATGACCGCATCAAGAATTCGCAGAAGAACATTCAGGACATCCTGCGGGCGAAGCCCGAGTACGTGGTCACCACCAGTGAGTTCGACCAGGTGAAGAACCGGCTGGCGATGCTCCAGAACCGGCGCAAGGTGGATGACAAGGACCTCAACCGCCCGCGACTTCGCAAAGCCCCGGGCGGAGGGACGACGCCGGTCGAGGACGGCAAAGAAGGCAAGGACAGCAAGTCGAAAGAGGATCCCGACGAGCGCCCGACGCTCAAGCGCCGGAATTAGCGGATTCGAGCGCGGGTCATTCGGGCTCTAGTACCAGCTCCAGTTTGAATTCTATCGCCGGCTTGAGCGTCCGATAAACAGGGCAGCGATCGGCGAACAGCCCGAAGACGCGCTCGGCGGTCTCCCGGTGCTCCGCGGCTGCTTTCAAGCGCATTCTCACGTGGATCCGTTTGATCACCAGCACCTTTTCTTCCAGCTCCACCTCGCCGGTGGCTTCCGAAATCAGGCGCTCATCGGACGCCGGAATCTGACGCGCCTCCAGCGCGCCTCCAAAGGTGCCGGTGAGTCAGCCCGAGGCGGCGGCCACGATGTAGTCGAGCGTGGCGGCATGCGGCTCGAACAGATCGGGCGGCACTTTGTAGTGCTGGGCAATTTCACTGTGAACGCCGAAAATGACGGGCTCTTTTTCGGCAGGCAGGTAGGCGCGGCGGACGGGCCCTTTGACGCGCTCGATTCGGACGTGGCTGCGATACACAACATCGGACATAGCACTTCTATTCATACCGCAAAGCGCCATGCGGATTCAGCACGCTTTCCGGCGTTTGGACAATTGGATACAATTGGACACTTTGCTCTTGCATGAACGCCTGTCTCAATGTATAGTGAATGGGAAAGAGGACTGAATGCGATTTTTCCGCCCGTGCCTGGCGGCGCTTCTGTTTCTGACGCCTGCCCTCGCGGTTCCGATTGTGGTTCACAACACCGGTGTGAATATCAGCGACGTCCTGGTCGCTCCGGGAGCGTCAACCGCGTTCTGGACGTTACAATCTGCGCCCGGGGGCGCCACCGAGGCGGTCGGATCCAACCCGTTCCGGTATTTTATTGCTAACTACTACGGTCTGGAAATCTCCTCGGCCTGGGTCTCGATGGACGTGATCGGCAACGCCTCGGCCGGCGGATTCTTCGTTTACCAGCTCGCGATTGACCTCTCAGGCCTGGATCCATCGACTGCGGTGATTACAGGAACATTCGGCACCGACAACGACGGTTTCATTCGTTTGAATGGCGGCGCCAACGTCGCCACCACCTGTTTCGCCTGTTTCGGCGCCCCTACTGCCTTCAGCATCAGTTCGGGCTTCGTCGCGGGGATCAACACAATCGAAGTTGGCATGAACAACGGCGGTAATCCGACGGCCTTCCGGGTTGAGTTCACCAGTGCCGATGCCGATGCCAGTTCCGCGGTCCCGGAGCCTTCTTCCCTGCTAATTGCGGCTTCCGCAGTTTTGGCGGGTCTCTTCCTCAAACGCTACAGCGGGTGGATGCGCCGGCCGTAGTTGTGGTGTCCCGCCTTAGACTTGACAACCGCTCCCTCACGGTCGCGGCTCGGAATCAACGCTTCCGAGCCGCGCGCGTCAGCAAGCGCCTAAAGCGCTTTTTTCGCGTACTCCCGCACGATGTAGTCGCACGCCCGCACGGTGAGCGCCATCATCGTGAGCGTCGGATTCTGGCAGCCGCTCGAGACCCAGCAGGCGCCGTCGGTCACGAAGATGTTGTCCACATCGTGCGCCTGACAATACCTGTTGACGACACTTGTCTTGGGGTCGTTGCCCATCCGCGCCGTTCCCGTTTCGTGAATGCAGAAGCCAGGCGCCGAAAACTGACCGGTCAGGTGAACGTCGGTGACGCCGGCCGCTCTCAGCATCTCCGCTGCCTGGTCGCGCCCGTCGTGCCACATCTTCTTTTCGTTATCGCTCCACTCGGCCGCAATGCGCAGCACGGGGATGCCCCACCGATCGACTCGATTCCTGTCCATCTCGACGAAGTTCTCTTTGCGCGCCAGGCACTCGCCCCACAGCGAGATGCTGATGCCCCAATAGCCCTTGCGCACCGCATCTTTGTAGGAAGCTCCGAAGCCGGGCGCGCCGAAATCGAAGGACGGGCTGCCACCGCCCTGATATCCATATCCGCGGATGAATCCGTTCGTTTCTTTCTCCTTTACATTGCGGAAGCGCGGAACATAGATGCCGTTCGGCCGCCGCGGCATCCCGGCCCAGGGTTTGGCTTCGAGCATCGGCATCATGCCGGCGGCGCCGCCCTGGTAAATATGATCCATCAGGTATTTGCCGAGCGCGCCGCTGGAGTTGCAGATGCCGGAATTCAGCAACAGCCTTGTTGATTCCAGCGTCGACGCGCACAGCACCACCACTTTCGCACGCACCTCGCGCGGCTGCCGCGTCAGCCGGTCGAGGTACGCCACGCCGGCCGCCTTGCCGTCCTTCATCACGATGTGACTCGCCACTGCATCGGTCACCAGAGCCAGCCTGCCCGTCTTCTGTGCATCGGCCACCGTGGTGAACGGGCTGCTGAAGTAAGAAAAGGTCGCGCAACCCTGCTCGCACGGGCCGCACCAGTGGCACGCCTGCCGCCCATTGTGCGTCCTGGTCAGGATCGCCGTGCGTCCAATCGTCACCGTGCGCCCGAACTTCTCCTTCACCGCTTTGCGCACCAACAGCTCTCCGCAGGTCATTTCCATCGGCGGCAGAAAGATGCTGTCGGGTAACTGCGGCAGCCCCTCCGGCATTCCGGAGATGCCCACATATTTCTCTACCTCCTCGTAATAAGGAACAAGGTCCTGGTACGTGATCGGCCAGTCATCGCCGTAGCCGTCATGCGACGCCGCCTGGAAATCGAGGTTGCTCATGCGGTAGCTCTGCCGGCCCCAGCTCAGGCTGCGCCCGCCCAGCACGCGCTGCCGGATCCAATGAAACGGCTTCATCTGCGTGTAAGGATTCTCGACATCGCTGACGAACCACCTGTAGTTGGACTCCCGGCAGGCGTAGCAGAGGCCCTGAATCGGCCGGTCCTGGACGATCCTCGGCGACATGCCGAGATATGGCAACTGCCACGACATCTTGTGCTCGGTGAAATCCGCGGGCGTGACTTTGGCGCCGGCTTCGACGAGCGCCACCCGCATGCCCGCCTCGGTGAGCTTTTTCGCCGCCCAGCCTCCGGTTGCGCCGGAGCCGACGACAACGGCGTCGAACGCCTCAGACCGAGGTCCTGCCTGCATTAGTCGCAGTATGCCACACCGCTGTATACTGGAACCGCTCATGGCATTTGACGGCCATCGCGTGCTCGCGCTCGAAAGCCGCCGGGCGAATGAAATCGCTGCGCTGATCCGCAACCAGGGCGGCGATCCTTTTGTCGCTCCCTCGATGCGCGAAGCTCCGCTTGAAGAGAATGCGGCTGCTTTCGATTTTGCTGAGAAGCTGTTCGCCGGCCGGTTCGACATGATGATTCTGCTGACCGGCGTCGGTACGCGAGCGCTGAACAAGCTGCTGGCCTCGCGCTACGAAGAGGGCCGGTTTGCGGACGCGCTACGCAAGATCACCACCGTCGCCCGCGGCCCCAAGCCCGTCGCCGCCCTCCGCGAGATGAGCGTTCCAGTCACGGTGACCGTGCCCGAGCCCAATACCTGGCGCGAGCTGCTGGCGGCCATCGACGGACGCACGGAAAAGCGCATCGCGGTCCAGGAATACGGACGCTCGAACACGGACTTGCTGGATGCACTGAGCGCCCGCGGCGCCGAGGTCACACCCGTTCGCGTCTATCAATGGGCGCTGCCGGAAGATACACGGCCGCTGCGCGAGGCGGCACGTACGCTGGCTGCCGGCGGATTCGACTTCGCTCTCTTCACCACTTCCATCCAGGCGCCGCATCTGCTCGAAATCGCCGCCGAAGAAGGCGTTGAAGCGGAGGTCCTCGGGCAGCTTCGTACCCGCGTCGTCGTCGCCTCCATCGGCCCCACGTGCAGCGAAATGCTCGACGAGCATGGCATCCCGACCGACATCGCTCCCACGCATCCGAAGATGGGGTTCCTGGTGAAAGAAACCGCGGAACAGGCGGAAGCTCTTCTGGGCCGCAAGCGAGGCTGACCATGGCGCGCGGAGACGACTGGCGGAGGCAGTTGGGGCGTTACCTGTCGCTCGGCGTCATGCTCCCGGCCGCCACTTTTATCGGCTACGCGTTCGGCTATTACCTCGATAAAGCGTTTGGCACGCACTTCTTCTACATCATCTTCCTGCTGCTCGGGATCGCCGCCGGCATCATCGAGCTGATCCGGCAGACTACGCAAGAGAAACTGTGACCATCGACTCCTTTGATCCCGACCGGGCGATCGGGCGCGTCCGCCGGCTCATCTGGTGGCTGACCGGCCTTGGAACCGCCGCCCTGCTTGCCGCCAAAGGCATTGCCTGGGGCTTCGGCTTCCTGTTGGGGGCCGCAATTTCCGGCGGCAGTTTTCACTACCTGCACCGCCTTGTCTACGCCATCAATGCTCCTGGCGCAAAGAAACCGCGCGCGTGGAAGGCTGCGCTGATGGGTCTTCGCTACTTCCTTATCGGAGGCATCCTCTATGCTATGATCAAACTGTTCGGGCTCAACCTGGTGGCTGTTTTGTGCGGGCTGCTGGTCACCGCCGCGGCCGTTTTGCTCGAAATCCTCTACGAGCTTCTTCATGGAACATGAAATCTTACTGACTCGCCTGTTCAACGACCACCTGGCGGGCATTGGGAATGCGATTCTCGCGCTGGTGGGCACGCATGCGCAGAATCCAGAGCGTCCCTGGACTACCTATGTCACCATGCAGATCCTGGTGGCGCTGATCATCGTGGCCCTGTTCGCCGTACTGCGCCCCCGGCTTTCCATGGACAATCCCGGAAAGCTCCAGCACATCTTCGAATCCATCTACCACTTCCTTAGAGGCGAGGCCGATTCCAGCATTCCGAATCACAGTCACCACTACGTGGCCTTCTTCGGCGCCATCTTCATCTTCATTCTCTTTTCGAACCTCATCGGCATCATCCCGGGCTTTGAATCGCCCACGATGTTTCCCTATGTGCCGGCCGGGCTGGCTCTTGCATCTTTCCTCTACTTCAACATCATGGGCGTCAAGGCCCAGGGCCTCGGCAAGTACCTGGCGCATTTCGCCGGCCCCATGCCGCTGCTGGCGCCGCTGATGTTGCCGATCGAAGTCATCTCGATCCTTGCCCGGCTGATTTCTCTCACCGTTCGTCTCTACGCCAACATGTACGCCGGTGAACA
>JACQDF010000067.1 GCA_016201205.1 Acidobacteriota bacterium
TGAGGCAACTGTTCATCGGGCTGTAGTAATCGCCGTCATTGCCGCGAAACCCGAGCTCGTCGAACAGATAGCGGTTGGCGGTAAGGATGTAGGTGGGGCCGTCGTCGTTGCTGGAGACGCGCTCGCCCAGCTCGCTGGCATAAGAGTCCAGCAACGCGATCCACGGGTCGATCTCGAGATCGGGAAACTCAATTCGCGCCAGCTCGAGGGCGGCCACATCCATCGGCACATCTTCGTTGTGCTTGGCCAGCAAATCGAGCAGGAGGTTCACGCGCCCGCTAGAATAGCATATCCATGCGCCGGGCCTTTCACAGTGCGGCCATGCTGTTTTCGCTCTGCGCCGCTGCCCAAACCCTCCGCTGGAGCACGCACGCGGTCGTTGCTCCCGATGGCATCGCGGGCGCCGCTCTCGACCGCGCCGCTCCGGCGTCCCTGGTGGCATGGGGGCGGCGTCTGTGGCGCATCCGGCTGCCGGATCAAACCGTGCGCGAGTTTCCAGTCGAGCGTTTCGGCGCGTCCGGCTGTCTCTGGGACGTGAACAACGACGGCCGCCGCGACCTGATCGTGCACCAGCCGCCGGACAAGCTGGTGTGGCTGGAGGCGCCCGGCTTCAGAGTCACCCGCCTGATTGACACCGAAGCGGAGTTCGCCGAATGTCTGGGGACGACACTGCTCGGCCGGCGCGGCCTGCTTGTGAGCCACCGCGGAATGCAAGTCCGCTTCTACCTGCCTGCGGACAAACCAGGCCGGCGCTGGCCGTATCGCGAACTCTATTCGTTTTACACCGCGTCTTATCAATCGGGGCTCGCGCTCGACGACGTGGACGGCGACGGGCGCACCGACATCCTGTGTGGCAATTACTGGATCCGCTCGCCGGAGGCCTTCGATCTGCCCTGGCGTCTGTTCGCCATCAACACCTGGCATGAGCAGCCGCACTCGGCGCAGGTGAAGCTGGCGCTGTTGCACCGGGCTGCGCAAAAAGCGCTCCTGGTGAGCCAGGGCGCCCTCGAGCACGGACGTTTGGCATTGTTTACACCGCCGGCGGATTCCCGGCAGTTGTGGCTCGAGCAACGGCTGGCCAGTGATCTGTCTCAACCCGCTGCCATCGCGGTGGCTGATTTTGACGGCGACGGCCGTGACGATTTCGTTGTCGGAGAAGAAGGCGTCCACCCGCGCCTGGTCTGGTGGCGGCAAACCGCCGGTGGCGGCTTCCTGCCTGAGATCATCGAACAGGGCCGAGAGATCCGCGCCGTCTGGGCGGTGGATCTCAACAAGGATGGCCGGCCGGACGTGCTCACCTTATCCGGGTCAGGGCCGTCGATCGTCTGGCACGAGAACCAGCCGGTACAATGAAAGCGATGTCCTGGCGTTCCCCTTTCGTGCTCCTGATCAGTTGTCTGCTTCTGCCGCCGCTCGGGCTGGCGTTGTTGTGGATGCGGCCGGCAGGCGTAATCAAGAAGCTGCTGGGAACGCTGGCCATTGGCGCGATTGCCGTGGTGCACCTGGTGCTTCTGTTTGGATTGCGGATGGAGATGGCCGGCAGCGGCATCCGGCCGATGTTCACGTTCCGCAACCTGGAGAAACACTACCGGCGGATCGAGCAAAGCCGCGCCTTGCAGGCCGCGCCGCCGGCTCTGGCTGCCGCCGAGCCCGCTCCGGAGCCCACACCGGAAGTTGCGGCCGCCAAGCCGGCGACGGTGTCCTACTGGACGGACTTCCGGGGTCCGCTGCGCGATGGCCATTACCGCCAGGGCGAGATCCTCACGAGCTGGCCGTCGAGCGGGCTGGAGCGGATCTGGAAACAACCCGTCGGCGGCGGCTACGCCTCATTTGCCATCGGCGAGGGGCGCGCGTACACCATCGAGCAGCGGCGCGACAAAGAGTTCATCGCTGCCTACGACCTCAAGACGGGGCTCGAGCTGTGGACGCACTCCTATCCGGCGAGCTTCCAGGAATCCATGGGCGGCGACGGTCCGCGTGCGACGCCGACCTATCACGAAGGGCTGGTATACGCATTGGGGGCGACCGGCGAATTCCGGGTGCTCGACGCCACTACCGGGGCGGTGAAGTGGTCCAAGAACATCCTCTCCGACAATCAGGCGGAAAACATCCAGTGGGGGATGGCTGCCGCGCCGCTCATTGTCGAAGAGAAAGTGATCGTGCAGCCGGGCGGGTCGGCGGGTAAGTCCGTGGTCGCCTATGACAAGCTCACCGGCCGCCGGATCTGGGGCTCGCTCGACGATAAGCAGGCATACACTTCGCCGATCATCGTTCACCTGGCGGGCAAACGTCAGATCCTCACCGTAACCGCGCAACGGGCTGTCGGGTTGGCAATCGAGGATGGGAGGCTGCTTTGGGAATACCCATGGGTGACCGAGTACGACGTCAACGCTTCGCAGCCTGTCGTTGTGGATGAGAGCCGGTTCATTCTCTCAGCGGGCTATGGGCACGGCGCCTCGCTGGTCGAGATCGCTTCCAGCGGCGGCGCATTCACCGCCAGATCCGTGTGGCAGAATCACCGCATGAAGAACCGCTTCAACAGCTCGGTATTGCACCAAGGGCACATCTACGGGCTGGACGAGGGCATTTTCGCCTGCATGCGAGTCAGCGACGGGGCGCTGAAATGGAAATCGGGCCGCTACGGCTACGGTCAAACTCTGCTGGCGAGCGGGCACATCGTGGTGCTCACCGAAAGCGGCGAACTGGCGCTGGTGAAGCCGGATCCGGAAAAGCACCTCGAGCTGGCCAGGTTCCAGGCGATTGAGGGAAAGACGTGGAATGTGCCGGCCATCGATAGCGGGTATCTGCTGGTGCGGAACACGAGCGACATGGCGTGTTTCCGGATCGGCCGGTAAGCAAAGCGAGGCGGGTTCCGGTGAACCCGCCCCCAAGTGGCTGCTCTCAGTTCTTCAACTCGATCTTCACCGTGCGCGGCTTGGCAATCTCCTTCTTGGGCAGAGTGACGGTCAGCACCCCGTTCTTGTATTCTGCCGAGATCTTCTCCGCGTCGACAGTGTCCGGCATGGAGAAATACCGCGTGAAGGATCCGTAGCTGCGCTCGATGCGGTGATCGCCCTTTTCTTTCTTCTCGGACTCGAACTTGCGCTGACCTCTGAGCGTCAACGTGCCGTTTTCCAGCTCGACATGAATGTCCTTCATGTCGACATCCGGCAAGTCAGCCTTCAGGATCAGCGCGTTCTCCATCTCGAGGATATCGACCGGCGGGGTCCAGGGACGGCCCGTGGTGGTCTCATCGAGCCACTTGGAAAGGGTGTCCTGGAAAGAGCCAAGCCGGAACTGCGGGGCAAATGCAGTCTCCAGAGCGGTGAAGGGGATGTAACGAGTGAGCATGGTGAATTGGACCTCCATTAAGAATCTATCGTCAATACCAATATAAAATCTAATGTGTCTGTTGTCAATATTTCTTCACAAAAAATTTCATCCAACTCCCTGGGCTAGTTCCGTCGCTCGCCCCAGGTGTGCCGCACCGCCGCCATCCACATCCCGATCTCCCCCTTCTGTCCGTCCCACACACTCCGGCCCAAGCGGGAATATTGAGCCGTAAACTGCATTCGGCCGAGCCGGTCAGCCAGCAGTTCTCTCACGCAACCGGCGGTCCACTCGCGCACATTGCGGTTCTGCGGTGACTTAGCCGCCACCACGGTACCGTAGTAACCGAACACCTGCCATGGAGGCTTCAACTTCACTTCCACGCCACCCAGCATCGAGTCCGCCTTTACCCACCCAGGCGCCGTTCCCAAGGCGTACTTGCCGCCACCGCGCGCAGAAAACTGCTGCCCGGACAACATCACGCGGCTTGTCACTCGCCAGTATGCGCTCACACCACCTCCACGATGGCCATTCCCTCCCGCCACTGCTGACGCTTCCCAGTGCAAGCGTTCGCCGTCGTGGGCCGCCTTGGCCACCAGGTCACGCCCATCCTCGAACGCAGCCGCGATGTGCCATTTGCCCTCCTGCACCGCCACCCTGATCTGCCGGTTCCGCAACCCCGCCAGCCCCACGTGATAGGACGGGTCCGCAACCAGGGTGCTGAGAACGTTCTCGCGGCTGCTGATCCCGATCCGGTTCGGCCGGATCAGACTCCATTGTTTCCCCGTGGCAATCTCCCACTTGCCCGTCGAATACTGCACGTAGTACTGGCGGAACCGCAGAACATGATCTTGCGGTCCGGCCAGGAAGTCGCATTCCACGTAACCCGCCAGTTGGCCGCTTCCCAGGCGCCTGTCCACATCCAGCGCAAGACGCGAGTGACCCAAAGATGCCATGGTCTCGCGGAATGTGCTGCCTGCCAGCGGAATCGAGCCGAAGCGGGTCCCCGCCGTGCGGCCTGTCCCGGCGGATCGCGATACGCCGATCACTTCCAGGAATCCCGACGGCCTCAAAGACAAGTCTCCAGCCTCTGTTCCTTTGGCGAATGCCGCCATGAGCAGAATCGTAGTGGCAGGCTTCACACCTCCAGGATCCGGAGAATGCTTTACAGAATGATGTCAGCGGTGTTCATTCTCTGTGACCACGCTACTCAATGCCGCTTCGTGCCCTATCTTGTCCACACCGCCGGCCTCGCCGAGCCGGAGCCGGCGGTTCAGGGTTGCCCTGTCCAGATCGCCGGTCCAGCGCGCCACCACCAGCGCGGCGACACCGTTGCCGATGACATTGGTCAGCGCCCGGGCCTCCGACATGAAGCGGTCGATTCCAAGGATCAGAGCCAGCCCGCCCACCGGCAGGTCGCCCAGCGCAGACAGCGTAGCCGCCAGCACCACAAAGCCGCTTCCGGTGACTCCCGCGGCCCCTTTGGACGTGAGCAGCAGCACGGCGAGCAGTGTCAGTTGTTGCAGCACCGTCAATGGCGTATTCGTCGCCTGCGCGATGAACACCGCCGCCATGGTGAGGTAGATGGAGGTGCCGTCGAGGTTGAACGAATAGCCTGTCGGAACCACCAGCCCGACGGTCGATTTGCCGGCGCCGAGGCTTTCCATCTTCTCCATCATGCGTGGCAGCGCGGCCTCCGAGGAGGAGGTGCCCAGCACGATCAGCAGTTCCTCGCTGATGTACCGCAGGAATCGCAGGATACGGAAGCCATGAAGCCGGGCAATCGCCCCCAGCACCAGGAATATGAAGACAACGCACGTCAAGTAGAAAGTTCCCATCAGCCGGGCCAGCGAGAGCAGGCTGCCCAATCCGTACTGGCCTACGGTGAACGCCATGGCGCCGAACGCTCCCACGGGCGCCACCCGCATGATCAGCCCCACGATGGCAAAGAGGATCTCCGAGAATTTCTCGATCACCTGGAACACCAGATTCTGTCGCGCGCCAAGTTGCTGCACCACGACTCCGCACAGCACGGCGATCATCAGAACCTGAAGAATCTCCCCTTTGGCAAACGAATCGAAGAACGTCGTTGGGATGACGTTCAGCAGAAAATCTTTCGTGCCTTGCATCTTCCCGGGGCCGGCGTAGGCCGAGACCGCGCTGGAATCCAGCGTTCGCACATCCACATTCATTCCGGCTCCCGGCCGAACCACGTTGACGATGACAAGACCCACAATCAACGCCACCGTGCTGACCACCTCGAAATAAAGAAGCGCCAGGCCCCCTGTTTTTCCGATTTTCTTGAGGTCCCCCGTGCCGGCGATCCCGAGCACGACCGTACAGAAGATGATCGGAGCGATGATCATCTTGATCAGCTTGATGAAACCGTCGCCCAACGGCTTCATCGCGGCTCCGGTCGCCGGAGCGAAGGCGCCAACCAGGATTCCAAGGCTGATTGCCACCAGGACCTGAAAGTAGAGCGAGCGGAAGAGGCGTGGAACCGATTTCATAAGCGCCAGCAGCGTCAGGCCGGCTCGCCGTCCGCATGCGGGCGAAAGTTCCGGGCGCCTGGCTCGGGCTTCTTATAAGTCTCGACTTTGGTGCCGATGGGACCCTTCCGGGTGCGGTCCAGCAGCGTGGTGATCTCTTTGGGCGACATTTTCTGAAACGCCTTGACGACAGCGACGTTCTGCTCGAGCTGCTCGACGGTCTCTACGCCGGACACCAGCGTGTCGATGTCATGGCTCAGCGAGAAGCGCAGGCATTCTTCAATGGAAGCCACCTTGTGCTTTGTGATGCCGCCGATGGCGTTGCTCTTCATGGCGAGCAGGCCGAGGCCCTTTTTTCGAATGTTGGGCAGCACAGAGTTGATGAAGCTGAGGTAGTGCGGATCGACGAGGTTCACAGGGTGTTGCACGGTCTCCCAGCCGTCGAAGCCATCGAGCAGGCGCTGGTGCACGGTCGGGTCATGGTGGCCGGTGAAGCCGATGTGACGCACCTTGCCCTCCTTTTTCGCCTTGACGAATGCTTCGAGCGACCCGTTGGGGCTGAAGATCTGGTCGACTTCATCGTGGCGGGCGACCTCGTGGCATGCCCACAGATCGAGGTAATCCGTCTGCATGCGCTTCAGGGTGTTCTCGAGCTGGTTCATGGCGCCCGCCTTGTCGCGAAGCTGCGCTTTCGACATCAGCAGCACTTTTTGCCGCCGGCCGCCTTTTAGCGCCTTTCCATACACTTCGTCGCTGCGGCCGTCATGATACTTGGCGGCGCTGTCTAACATTACGACTCCGAGATCGATGGCGCGGTGGATGATGCGGATGCCCTCTTGGTCCCCTTTGACCGCCATATGATAGCCGCCGAGGGTAAAGCGGGAGACCTTGAGACCGCTCTTGCCGAGCGTCGCCAAGGGCATCGGTGTGTCGGCGAGCGCTTTCTTGTCAAGAAACAGCGCGGCCGCGGGAAGCGAGAGAAAGGTTCGTCGTTGCATACGGTTGAGGATATTCTATCAGGTGCAAGGACGATCCAAAGAGGGATCAGCGAGCGTCCCCCATTCTGTGGGAGAATCGAAGCGTGGACGATCTTCGATTCTACATGTCGCTGGCTGTTACGCCAGCCGTGACGATGGTCGTAGTGCTCGTCGGAGTGCTCCTGAACAACAGCCGCCTCAGTGATCTCAAGGACCTGATCAAGTCTGAATCAGGGAGACACGATGCCAACTTGAAACGCGTCGAAGAAACCGTGAACGCGAACCTTCGCCGCCTGGAAGAGACAACCAATTCGAATCACGAGGGCCTGGAAGGGACAATGAATTCGAATCTCCAGCGCCTGGAAGAGAAAATGAATTCGAATCTCGAGCGCCTGGAAGGGACAATGAATGTAAGTCTCCAGCGCCTGGAAGAGAAAATGAATTCGAATCTCGAGCGCCTGGAAGGGACAATGAATGCGAATCTTCAGCGCCTGGAAGGGACAATGAATGCGAATATCCAGCGCCTGGAAGAGACAATGAATGCGAATATCCAGCGCCTGGAAGGGACAATGAATGCGAATCTTCAGCGCCTGGAAGAGACAACGGATGCGATTAGACTTGTGGCTTTGACGAATCTTCAGCGCCTGGAAGGGACAACGGACGCACACCTTCGTCGCGTGGAGGACATGCTGCTCGGGAAGTTTGCCGAGCTGGACGGCCGTCTGAGTCGTATTGAAGCGCATCTCGAGCTGCACTGAAGCTCGCTACCGGCCCGACGAGCCGAATCCTCCCGCCCCGCGGCGCGAATCACCCAACTCGCTTTCCTCCCACTCGACACGTTCATAGCGTGCAATCACGATCTGGGCAATGCGATCCCCAACATGCACCTGATACGGCTCGCGTCCCAGGTTCAACAGAATCACCTGCACCTCGCCGCGATAGCCGGGATCAATGGTGGCCGGTGCATTGGGCATCGTAATGGCGTGCTTAAGGGCGAGCCCGCTGCGCGGCCGGACTTGCGCCTCATAGCCCGGAGGAACCTCGAGAGCCAGCCCCGTTGGCACCAGGCGCGCTTCGCCTGGGGGCAACAGCACATCCGCGGCGGCTTTCAGATCCATACCGGCGTCTTCCTCGGGCCCATGGGCATAGGCCGGCATGGCTGCTTCCGGCCGCAATCGTTTGATCTTGATTCGCATCGGATTTTGCTATCTTAGCGATTTGTCACTCCCCAATACGCCGGTCGAGACCGCCCGCGAGAGCGGAAGCGCCGCCCCGCCAGGGGCCGCCAAGCGAGTCGTGATGCTGGCGCCGATGCCGCCGGAAAAGTCCGCCTACGCGCTGGCGCGCTACAGCCGCTCTCCGGATTCCATCTTCCAGTCCATCGAGTGGGTGCGCAGCCACGATTCGCAGAAATTCCTCGAGAGTTATTACTTCCAGTACGGGCACGCGTCCATCGCCGATCTCGGCCATCAGGCTGTCTGTTTTGAGGGCGTTTCCGAGCTGGCCGCCACCGAGATCGAAGATGAGCAGCTTTGGGACGGCCAGGCGAAGTCGACCCGCTATCAGGATTTTTCCAAAGCAGGCTTCATCACACCTGCTGAGTTCGACTCCACACAGGCGGCCCAATACCAGGAGCAAGGGCGCCGCCTGGTTGATGCCTACACGCGCGTGCAGGCCGCTGTCTTCGACTGGATGACGACGCAACTGCCGAGGCCGGATGGCATGAAGCCCGACGCATACCGCCGCAACCTGGCTGCCCGGGCCTTTGACGTGGCCCGATACCTGCTTTTCTTCGGCGTCCCCACCAACGTAGGGCAGGTGGTGAGCATCCGCACGCTCGAACGGCAGATCCGGCGTCTGAAGGCGTCCGAATACGCCGAACTGCACGAATTGGCGGATGAAATCGCCGAGGCTTGCGCCGCGCTGCCTGCCTGCGTGTGGGATCCGGCCTGCTCACCGGAAGCGGTGGCGCCCACACTGGCCCGCCACGTGGACACCGACTCGCACCGCGCCGCGGCCCGCAAGGACCTCACCGTATGGGCCCGGCATAACCTGCCTCCCGCCTCCGGAGTTGTCTCCGATCGTGTGGATCTGCTGCGGCCGCTGGACAACATCACGGAAATCGCCACCACTCTGCTCTATCCCGTCACCGACCGGCCCTACCGCGAGTTGCAACAGATGGCGGCCGGCTGGAGCGTCCCCAGGCAGCTCGAGGTGATCGAAGTGGCGCTGCGCTCCCGCACACACCGCGACGAGCTGCTGCGCGAGTTCCGTTCGGCGCCCTACATCTTCGACATCGCCATGGATATCGGCGCCTATCGCGACCTGCACCGGCACCGGCGCTGCCAGCAGTTCCGCCAGGCCTATTCGGGCAGGCTCGGGTATGACACGCCCAAAGCCATCGACGAGGCAGGCGTCGCCTCCATCTATCACGAGGCCATGCGGAGCGCTCTCGACACCATGCGCCAGTTGCCCGCGCCCGGGTCGCATTACCTGCTTCCTTTGGGCGCGTTCTCGCGATTTCTGTTCAAGATGGACTTCGCGGAAGTCGAGTACATCTCGCGGCTCCGCAGCGGAGTGAAGGGGCATTTCAGCTACCGCCAGGTGGCTTGGGACATGAAGCAGAAGATGGATCAACTGGAGCCCGAACTGGGGCGTCTGATCCAGGCCACGCCGCCCTGGGTGGACGATCCGCTGAACCGCTAGCGAGCGCCGACCGTCTTGGACAAGCTGCGCAACTTCGCCGACAGCGTCGTTCGCTTCAGCCGCAGCATCCCTGCCGCCTGCGTCTTGTTGCCTCCGGCCCGCTGCAACGCTTGTTCGAGCAATTGCAGCTCGAGGCGCGCGACGGTTTCTTCGAAATCCAGCCCTTCTTCGGGCAGCGGAAGGTATCGCGGAAACCCGTCAGGCTCCGGGCGGCGCCCGGCGGCCGCCGGCAGCAGGAAGTCGGATGGGAGAAACGTGAGACGGTCTCCGCTGAGGGCGATGGCTTGTTCGACCGCGTTCTCGAGTTGCCGCACGTTGCCCGGCCACGAATACGAGTGCAGCATCTCAATGGTTTCCGGGGCAAAGTGGCGCGCCGGGATGCCCTCCTGGCGGCAGATCTTCTCCACGAAGTGATGCGCCAGCATCGGAATATCCTCGGTCCTGTCCCGCAAAGCAGGTAACGCCAGAGGAACCACGTTGAGCCGGTAATACAGATCCTCGCGGAACCTGCCCTCGCGGACTCTGCCGGTCAGATCCAGATTCGTGGCCGCGATCATGCGCACGTCCACCCGCACCGTTTCCGAGCTTCCGATGCGCTGGAACTCGCGCTCCTGGAGCACCCGCAACAGCTTGGCCTGCGTGTCCAGCGGCATGTCTCCGATTTCGTCCAGAAACAGCGTGCTTCGGTGCGCCTGCTCGAAGCGCCCCGTTCGATTCTGCACGGCCCCCGTAAACGCGCCCCGAACGTGCCCGAATAACTCCGCCTCCAACAGCGATTCCGGCAGCGCAGTGCAATTCACCACGATCATCGGCAACTGCGACCGAGGGCTGGCGGCGTGAATGGCCCGCGCGGTCACCTCTTTGCCGGTGCCGGTCTCTCCGGACAGGAGCACCGTCGCCCGCTTGGGGCCGATGAGCCGGATTTTTTCCGCCAGCCGCTCCATGGCAGGGCTCTGGCCAACAAGAAGGCGCCGCCACGATTCCTGGCACCGAACTACGGTCTGCTGCTCAGCCATGTACACGAACTCCTTGGAAGCGCACAGGCCGCGGGGGCCTCTAGGTTGACCACTCAAACTCCGTCGCGATCCGCTGTGCGAGTTTCACTTGTCAGACGCGGCTTCCGCTGCCGCTCACCCTTGGATCGGAGGAATAGGCCGAAAGATGAATCGAGAGATTGCCCCAAAAGAAATACGGCGCAGGCGGGTTTCGAGGGAGAGGATGGGCGTTTCGCCGTAGATGTCTGACAAAGAGACGGCGGCCATGTGGTGGCTACGCCGTGTGAAAACACGACTTCGTCAAGCAAACGTATTTCCACGCCGCCCTTATCCGCTATATAATGCTGTCGCACGCATATGCTCTCCCGCACTCTACTGATCTTCCTGACGTTTCGCCTCCTCTGCGCACAAAGCATCACCGGGTCCATCACCGGCAATGTGCTGGATCCCACGGACCTCGCTGTCACCGGCGCCCGCGTCACGCTGCGCCAGGCCGCCACCGGAGCTGCCCGGGAAACGCTGACGGACGCGACCGGGCGCTTCTTCTTCGGCAGCCTTCAGCCCGGCCAATACGATCTGGTCATCGAGGCTCCCGGATTCAAGCGGCTGGAACGGCGTGCGATCCGGCTAACCGCCGCCGAGACGCTCGGGGCGGGTGATTTGCGTCTCGAAGTGGGCGCTGTTTCCGAATCGGTCTTTGTCACCGCTCAAGGAGCCACGGTGCAAACGCAGTCGGCCGAGCGCGCCGGTGTGCTGACCGGCACCCAGGTGGAATCGCTGGCGATTCGCGGCAGAAACGTCATGTCGCTGCTGTCGCTGCTTCCGGGCGTCGTCGATATCGGGGAGCCGGAACAGCTTTCCAACGGCTGGAATCTCAACGTCAATGGCGGGCGCCGCGACACCAACAATGTCTCGCTCGACGGGGCCACGCTCAACGCGATCGGCAACCAGTTCAACTCGGTGGTCAACGTCAGCATGGACGCCATTGCTGAAGTCAAAGTGCTTCTGACGAACTACCAGGCCGAGCACGGACGCCTCTCCGGCGCCAATGTGCACATGGTTACCAAGAGCGGCACGCGCGAGTTCCACGGTCTGGGCTCCTACTTCAAGCGGCACGAGCAGTTCAACGCAAACGAATTCTTCAACAACTACTCCGGCTTGCCCAAAGCGCGCTATCGCTTCAACGTCTGGAACTACAACATCGGCGGGCCCGTCTACCTGCCGGGCAGGTTCAATGTCAATCGCGACCGGCTTTTCTTCTTCTGGTCGCAGGAATTCTGGCCGCTCACCGTACCGCAACCCCTGACGAGGCGCACTGTGCCCGCGGAGCTGGAGCGGCAGGGGGATTTCTCACGCTCCCTCGACGTCAACAACCGCCTCATCGTCATCCGGGATCCCACCACGGGGCAGCCGTTCGCCGGCAATCTCATCCCGCGGCCGCGCATCGACGCCAACGGGCAGGCGCTGTTGAAAGTGTTCCCCCTGCCCAACTTCCTGGACCGGGGCGTTTCCGGGGGCAACTATAATTACATCTTTCAGGACGAGCAATCGACCCCGCTGCGGACTGAAACGCTGAAGCTCGACTACCACCTCCGCCCCTCTGACATCCTGACGTTCAACTACACACACCGCCGCGACGAGCAGGAGGGCTCGTTTAATGTTTCCGGCGGCGGCACCAACTATGATCAGCTCCGCCAGACGTCGCTGAACGAAGGGCGCATTTACATTCTTCGGTATCAGAGAATCTTCCGGCCCACGCTGATCAACGAAACGAACTCGAGTTACAGCAACCGTCCCTGGAATAACACGATCCGCCCGGATGATCTGCGCCACAACCAGCGCAGCCAGGCCGGGTTCACACTGGGCCAGTTCAACCCGCGCAACAATCCGCTGGATTTCGTCCCAAACACGGTTTTCGGTGGCGTGCCCAACGACGCGCGCACCAACCTGGACAGTCGCACGCCCCTGACCACCACGCACGAGATCTTTACTTTCTCGAACAACCTCACGAAGACCTTCTCAGGGCACACGCTGAAAGCCGGCTTTTACTTCGACCGCATCTGGGCGGACAACCAGGCGACCGCCGGCGCGTTCAACGGCGCGTTCGACTTCTCGCGGAACGTCAATAATCCGCTCGATACGAATTACGCTTACTCGAATGCCGCCCTGGGCGTGTTCAATTCCTACACCGAGCTGACTGAGCGGCCGTTTCCCACCGCCCGCGTCAGCAACATCGAGTGGTTCGTGCAGGACAACTGGCGCGTGAGCCCGCGCCTCACGCTCGACTTCGGGATGCGCTTTTACCTGCTGCCGCACTCCTTCATCGACGGCGATCGCATTTCGGGCTTCCTGGCTGCCCGCTACAACCCGGCCAAAGCGGTGCGGCTCATCGAGCCGGCCATCGTGAACAACCAGCGGGTGGGACGCCATCCAGGCACCGGGCAGATTCTTCCGGCGAGCCTGATCGGCGCCATCGCTTCGGGCGCCGGCGATCCAGGCAACGGAATGATTTCGCATGTGCTCGATCCCGCGATTCCCGGCGCGCTGATGGAAGATCGTGGCGTGCATTTGGGCCCCCGCGCGGGCTTCGCCTGGAATGTCTTCGGCAATAGCAAGACCGCCATACGCGGCGGCTTTGGCTTGTTCTACACCCGCATGTCGCAGGGCAACGTGCTCTACTCGTACACCATCCAGACGCCTTTCGTGCAGAGCCCAACGGTCTTCTTCAGCACGATGCCTACGCTGCTCAGCTCCACCGGTTATCTCTTCCCCACGAATGTCCTTGGCCTCGATTTGCAGGGAAAAGTGCCCACCGTGATGAATTACAGCCTCAGCATCCAGCAGGATGTCGGATTCAGCACGGTGGTTGATATCGGATATGTGGGCTCGCTCGGACGCCACTTGCTCTGGGCGCGCAACCTGAACGCGATTCCCTTCGGCGCAAACTTCGATCCACGCAACCTGGACCCGACGACAGGCCGTCCTCTGCCGCCCGCCTTTCTGCGCACCTATGCCGGTTACAACACCGTCGAAATGAGGGAGCCGGGCGCCACCTCGAACTATCACTCGCTGCAAGTCACCGCGAACCGGCGGTTCGCCCGCGGTCTTGAATTCGGCGGGTCATGGACGTGGTCCAAGGCAATGGACTTCGTCGATGGCGACACGGGCGTGGTGAGCACGCTGATTCCAGTGCGTGTGTGGAACTACGGCCTGGCCGGCTTCGATCGCACCCACGTCCTCAAACTCAACTGGCTCTACGATCTGCCGAACCGCGCCTGGCCCAGCCGGATTGTGCGGTTCTCTTTAAACAACTGGCAATGGTCCGGCATCGTGACCTTTTCCAGCGGCCAGCCGTTCGGCGTGGGTTTCAGCACAACCACCGGCATTGACATCACGGGCTCGCCCACCGACGGGGCGCGCATCGTCGTCACCGGCAATCCCGTTCTCCCGAAGAGCGAGCGGACCTTTGACCGCTTCTTCAACACCAGCGTCTTCCGATTGCCGGCTGTCGGAACCGCCGGCAACGCGGCCAAGACGCTGATCCGCGGTCCGGGAATCAACAATTTCGACCTCGCCTTTTACAAGAATTTTCCCATTCGCGAATCTATCCGCCTCCAGTTCCGAGGCGAATTGTACAACGCCTTCAACCACTCGCAATTCGACGGCGTGGACAACGGCGCACGCTTCGATCCGCAAGGAATCCAGGTGAACCAGCGCTTCGGCCAGATCACTTCGGCGCGGCCTGCCCGGCGCATTCAGCTTGCCCTGCGCTTCTACTTCTAGAAAACCGGGGACAGGCTACCGGACAGGCTACCCTGTCCCCGGTTTCGACTAACCTGTATGTGATGATCCACCGCAGGCATTTTCTGCAATTGGCGCCGGCGACCCTATCCGCCCGCAGCGGACGGCCCAACGTGCTCTTTCTGTTCACCGACGACCAGCGCGCCGACACCATCTCCGCGCTCGGCAATCCGTATATCCGGACGCCGCATCTCGACAGTCTGGTGCGCCGCGGATTCACGTTCTCGAATGCTTACTGCATGGGCGGCAACTCGCCGGCGGTGTGCACGCCGAGCCGCAACATGCTGTTAAGCGGACGCGCCTTCTTCCGCTTCGGCCAGCTTGCCTCGGGCGACGATCCCAACTTCCCCGTCGCCATGAAGGAGCTGGGCTATGAAACATATCACCACGGCAAGCGTGGCAACACCGCCACGCTGATTCAAGCGAAGTTCGACCATAACAAATATCTTTCCGACAACGAATCGCGCACCTCGGGCGAACCCGGCAAGGACATCGCCGATGGGGCGATCGATTTCCTGCGCCGCCGCAAGCAGGATCGGCCGTTCTTCCTGTATCTTGCTTTCTCCGGCCCGCACGATCCGCGCGTCGCTGCCTCCAGGTACATGCAGATGTACGACCCGGCCCGGATTCCGCTGCCGGCCAACTACCTGCCGATCCATCCTTTTGACAACGGCGAGCAGACCGTGCGCGATGAGCTGCTGGCGCCCTGGCCGCGCACCGAGTCGGAAATCCGCAAGCACCTGCACGATTACTACGCTGTCATCACCGCGATGGACGGGCACATCGGACGGCTGCTCGAAGTTGTGCCTCGCAACACCATCATCGTTTTCTCCTCCGATCACGGCCTCGCCATCGGCAGCCACGGTCTGATGGGCAAGCAGAGCCTGTATGAGGCTGCGATGAAGCCGCCGCTCATCTTTGCGGGCCCCGGCATCCGGCGCGGGCGTTCGCCGGCGCTGGTGTACCTGCTCGACATCTTCCCGACCGTTGTCGACATGGTGGGCGGGCAGCCGCCTGCGGGCCTCGATGGGAAAAGCCTGAAGCTCGTGATCGAAGGCCGCTCCAAAGGCGTGCGCGATACGCTTTTCCTTGCTTACCGTGACGTGCAACGAGCCATTCGCGATGAGCGCTGGAAGCTGATCCGCTATCCGCACATCAACAGGACACAATTGTTCGACCTGGCAACCGATCCCTACGAAAAGAGAAATCTTGCCGACGAGCCTGGACAGCAGGCGCGCATCGGGCAGTTGCTCGAACACCTGCGCCAGTGGCAACAGCGACTCGGTGACAAGACGCCGCTTACCTCGGCGAACCCCCGTGATCCGGTGTTTGTCCCGCCGAGGTGAGCCCAACCTGTTGGGTGGTGGGCGTTATTGCACCGGCAGAGTGACCGTCTTGCCGGTAATGCCGTTCACCGTGATTGCTAACGGCTGCAAGCCCGTTGGCGCATCCTGAGGAACCACGGCCTCGATCCGGTACAGCCCAATCGCCTGTGGGGCCAGCCCGCTCGAGAGCACCTGCGCCGGACGGCTGCCGATGGTGAGCTGCGGCTCGACCTTGGTGCGGGCAAGCGCGACCGGGGACGGCTCGCCGGTGGGCGGCTGGTTCTCGACCGGCCCCAATCCGTTCGCGGAGATCTGGATGGTGCGGCCTCGGCGCGCCGGGTTTGTTGTGCCGACAAGCTGAGAAGCCTCGTCGCGGGCATGCACCAGCAGGCGGCCGCTGCCCTCCTCGATGTACTCGAAAGCCGCAGGCGAATAGTCGCTCAAGGGCACGTCGTAGAGCGCGGAAGAGAAGTCGCCGATGCTGACTTTCATCTGAGCGCTGTTGAGCCCTTGGAGCTCCCACGGAATCTGCACCGTCACAAGATTCTCGCTGACCCAGTAGAGGCGGCCGGGGAGACTGAGCCGTCGCGCGGGCACATCGAAGCTGACGCTGACGCCGGCGAGCGACACGGGCAAATAGGAAGTGGAAAAGGTGCGCGCAACGTCACTCAGCCCGCGGCCCAGGATCGAGATATAGGAGCCCGGTGCAAGGCCGCTGCCTACCCGCAGGCTCGCTCGGTTGACCACGCCGTTGGATTCGATCAGCGGGCGCAGACGCGCGCGGCCGGGGAAGTAGACCGTGAGGCCTCCGGCTTCAGCGGCGAATTCCTGATCGCCGAGCTGCGGCCCGAGGATAGCGCGGGCCTCGGCGATGCCCAACTCATCGGTGCGCAGAGTCGGCCGGTCGGTCTGGCCGCCGCCCAGGGTGGCGCCGAATCGCACGCTGACATCCGGCACAGGCAGACCGTAACGGTCGACCACTTTGAACGTCAGCCGGCCCGGCAGCGGCTCATGGACCACGCCGGTGAAGTCGAAACCGCGCAGCGGGAAGATGTTGAATGGGGCGCTGTCGGTGACCAGATACAGGAACGGGATGCGCAGCGGGATCGATGCGCCGGCGACCCGGATCTCGCCTTCATAGCTGCCCGGCTGGGGCAGCGAGCCGCTGAGACGCACCTGCAATTCACGGCTCGAATTGGCCGGAACGGCGAGGCTGGAGGGCGTGAGCGCGATCGACAGATTGCGATCCTGGTCGCGGCGGAGCACTTCGAATTGGAGCGAGAGACTGTTATTTGTCAGGTTCGTAAAGGTGAGGGTGCGGACGGGATAGGGCGGCGTGGTAATGGCGCCAAAGGATATCGTCGCCGGCTCGATGGTAACGTTCGCCAGAAGGACGTCGCGGACGTTCAGCAGGCCATTGCCGCCGCCGGTCCAGCGCGCCGGAACCAGCCTGTCATCGTAGTCGAAGTCGTCCAGCAGGTCAACGGCCGTGTTGACCACCAGCGACTTGAGCTGGCCGGGACGCAGTCTCGGGTTGCGCTGCCTGGCGATCGCCGCCGCACCGGCCACCATGGGCGCCGCAAAACTGGTGCCTTGCGCGGCGGTGTAACCGGAAGGATCGTACAGCTCGCCGTTGGGATCATATTTCTGCGTGGCCATGTACAGATCCGTCCCCACGGCGGTCACGTCGGGCTTGATGGCCGATTCGCCCGCCGAGGGGCCTTGGGACGAGAAGTACGCAATGATGTCGGGTTCGGCCTGCACTGCCTGCAACGCGGGATCCAGCGCAACCGGGCGTCCGGGCAGCCGTTCCAGGAAACGTTTCAACGTCTGGCCATTGTCGGCGCCGATCAGCACGGCGGGGATGCCTGTTTCCGCCAGGCCTTGCATGCGAAAAACGCCGTTCGAGCCTTGATTGAAGAGGATGACTCCGATCGCACCCGCGTTGTGTGCGTTGTTCACTTTGACGGGAAAGCTGCAATCGCCGCGCTCGATCAGAGCGATGGCTCCCGTCAGGGATCCGCTGGTGAGCGGCGAGCAGGCGCGGCCGTTGTCTTCGAGCTTCGAGACATCGCGCAACGGCGCTCGCAGCGGCTGCCCGGGCTTGGGCCCGTCCCCAAACAAAGCGGACATCCGGCGCTGCGCCGCCGGCACGTCATTGTCTTCCACGAGCACTCCGGCGTAGAAAGCCTGGCCGTTGGTGGAAGCGCCGACCGTGATGGCGCCGGGCGAAGTGCCGGGCGAGTGAATCGAGTTGAGCGTCGGCAGGCGGTAGCCGAGGTCGCCGTCGTTGCCGGCGACAGTGACGACGGTGAGGCCCAGCTTGATGGCATTCTCAATGGCGTCGACCAGCAGATCGCAGGGCCGCGTTCCCGGAAGGCCGCAAGTTACGCCGCGGTCGTTCGGCCCCCACAACGCCGGGCCGCTGAAAGACAGGCTCACGATATCCATGCCGTCGATGACGGCGTCTTCGAGCGCCGTAATCACGACATCGTCAAAGGTGGCATCGTTCACGCCGGGTGAGCCGAAGATCTTGTAATTGGCCAGCCAGGCTCCGGAGGCGATCCCGCGGATGGCGGCGGCTGGCCCTTGTACGAGCCGGCCGGCGGCCACCATCGCGGCGGCGGTGCCGTGGCCGACGCGGTCGCGCGGCGAGGTGTCATCCGGCCGTGAGATTTCGGGCTCTTCCCCGATCACAAGCAGATCGACGTAGCTGCGCGCGGCGATCACTTTGCGATTGGTGTAAGCACAATCCTCGCCGCGGCATTTCGGGAAACCGGCGGGGACGGAGAGCGACGTGTCCTGGAAAGCGGGATGATTCTGGTCGATGCCTGAGTCGAGGATGCCGATCTTGACTCCCTGTCCGGCGCGGTCGGGGCCGCCGACGACATTCCAGCCGCCTTGCGCGTTGACCAGCTCGGCGGCTTTGTTGAGGCTGAGGCGCAGGCGACGCATAGGCTCGACGGCGCGGACGCCGTCGAGTCGCGCCAGCTCCGCGGCCTGCTCTTCGGTTGCCAGCACATACAGGGCGTTGACGAGTAAGCGAGTGGAGTTGATCACGCGCCCGCCCCTCTGCTCGACGGCGGCCCGCAGCGTTTGCTGGGCAGCGCGGATCTGGACATCCTTATGGATGTCGTTCTGCTCAGCCAGCGGTGCGGCGTCCAGCACAATGGCGTACCGCTCCAGGCGGTGTTTGAACTCACCTTGCGCCCTGGGGGCAAGCAGCAGCCACAAGACAGCGGAGAGCAGCGAGGGGGTGCGCATGGCTGTATGTGCGACGCGGGACGTTGCGGGCACGTTACAATGCGCTGGTTTCCGGCAGCTTGGATGAAAAATCTTTCATGGCTTCAAGCTGGCGCCTGAGAAGCTAGCACAGGCCGGGCCGGCGTCCATACCGGTGAGGAACCCGCCGGCTGCCGGTAGGCCTGGCGCGTTGTCCATACCGGTGAGGAACCCGCCGGCTGCCGGTAGGCCCGGCGCGTTGTGCGAGCGAGTTCCTCAAAAAGACCCTTCCATGCGCTTTAACTGCCCGCACGCCGCGTAGATATCCCGCCCGCGCGGCTTGCGCACAAAGCACGGAATCGATCGGCGGACGATGGCCTGAAAACTCGCCACCCGTTCAGCGTCAGGCGTTTCATACGGGATGCCCGGGCCCGGGTTCAGCGCAATCAGGTTCACCTTGCACTTCAAATGCGCCAGCAGGCGCACGACGCGGCGGGCGTCGTCGCCGGTGTCGTTGACTGCTTTGAGCAGAACGTACTCGAAGGTCAGCCGCTCCCAGGGCCGCAGAGGATAGGCTTTGCAGGCATCGAGCAGATCTTTCAGGTGGTACTTGCGCGTGATGGGCATCAGCTCGCGCCGTTGCTCTTCCGTCGAGGCGTTAAGTGAAATCGCCAGCTTCGGGCGGATCGAGTGGCGGCCCAGCTCCTTGATCTTTGGGATGATGCCGGAGGTGGAAAGCGTGAGGCGGCGTTCAGAGAGGCCGACCCCGTCAGGGTCCACCAATAAGCGTGTCGCTTTCAGGACGTTGTCCAGATTCAGCAGGGGCTCGCCCTGGCCCATCATGACGACATTGAGTTTGCCCACGTCAGCCGGGAGCCTGTTGTCCGCAGCCACAACAAGCACCTGTCCGACCATCTCGCCGGCGGTGAGATTGCGCTCCAGGCCCATGAGGGCGGTCAGGCAAAAACGGCAGTTCACAGGGCAGCCCACCTGAGACGAAATACAGAAAGTATGGCGGTCTGCTTCCTGCATGAGGACCGTTTCCACCGTGCGGCCATCCGCGAGCCTCAGCAGGTAGCGCCGGGTCCCGTCCGCCGAGTCAAAGCGCTGCACCGTCTGGGGCAGGCCGAGGCCCGGGCCGGCCGCTAGGCCGGCGCGCAATTGCTTCGGTAACGTGCTGATTTGGCTTAAGTTAGTGACTCGCTGGCGATACACGGCATCGTAAACCTGTTTTGCCCGGTAGGCGGGCACCCGGCCGCCGGCAACGCCGTCAACCGCCGCTTGCATCTCCACCAGGTCCAGGCCGATGAGCGCTTCCGCCATTTGTTTCCAGTGTAGCGGGGCGCCGCAACGGCCGCGATACAATGAAAGTGCATGAGCCAGGTCCTCAGCGTCGAAGCGGTTCGCTCTGACACACTTCCCAACGGGATCACTGTCGTTACCGAACACATGCCCCACGTGCGGTCCGTTTCCGTGGGCGTATGGTTGACGGCCGGCTCGCGCCACGAGGTGGGCCTGGAGAACGGCATCTCGCATTTCATCGAGCACATGCTGTTCAAAGGCACCCACAACCGCTCGGCCGAGGACATCGCCCGCCAGGCGGATTCGATCGGCGGGCACATGGACGCCTTCACTTCCAAGGAGATGGTCTGTTTCAACGCCAAGATGCTCGACGAGCATCTGCCGCAGGGATTCGACATTCTCTCCGACGTGGTCCTGCATCCGTTGTTTCGCGAGGAAGACATCGAGAAAGAAAAAGGCGTCATTCTTGAAGAATTGAAGATGGAAGTGGACAATCCGGAGTATCTGGTCCACGATATTTTCTCGTCGAATTTCTGGAAGGGGCACCCGCTGGGCAAGCCGATCCTGGGGACCAAGCAGACAGTGAAGCAATTCACCCGGGAGATGATCCGCGACTATTACCGGCAGATGTACGTGCCGGCGAACGTGGTGATCTCGGCGGCCGGCCACTTGACGCACGACCAGATGATGCGGCTGGTGGAAGAGAGATTCGGGGCGCTGGCGCCGGCAGGCGCGCGCGAGCAGCAGAGCCAGCCGGCGCCGCATCCGGCGCTGGTGCTGAAGAACAAACGGTCGCTCGAGCAGGTGCACGTGTGTCTGGGCCTGCCCTGGCATCCCATGCCCAACGCACTGCGCTTTCCTTCCTACGTGCTCGGCACGCTGCTGGGCGGCGGCATGAGCTCACGGCTGTTCCAGAACATCCGCGAGAAGCGCGGGTTGGCTTACTCGGTGTTTGCCGAGCAGTATCTGTACCGCGATTCCGGCTGCTTCTGGATCTATGCGGGCACGGCGCTCAAGTCCGTGCCGGAGCTGCTGCGGCTGGTGCTCAAGGAACTGCGGGAACTGAAGGAGCAGCCGGCGCCCGAAGAGGAGCTGCGCCGCGCCAAGGACAATCTGAAAGGCTCGTTCATGCTCGGCCTCGAGTCCACCGCCAGCCGAATGACGCACCTGGCGCGGCAGCACATCTACTTCCGGCGCTTCCCCTCGATGGACGAGATTCTCGAGGAAATCGAAAAGGTGACGGCGGCGCAGATCCAACAACTGGCGAACGAGTATTTCCTGGACGAGCGAATTGCACTGACAGTGCTGGGGCGGCTGGACGGGTTGCGCATCTTGCGAGAGGATCTGCGATGCTAGCCACCGCAGGCATCCGGCCCCGCGCTCCTCACGATCCGCCGCGGAACGCGGCCGCACGCTTCTGGAGCTCCTCGCTCGACCTTGCCGTCCGGCGTCTTCATGTGCTCCATTACCTCCGCTTCAAACACCTTCTTATAAAACTCGAGTGCGCCGGTCGCGTCCTTGACGATCAGGTACGGCGTCAGGGTGTGGAAGCCTTCCGGCATGTAGTTTGTTTTGCTCATCGCTGATCACTCCTTTCGCTGAAGGGTATCATGTTGGAATGTGGACGCGGCGCACGTTTTCAGCGGCCTTGGCTGGAGCTGCGGCGCCGGGGGGCGCGGCCATTGCGCTTCTCGAGATCGCCCGAGCGCATGTGCATCTGACAGAGCAGGACAAAGGAAAGCGCCCTTTGTGGGGACGCCTGGGCGGCTCGGAAACGGAGCGCAAGTCCTCCCGGCTGCTCGCGAAACAATTAGGGGCGCATCTGAAGACCGTGAGCCTGGAATCGTTCCGCTTCGAGGCGCACCGGCCCAAGCAATGGCGTGTAATCGTGCGGGGGCGGCCGCTCGAAAGTGCGATGCCCGCGCCCGTCGAGGCCCGGTTCCCGGAAGGCGAATCGCGAGCTCCGCTCGTTTCCGGCAATCCCGATGCAGACTGGGCCTTGCACGCCGGCAAATGGGTTTTTGTCGAGAGCCAGCCGGGTCGCGGAGCGGCGAACACCATCGTCCGGGAGCGGCTTTTGTATCAGAAGGCGGCGGCAGCCAAGGCCGCCGGACTGATCTTCGCAGTGGCGACGCCTCAGGACGCGGTCTGGCGTTCGGTTGTGCCGGTCGATAAGCCCTACGCCGTGAAAGACGAGCGCTATCCGGACGGCCGCCGGCCGATTCCCTGCTTTGCAGTGGACACTGGCGACGGCCGCCTGCTGGCGGAAGCGGCGGCAGGCGGCAATGAATTGCGCGCCTCGATCCTATACGAGCCTCAAGCCGCACACGAGGGCCAAAACGTGGTCGCGCACCTGGCTGGGCAGGGTAAGAACTGCGCCGCGATCATGAACCACATCGACAGCTTCTTTGCCGGCGCCTGCGACAATGCGACCGGCATCGCCACCATGGTGGGGCTGGCGCAGCGTTTGGCGGCGCTCCCTGTGGAAAGGCGGCCGGCGGATGTCTATTTTCTCGGGCTGTCGGCGCATCATGACAGCGCCGCCGGCATGCGCGATTTCGCTGCTCGCGACCCGACGCGCTTCTCTGCCATCCGCCAGTTCATCCTCATCGAGCACACCGACGCCGTCGATACGGAAGAGGCCCGGCGCGCCGGATGGCGCCTCCCGCTGAGGAACCATCGCACGGCGTATCTGGGCTCGCAAGGCTGGCCGGAAGTGAAGGCGGCGCTGCCTCGACTGGTGAGCGACAGCGGCGTCATGACCATCGATCCGCCTGTGCAGGATGCCTGCATCGCCGATCTGTTCGTCGTGTGCGGCCAGGCACGCACGTTCTGCCTGATGGGCGCGCCGCCCTATTACCATACCGACCACGACACCATCGACAAGATCAGCAGCAAGGGCCTGGAAGCCGGCGTGGATTTCCACATGCGCCTCCTCGCTGTGTGCGGAGTTGTGACCTGAACGAGTGCCGGTTCAGTCACCAGCCCGGATCCCAGATCAGCTTTAGCTCGAGCGCAAAACCCGCGAGCGGCTCGTCCGCTTGCAGGACCGGGGGATTCTTCAAGACTTCCACGCCACCGGGGCGATATACATGCGCGTGCCGCGCTTCGGCGTGCAGCAGCCAGCCCAGCAGGCAGCCGTTTGCCATCCACTCCCGCATCTTCTCCTCGACCTCGGGCAAGCGGTCGCTGGGCGACGTCAGCTCGACCACGAATTCCGGACACAAGGGCAGATACTGCTCTTTCTCTCGTTCAGACAGCGTGGCCAGGCGTTTTCGCGAAACCCAGGCCGCGTCCGGCGACCGCATCGCCGTATTGGGCAAACGAAACAACGTGCTCGAATCAAACGCCACCCCGCGCCCATCCTGCTTACTCCATGCCTGCAACTGAAAACTCAGTTCCATGTTGCGATTGCCCGTCTTCCCGCCGGTGCCGGACATGACCAGAATCCTCCCTTCCGCGGTGCGTTCAATCCGGTACTCCGGATTGCGGGCGCAGAAGTCAAAAAACTGTTCGTCGGACATCGGCTCCAGTTCGAGCAATGCCTCTTCCATCACCTGCAATTGCATGCGGCGGGAACACTCCTTCGTTTATTTTAGTTAACCCCCGCGTAGTATGCTAGCGGCATGGTGCGCCGCACGTTTGTCGCCGCCACGACCGCTGCGGCCCTGCCTGCCCGCGCCTGTGGCTGGGTGACGTTCACTCCGCAGGAAGCCGCCATCGTCGAAGCGCTGTCAGAGGCGATTATTCCCGCGGATCAGGATCCCGGCGCAAAGGAAACGCAAGGGGTGCGCTACATCGACCGCCAACTGGCCGGGCCGCTGAAACGCTTCGCTCGAAGGTACCGCGAGTGGCTGGCTAAGCTCGATGACGCCGCCAACGAGTTAAGCGCCGCCGGTTTCCGCGTTGTGTTGCTCGAACGCGGCCGCCAGCAGAGATTTTCCGAAACCGGGCACGACGAGCTCCGCTCACAGCGAACCACTGTACTGGGCAATGCCTTCGGCCCCGACGACGATCGTCACGTACGGCTGGTGAAGCTGGGCGAGGAAACCGAATTCCGCGAAGTGCTGCCCAGCGAGGGCAGCTATGGCAATGTCGCAGCCTGTGTGGGCGGCGGTACATTCAGCTTCGGCGCGATGGCGTGGCGGTTTCTCGAGAAAGACTTCCGCATGCGCTCGACCTATGGCGCGCCGGAGGGTTCCACGCTCGAAGACTGGCCGATCGCATATCAGGATCTGGCCCCTAAGGCGGGCGCGAACGTGCACGAAGCGCTGCGCCAGAAGGGTTACCCGATGCCACCGCTGCGGTACAGCAAAGAAGGAAGCCTCCTCTACCAGGCGGCCAAGCGGCTCGGCTGGCGCCCGTTCCCCATCCCGATGGCGATCAATTCGGTCGCACTCGGTGCGCAATTCGCAATGGCCGGTTTTCAGCGCCTTGGGAATCACTATGACGGCGGTCGAGTTCTTGGCGTTCACCTCGCACGCAAAGCCGACGCAGTGCGGGCAGCGGATGCAAGCCGGCCGGCCCTGGCGTCGGCGACCGAATCCGCGCGGCTGCTGCGCAACTTGCAGGGGCACGCGTACAGTGGGGCCTATGGCCTGTTTCGCGAGGAGGTGTTCGACGGCCTGGGACCCGCCGCCTGCGTCGCCCTGTGCGACTTCAATCACGGCAATGCCGGCTTGCGAGGCGGCTCGATGCTGGCGAACGAATTCATCCGCCGCCGGCGCCCAGCAGGTGTTTCTGCAAATGGCCGGCAAAGCAACCACCGGCGGCCAGCACCAGGCGTGCACGTGACCAACGGCGGGTTTAACCCGGCGCTCACCATCCTGGCGATCGGCTATTGGGCGAGCGATCACATCATCAAACAATGGAGACGGGCATGAGGTTTCTGCTGATTCTCTTGCTGGGACCGGCGCTGTGGTGCGCCGACGCGACCAGGATTCTGAGCGGCTTCGATGCCATCGCCGAGCGCGGTCTGCGCGAGATGCAGATCCCGGGCGTGGCGGTGGGCGTCCTTCAGGACGGCAAGGTGCTTTTCGCGAAAGGCTACGGTTACCGCGATCTCAAGACGAAGCAGCCGGTGACGCCGAAGACGCTCTTCGCCATGGGATCGGTGACCAAGTCCTTCACCGCTGCCGTCGTGGCCACGGTCATCGACGAAGGCAAGCTCGCCTGGGACAAGCCCGTGCGGGAGTACCTGCCGTGGTTTCGCCTGTATGATCCGGCAGCGACCGAGCTGATCACCGTCCGCGACATGCTCACCCACCGCTCCGGCCTGCCGCGCCACGACTTCATCCGATTCAGCACGCACCTGCCACGCCAGGAGCTGGTGCGGCGATTGCGGTATCTCGAGCCGAACCGCACCTTCCGCGACGTGTATCAGTACAACAACCTGATGTACGTAACGGCGGGCTACCTGGCGGGCGCCATGGCGGGCTCGACCTGGGAAGACCTGGTGCGCGAGCGGCTGTTTGCACCCGTCGGCATGACGCGCTCGAACACTTCGACGCTCGATTCGCAGAAGTCCGATGATTTCGCCCGGCCGCACGAAAACGGCCGCGAAGCCGAATTCTACGTCTATCAGAAGTTCGGAGTGGGCCCGAACGGCGCCGTGAACTCGTGCGTGGAAGACATGCTCAAGTACCTCGAAATGTGGCTCGACAGCGGGATGGCGAACGGCAGGCGGATCATTTCCAAAGTGCAGATGGCGGAGCTCGGAAAGCCCGTCACGGTGGTGAATGCGACCTCTTCGTACGCCCCCGGCTGGCGAGTGGGCAGTTACCGCGGCCACTTCCAGATCAGCCATGGAGGAGCGATCACCGGCTTCCGCGCGCACGCTGTGCTGCTGCTGGAGAAGAAAGCGGCGATCGTAGCCATGATCAACTCCGAGGAGAGTCTGGCCGAGGTGCTCGCGGATACGCTGGCGGATCGCGTGCTCGAGCTTGCGCCGGAGGATCACCTGGGCAAAGCGCTGGAGCGAACCAGAAGCAATCGCTCGGCTCGAGCTCCGGCGCCCTCGAAATGGCCCGCCGCATACGCCGGCGCCTATGAGCATCCTGCCTACGGCAGGATTCGCGTCGAGATGGACGGCGGTGAGCTGAAAGCGAGATTCGACGCGCTCTCCATGGGTTTGGGCGGCGCGCGGTTTCTGCTGGATGAAAAGGGGCAGGTGCGGGAGATGCATCTGCCGCTCGAGCCGGCGGTGAAGCCGTTCGTGTTTGTTCGGGTTGCGCCTTCTACGCCTTGACCGGCTTATCCGACACTTTCCATTTCGACTCGTCGAAGTAGAGCACCTTGCCCTGGCGGCAGCTCATCACCGACATCGAGATGAGCACCTGCGCGCGGGCGGCAGTCTCGACATCGAGCGTCGGCTTGTTCCGCGTGCGCATGCAATCGAGGAAGTTCGAAACGTGCGTCCGCATGGGATCGTTGTTCTCCACCGGAATCTTGATCTCTTCCTTGCCGTACTTGGCCAGATACTCGGGGTTGCCGCCTCGCACTTCCGGACGCACGGTGATGTGATCCGCATGTCCCTCAAAACGTCCATGCTCGACCATGATCAGCGAAGCATCCTTGCCGCGGATGAGCCCGGGTATGTGCTGCGAGTTCGCCATCGAAGAGCTGAGCACCACCGAATAGCCCTTGGCGTATTCGGCGATCAGATGGAACGTGTCGGGCACTTCGCGGTCTTTCTCGAAGGCCGGACCTCCGTAGATGCCGCCGCTAGCCATCACTTTTGACGGGAACTGCGGCTCGCCCCAGCAAATGTTCATCGGAGCGGCCACGTGGAAGAACAGGTCGGTGGCGACGCCGCCGGAATAATCCCAATACTTGCGGAAGCGGAAGAAGCGGTCCGGATTCCAATCGCGTTTGGGCGCCGGGCCGAGCCACATCTTCCAGTCGACATAAGCTTCGCCTTTGGTGTGCGGGCCGGCATCCTCATCGATCTTCCAGTTCCACTCGCCTTCCCTCGAGTTGCGGTGGTACGACCCCTGGCTCATGATGTGCTTGCCAATCATACCGTCAGCGATGGCCTTCCTGGCTTTATGCCACTGGTCGCCGGAGGTGGTCTGCGAGCCGACTTGCAGGACGCGCTTGGTCTCCTTCACCGTGTTCACCAGTTGCCTGGCCTCGTCGATGGTGTGGCACATCGGCTTCTCGAGATAAACGTCTTTGCCGGCGTCCATCGCCTCGAGCGCGATGCGGGCGTGCCAGTGGTCCGGAGTGGCCACGATCACGGCGTCCACATCCTTGCGCGCGAGAATCTCACGATAGTCCAGCGTGCCGTCGCACTTGTACTGTTCCTTGTTGCTGTTTACGCGGCGCTGGTAGACGTCGCAGACGCCCACGACCGCGCAATTGTTGGTGTCCTGGCCGATCTTGTGAAAGACGCCAGTGACGTAATGACCGCGGCCGCCAACGCCGACGCACGCGACTTGAATGCGGTCGTTGGCGCCGATGACGCGGCCCGACATCTTGGGGGAAGGACGCGCCGCCATGGCAGGGGCCGCCACGCTCAAAGCGGCCGAAGTAGCGCCCGCCTGTCTGAGAAAAGCTCTGCGATTGAAGTCGCCCGTTGACATATGCTTACCTCACTCTAGAATACCGATCCACGCTCTCCCAGTGTACTGGTTTCCAGGGGGAGGTTGGAAGAGCCGGCGGGAGAAAATCATGAAGGCGCTTGTTCGGCTCGACTGAACGCGCGCCAGAGAATGATGAGCGACAGAAAATAGGTCGCCAGCAGAATCACATTGCCCAGCCAGAGGAGCGATTTCAGGTAGTCGGACAGAAGACGGAATCCATGCCCCACCGCCTGTCCGGCAAGCTGGACCCCGAGTCCGCCGCTGACCAGCAGCATGCGCCTGTTCCGGCGAGGGTCGCGCAGCAGCACCCCCCACAGAATGAAGTTGAGAATCGTGGCCATGAAACTGAGATCACGGGTGACCGATGTCATCCAGAGGCTCAACCTGGGATTCCGGTGAATCCAGAAGGTGAGAATGACTCCGAGTGCCGCGGCCACGACCAGCCAGCGGCCCCATCTGGCCTGCGATTCGCTCCTGCCCAGACGCTGGTAGATGAAGCCAATGATGGCGCTGAACACGAATACATGCTGCAACACCTCCGTCGTCCAGTAGTATTGTTGTGCCGCGCTGGACCATTCCCCCGCCGTCTCCAGCAGGATGGAGAGATTCATGACGGTCCCGAGGAACAGCGTTACGGCGTATAACGTCAGGAGAACGTATTGCTTACTACCGCGCCGGAGCAACGCCTGAATCAGCAGGATCTGGAGGAGAAATGCACCCCCACCTTGCAGGTACAAGCGCCAATTCATGAGAACCTGTTAGGCTGGAGACGAACGCTGGAGGGCTGAAGCTGGTCAGTCTTCGTAAGGATCCGGTGGCCAGAACGGATTCGGAATGGAGTTATCGCTGTCGGCTCTTTCGTAGGGATCCGGTGGCCAGAACGGATTCGGGATGAAATCACTGGCGGCCGCCGTGCCCACCATGATCGTAGCGCAGAGAGTCAGAACACGAACGAAGCGACGCATAAAGTTTCCTCGCCGCGAAGAGCATTGAAGCGCCCAGCCATCCCAAACGAGGGGAACCGCTTGGCTAAAGCGATCACCTTAAGCCTACCAGACTAAAGTACTGGCTGGCAAGGGTTTTTTAGTACTTTTTCTAAGTGTAGGCTAAGATTCTCTACTTACGTAAGGAAAAGCTCCCAAACGATCATAAGCCTTCGGCATGCGCCTCGTGCGGATGATCCCATCCCCTTGATAGTGAAGAGCTTCTCTCGATCCGCAAGCTACGCCGCGGCGGCTGTCACCGTGCCCTCAAGAGTCAGTCGAGGCAACTCCAGCGCGTCCTGAATGACCGCACCGTCGACAGTCGCGACACTGAAAACCCTCAGCATCGCGGCGAGGGTCCGTTTCTCTTTGGTCGGCGCCACGCTCTTTTCGAATAAGATAGGGGATCGTCGTGACCGCGTGAGGACCCGCTTCATCGATACTTGGCCGCCAGATGTTCCTTGTACTCTTCGAGATCCGCCTTCTCGAGGGAGCCTCGAACCGATCGCAGGATGTGGGGGCCTCCGCAGGCCTTCGCGGAGGCGGCTCAGAGACCGCGGCCAGGTTGGCTTCAACCATACCTGATACCGAGACACCATGCTGCTTCGCGTAACGCTTGGCGCGGGAGATGACACCTTTATCCACACTCAACGTAAGCTTGGACATCATTACGTATGATGTCAGAACTCTCGTACGTACGCTGCGGCAACAGCGGGATTGGACGAGCCGTTCTGTTGCTGTCGGATCTTGGAGAACTCCGGATGCCGAGGGTTGATGAGCCAGTTGGATTCAGCCGGAGCGATGGCCGAAGGAACGATGAGGATGGCCGCTCGGGCGTAGCAGACGAACCGATCGCCGATCTCGGCGAGCTCCGGCGGTGATGGACTCTGGCGCCAGTTTGCCGGCAACTGCTTTGGGGAAATCGAAGTTCGTGAGACGCTGTCCGGGACCTCCGCTGTGACCGCCACAAGGTCCTTCGGCGGATCATCAGGGTCGATGTGGATGAAATATTCGATCATCGCCAGCGAGTGATGCTCGACGGTGTACGCGAGACGAGTACCTACGCTCGACCAGCGCCCGCCAAAAAGGTACGCGCCCTCTCCATCGAGCGGCTTTCTCGCGTACGGCTTGCCAAGGATTCGGTAGACACGAGTCAACTGACGCCGCCGTAGGCAATGCGGCCGAGAACGTTCTCCACCGCTCGTGCCCCGAGTTCCGTGTCAATCAACTGGAGCGGAGTACTTCCTCCTCGACTGCGGTTGGGCCGCCGAAGCCACCGGGTCGCCGTCTTGTTGTCGCCGATATACCTGGATCCGGCGCATTCCGAGGTGCCAAAAGTGCACCAGGGCCATGGATGCACCACGGCGGCGTGCATTTTTGGTAAGCTGACATTTACCTCACCAAAAGTGAGGTAAATGTCA
>JACQDF010000068.1 GCA_016201205.1 Acidobacteriota bacterium
CCGGCATCGCCGCCGTAATAATGCCACTCCTGGCCATGCGCCAGAAATGGAAGAACAATCAGAAGCGCAAAGGCCGCGCCCCGCGGCGCCATAGCCTTGAGGAACACCGGAGTGTCTCTGCCGCGGGCGCGGTCCGTTTTGCGCGTGTTCCTCCAAAGCGCAAAGGCCGCGCCCCGCGGCGCCATAGCCTTGAGGAACACCGGAGTGTTCCTGCCGCGGGCGCGGTCCGTTTTGCGCGTGTTCCTTAGAAGAATCGTTTTCATAAAAATGCGCGCAACAGTTTCGCCTGGATGTCTTTCAGATTCGAGTGCGCCGTATCGAGCGCGCTGATCTTCTCGCGCAGTGACCGCAGCAGCGTCGTACGCTCGATGGCGCTCTGGATCACCAGCAGCAACTGCTGGTTGTCCCACGGCTTCTCGAGATATTGATAGAGGCCGACATCGTTGATCGCACGGATGGCGCTCTGCTTGTCGGCGTGGCCGGTCAGCAGCACCCGCGCCGCCTCCGGCTGGAACTGCTTGGATTTGGCGAGCAGCTCGAGGCCGTTCATCTTTGGCATCAGATAATCGCTGACGACCACGTCCACCGGGTTGGTCTCGAGAAACTTCACCGCCTCCCCCGGCAGCGTGAAGCCATGAATCGCATACTCGGTCTCGAGGCGCAGAAAAGCGCGCACGCTGGTAATGACCATCTCTTCGTCGTCGACGATGACGACTGCCGGCGGTGGATTTGAGGCCAAGGTAGTCAGCTCCTGTTTCTGGGATGTGTGATCGGGATCCGCGCATGAAAGGTCGTGCCGCGTCCCGGTTCACTTTCAAACGTGATCGTCCCATGATGGTGGTCCACCACGATCTCGCGGGTGATCACCAGGCCCAGGCCGGTGCCCTCGCCCGCTGGCTTGGTGGTGAAGCCCGGTGTGAAGATCCGGTCGCGATGTTCCGGCGCAATCCCCGTGCCGGTGTCGCTGATGGAAATGCGCGCCCAGCCGTTCTCGGCCCGGGTGCGCACCGTCACCTGCCCTTCGCCCTCGATGGCCTGGCCGGCATTCACCAGCAGGTTGAGAAACACCTGGCTGAGCGATTGCGGATAGCACTCCACTGCCGGCATCTCCCCGAAGTCTTCCACCAGCGTGACCCGGTTGCGAAATTCAACACCGGCGAGCTTCAGCGTGTCGCGAAGCAGGTCGTTGAGATTGGTCTTTCGCAATTCGCCTTCCTCGACCCGGGCGTACGTTTTCAGGCCGCGGACCACCGCCGAAATCCGGTCGCAGGCGATCTTGTCCACGCCCGCCAGGTTCTTCAGGGTTTCGAGAATATCCAGCGCTTTGGCCGGAGGCGCGCACTTTTTCACGGTTGCATCGGAGAGCAGCTTGCCGAGCGCGTCGAGCGAGCGCGCCAGCACCTCGTTGTTCGAGCGGATCGAGCCGGCCGGCGTAGTGATCTCGTGAACGATCTTCGCCGTCAGCCGGCCCAGCACCGCCATCCGGTACAGCTCGGCGAGATGCCTCGGTTCCTCTTCCATTCTTCCCCTATTGTTCCACCAGTTGCCGGAAGCGCTTCACCAGCGTGGAAAAGATCGAGGCAGTGATCTCCATGTTGTCCGAGAGCAGATCGTAGAAATCCTCGCGGTTCACTTTCAGCAGGCGGGCGCCCTCGGACGAACCGCAGGCGGCGAGCGACACCGGCTCGGGGTCGAACAGGCTCCAGGCGCCGATGACTTCGTTCTGCCGCGCCGTATGCAGGAGCTGGCCGTCGCGAAAGATATCGACGGCGCCATCCAGGACCACATAGAGGGCGTCCTGAGTCTGGCCCGGCTCGAAGACGACCTTCGAGGGAGCCAGGCTGGTCTCTTTCGCGATGGCGGCAATGCGCGCCAATTGGTCCGGCGTCAGGTTCTTCAGCAGATCGACCGCCTCGAGGGCGATCACTTTTTCGATAATGTTCAGCTCGGCCATTGTTTTTCTAAGCGGCGAACCGGGCGGCGGCATCGCGCGCCACCCGGGCGACCTCAGAGCCTGCTCCCTCCTCGAGTTTTGCAACCGCACCGGCCAGCGACGACAGCCGAAGCTCGGCGGCGGTGGCGATCGCGCAAGCGGCCAGCCAGACGTCGCCGGATTCAAGAAGCTGGCGCAATGCGCCGGCCGTATCCAGCCTGGCTAGTCCGAACACTTCGCGGCCTTTTTCGGCGGCGTGTCCCGGTGCGTCGAACAACGGGATCAGAACGCGCTTCAGCTCGCGCTCGAGCACGTTATCGAGAAACTCGATTGCGGTCGAGATCTCTTCGGACCGGCCGCGGTTCACCGCCAGGTAGGCGGCCTGAATCTCCCGCGGCGGATATTTCAGGCCCAGAAGATAGAACAGACGCCGGATGGTTTTGCGCAGCCGCTCCTCGATGGTTTTGGCCAGCAGGCCCGCGGGTGTTTTCACATCGGTCTGGTCGCGGAAGGGAGAGAGCGCCGCGCTCAGCTCATAATACATGCGCGCTTCGCTCAGGATCTGTTGCATCACCGGCTCGGCGCCGTAATTCAGATTGGGAACGGTCTCCCGCAGCCGGTGCAGCGCTTCGATCACAGCCGACCGCAGCTCCGGATCGGGCCCCGCGATCCCGGCCATCAGCACATCCACCGAACGCTGATCCGGGATGTGTTGCAGAGTGCGGGCCACCTGCCGGCGGACCGGGAGCGGCAGTTTGTGGTCCATCAGCAGATCGCCGAGGGTGCCGGCAATGCGCGGGCCGTATTGTGCCAGCGCCTGGATCAGGGCTCCGCGAAGCCTGGGCTCGGCCAGCCGCTCGACCATCGGCAGAACCAACGCTCGGTCTTCGAGCGCCGCCGCCGTCCGCGCCGCCGCCTCCGTGACGCGAGCGTCCGGATCCCGGATCAGAGCGGCCACCAGATCGCCATGTCCGTCGCCTAGCGAACGGATGGCAAGGGCGGCTTTGCGCCGCTCGGCCGGTTCGGCGGACCGGGCCGCCTGGGCCAGCCAATCCGCGGTCAGCAGCTCGCGCGCAAGCGACTGCGAACCGCCCAGGAAACGCAGCACACTGGCCTGCACCTGCTCATTGGGATGCTGGAGCAATGTGCGCGCCAGCCGCGAACCATCGCCCGAGTAGGTGAGCGCATATTCGACTGCCGGCTCGATGGACCCGGACCGCTCGCCCCCACGGTATGAGCGGATCTCCCGCAACGCCTCGTCCAGAAGCATGTCGTACCGCGTCTTCAGAGCCAGTTCGAGCGCCTTGCCGCGCACTTCCGCCGAAGGGCTGTCTATCAGCTCGCGCAAGATCGGCTCGAGATTCACGCTTTGCGACGCCTCGAGCATTTCCAGCGCGTAGCAGGCCTGGCGAGGAAGCGGGCTGCGGGCCGTCTCCTCGAGCAGCTTCATGGTGGCCGGATCATTGACGCTGATTCGCACGCTGTCCAGGTCCAGCCGCCGCGCTTCCAGCCTTCCGCGCACGGTGGCCACGTACTCCCGCTTTGCGCGCAGCGACAGCAGAATCCAGATCGCGCAGAACGCCATCACCAGAATCGAGACATACCGCGACGGCACATTCAGGACGCCGGTGACCAGCACCAGCAGCATGCCTCCCATCCCCCGGGCGAAACGGTCCATGAAGATGTCCACAAACGCCTTGGTGCGATTCTTCAATTCCATCGGCAACGGCAGGTACAGCAATTCCATGCCGGTGCGGTTGAACGTATACCGTGTGGCCGCTTCGCTGAGCCGCGCTGCCGAGGTCGAAAGCACAGTTGGAAAAGCGAGCGTGGACACCGACAGCAGCCCGATCGACATGGGCATCACCTGCAACGTCCCGCCCACGCCGAACATGTTGACGACGGCTGCCGTCAGGAAGAACTGGAAGGCGAACGTGATCAGGTTCAGGTACAGCCCATAAAAGCTTCCCAGGAAAGCGGTCAGTTCCTCTTTGCTCTTGTACGCCTGTTTGGCGACGGCGCTGAACTGGAATTCCACCAGCACGTCCACCAGGTAGGTCAGCAGGATGATGCCGATAATCACTTGCAGGTGGCGGTGCTGGCGGATCGCGCCCACAATGTCGGCGAAGTGGAAGTCCGCCTCTTCGTCTTCAGCGGCCTTGGCCCCGGCCAGCGAGACGCCCGGCTGGCGTTCCACCGCCAGAAAGGCGCCGTAAGCGAACAACACCATGACGGCGCTCGCCAGCAGCAGGTTGTTCACGCCCACCAGCTTGAGAGCGAAGGCGGTGAACGATCCGCCAAACGCCGCCCCGATGACCGCTCCCACTCCGAGGACACCGTAAACGCGTTTGGCCTCGCGAGGGTTGAAAACATTGGCCGCCACCAGCCAGCCCTGTGAAACCAGGATGACGCTGAACAGGCTGACCCAGATATTCAACACATAGTAGAGCCAATCGGCGGGGTTCTTCAGCAGGAACCACAACAGGACGAGACATGCCACCGAGAATGCGGTGGCGCCGAGGACCGCTTTGCTGAGCGACGCTCGCACCGCGATGTTCGTATAAACGAAGGCCAGCAGCCCGCCCACCACGGCGATCAGAACGTAGAGCCAGGGCAGCTTGTCGATGTCGAACTTGTTCAGGAACAGCGCGCGGGACAGTGGCTTGAGGATGTAGTAGGCGAACAGAACGCTGAGCAGATACAGCGACATGAACAGCACCCGCAGGCGCTCACCGGGCCGGATGTCAAAGAAGCTGCGCCAAAAAAGCCGTACCTGGTTCATGAGATGAACCTATCCATCATACCCCTGTGGCGCCGGGCTTCAGACCAGCGGGTGTTTCGCCTCGGGCGATCTCATTGAGAGCGTCCACAGCTCCACTTGTCCGCAGGCAGTCTTGATCGGATCTTGCCCTCGGTCACAATTACCAGAACGCGGGAGCCTTCATCGAGACCGGCTGCGTTCCGCACAGCCGTCAGGGCGGGATCACGCATGACCGTGATCAAGGCAGCCAGCCCGCAAGGCCGCTCCTCTCTTCAGTAGCGCCGGCCAGTTGACGATCACCTCAACGGTTCCAGGCTGCCCACTGTGACGTTTGTCAGGAAGCATTGACCGTCTGGAGTGCCTTCGCAGGGGCTGAGCCGGGCGAAGCCTGGCAGCGGGAACAGCTCGCGGGGAAGAGCTGCCTCCATGGAACCTCCGAATTTCAGCGGCACTGCCATGATGTTGCCGTCGTGTGAAAGATAGAACAGCCCCTCGAACGCGCGCGCTTGCCCATGAGCTCTCGTACAACACGCCCCGCCCGTAGATGTGCGAAGCGGCGGGACAGCGCGCCGCAGTGACCAGCCGGTCAACTCCTGGATCGGCCAACTCGGAAATGATCTTTCGCAATAGCTCAGCCCCGGCGGCCTTTCGCATGCACAACGTGCAGCGCTGGGACATGGCGGCGGCCAGCGTGTTCTGCCGAGATCCCTGAACGCTGGGCGACCAGGCCGGAGTGATTCTCTAACGACCGCTACGTTCGCCGCGGTGAGGAAAAATTTGCCGCCGAGCGTCGGACGGATCCGGGGAAAACTCTCACAACGGCAAATAAGCGACCACGCCTGCCCACTCCTCGGGCTCGCTGCATTCGGCCATTAGGAGGAGCTCCTCAATGGCCTCTGAGACTCGTAGGTTTCTGCCCAGGACGATCACGCCGGCCATCGGGTTTCCGGCGCGGACCGATTCCCAAGCGAAACCAATCAGTGTCTGCACATCGTGAGTCAGCAGGATCCGCTTGTGCCGGGCCGCCCACTGCAGCAGAATGAGATCGTCGACCCCGGTCAAACCAACATCTTATGCTCGGACGACGTCCATCAACGGGTTCCGGCGCAACAGGCCGCTGATGATCTTGCGCTTCAGATTCTCGTCCGCCAGGAACGCAATCACGTCGGGAGCGGCTTTCGGGCCAGAAGCCGCTGGCGGATTTCGGCCAGCGGAGAACGAGACTTGATCTGTTCAATGACCTTGGCTTCCTGCTCGCGGACGGTTTCGAGATACGAGTCAATCTCATCGCGATGGCTGAGATAGAAGGCGATGACGGCGTACACGTCCGCCAGGGACACGGAAGGGTACTCCTGGTAGATCTCTTCGGGAGAAGCGCCTTCCTGGAAGGCGTCGATCAGGGTGAGCAATGTGACCCGGGTGCCTGCTGCTCTACAGACACCATGAGCATCAAACTGGAGCGGCGGGGGAACTGGTCGGATATCGATGCCCATACTCACGCTCCAATTGTATACCATGCAGGCGCCCGACTCTTTCAGGTAGCGAGCGAGCAACCCGCCCCTGAGATTGAAGCGCTTGGCGAGGACAGTCGCCGGCATGTATTGTTCTGCGAAACGTTGGACGTCTTTGGCGGGTACCAGCTTCGAAAGACCGCACCGATATTCGGCGGGAGAGCCAAGAACGCCTAGTTCGTTCGGAGGCGGCAGACCGGCTGCTTCGATGGCGCTCTTGTCAGAGACAGCGACATGGGCGTCGATCAGCGAGGCCAGCACCGGCCAGGATTGACCGCCCCACCAAAGGTCAATGGGAATGCCGGCAGCCTGATCAGCGTCACGGCGGGTCGCCTTCCACCAGCAGGTAAGGGGCATAATAGGCGGGCCCGCGGCCATGGAAGCGGCGCGGGCCTTGTTCGAGGGCGAGCCCGAAGCTCTTGCCGGCCGCCAGCCACTCGATGAGCCAGGGCTCGAGCTCGACGCTGAGCCAGCCTTTCTCGATCGGAGTCACCCGGAAGCTGCCATGACGCGATGCGGCCTTGCCGAAAATGCCCTCGAGCGCCTGTTGCGGCGCGTCTTCGGTCCACTTGACGGCGATCGAGGAGACAGCGATTTGCCTGGGTGGTTCACCGCTTTCCAAGTGGAGGAACAGGGTCGCTTTGCGAATCTTCCAGCCGGTCGCGCTGTCGGGACGAAAGTCGAACAGGCGGATCTGGCCGCGGTCCTTCAACGCGAGGCTCCCTTGGGCGCGGGATTCCAGCAGCGCGGAAGCCGCCGGAGCCGGGCTCAGCAATACGAAGAACAAAAAGTTCAGGCGCATGGCGCAGCGCACGGTTGACTCGTCGCCGGAAGAGCGGATCATGGAACCAAAATAGCAAGGTCTCGAAAAACACTTGCTGTTGTCCGAATTTCCGTGGAGACTGGAGTTTGTAACCCCTTCGATAAAGGAGCCAGGTGAGTTGAATCTCAAGACGATCACGGAACGGGACACGATTTGGGAGCCGACCGACCGGTGGACCGCGCAGGACGCCTCGGAGCTGTACGACGTCGCCAGTTGGGGAAAGGGCTATTTCTCCGTCGGCGACAACGGGCATCTCTGGGTGCATCCAACCAGGGAGCCGCAGCGCAAGGCGGACCTCAAGGAGCTGGTCGACCAGATCATGCTTCGCGGCATCTCGCCGCCCATTCTGATCCGCTTTGGCGAAATCCTGCAACACCGTCTGGGCGAGATCCACCAGGCGTTTCAGACCGCCATCCAGGAGCACGGCTACAAGGGCAGCTACTTCTGCGTCTATCCGATCAAGGTGAACCAGCAGCGCCACGTGGTGGAAGAAGTGATGCAGTTCGGCCGGCCGTTCCGGTTCGGGCTGGAAGCGGGCTCGAAGCCCGAGCTGCTGGCGGTGCTGGCCATCTCCGACAACGAGACGCCGATCATCTGCAACGGATTCAAAGACGACGAGTACATCGAGTTCGTGATGCTGGCGAAGAAAATCGGCCGACGGATCATCCCGGTGGTGGAAAAGTTCACCGAGCTGGACCTGATCGTGAAGTACTCCCGCAAGGTCGGCGTGCGGCCGGAAGTCGGCCTGCGCGTCAAGCTGGCCAGCCGGGGCTCCGGGCGCTGGAAGTCCTCGGGCGGTTACCGCTCGAAGTTCGGGCTGACGGTGAGCGAAGCGTTGCAGGCGCTCGACCGGATGAAGGCGCTGGAGATGGCCGACTGCATCAAGCTGCTGCACTTCCACCTTGGCAGCCAGATCACCAACATCCGCCAGATCAAAGCCGCGGTGATCGAGGCGGCCCGTTGCTACGTGGGCTTGAAGAAACTGGGGGCTGGCCTGGAGCAGATCGACGTCGGAGGCGGATTGGGAATCGATTACGACGGGTCGCAGACGGACTTCGAATCCAGCGTCAACTATACGCTCCAGGAATACGCCAACGACATCGTGTTCCATATCCAGAACGTGTGCGACGAGGCTGAGATCCCGCACCCCCATATCGTGAGCGAAAGCGGGCGCGCGATCGCCGCTTATCACAGCGTGCTGGTGTTCAATATCCTCGGCGTTACCGGCTTTGGGGCAGAGAGCGAAGTGATGGAAAAGCTTCCCGACGACGCCGAGCAGCCGGTGATCGACCTGCGGGAAACCTACAAGTCGCTGTCGGCGAAGAATCTGCTCGAGAGCTTCCACGACGCGCAGCAGGCTCTCGACTCGGCGCTGAACCTGTTCAGCCTCGGCTACCTGTCGCTCGAGCAGCGGGCGATGGCGGAGACGATCTACTGGGCCATCTGCCGCCGCATCCAGCGGCTGGCGCGGGAGCTCGAGTACTTTCCCGAAGAGCTCGAGGGGCTGGAAGGCATGCTGTCGGACACCTACTTCTGCAACTTCTCGCTGTTCCAGAGCATGCCGGATAGCTGGGCGGTGAAGCAGCTTTTTCCGATCATGCCGATTCACCGTTTGAGCGAGCAGCCCACCCGCCACGCCATCCTTGGCGATATCTCCTGCGATTCGGACGGCAAGGTGGACCAGTTCATCGACCGGCGCGACGTGAAGCGCACGCTGGCCCTGCACCCGTTCAACGGCGAGCCGTATTTCCTGGGCACTTTTCTGGTGGGCGCCTACCAGGAGATTCTCGGCGATCTGCACAACCTGTTCGGAGACACCAACGCCGTGCACGTTCGTCTGGGGGAGAACAATGAGCCGATTCTGGATGCAGTGGTGCAGGGCGACACTGTGCGCGAGGTGCTGGATTACGTGCAGTTCAATTCGCGCGTGCTGCTCGAAGAATTCCGCAAGGACGTCGAGTCGGCGCTGCGCGAAGGCCACATCGGCTTCGAGGAATCGGGCCGCCTGCTGCGGTTCTACGAAGACGGGCTGAACGGCTACACGTACCTGGAAGAAGCGTAGAACTTCGCTATAATCAAAGCAGACTGGCTATAAACAATCCTCTTATGTCCACTATCGAAGTGAGCCCGGTCACTGCCCGGACCGGCGGACAAGCCTACCGCGTGGTCAACGATTTTTCGATCCAGGTGGCCACCGTCAACGGCTCCGGGAGCCAGACTGCGAACAGCGTCCTGATGCGGTCCATCTTTCAGATGGGAATTCCGGTGTCGGGAAAAAATCTATTCCCGTCCAACATCGCCGGGCTTCCGACGTGGTTCACGATCCGGGCGAACAAGAACGGGTGGATCGGCCGCAAGAAGGAGATCGACTTTCTGGTGGCGATGAATCCGGAGACGGCCAGGGAAGACGTGCTGAAGCTCGAGGACGGCGCGGCGGTGGTCTATGACGAACCGCTGAAGCTGAAAGATGTGCGCAACGATCTGCACTTCTACGCGGTGCCCTTCGACAAGCTGCTGGTTCCCGTCTGCCCGGAAGCCAAGCTGCGCAAGCTGGTCAAAAACATGATCTATGACGGCGTGGTTGCGCATCTGGTGGGGATCGACCTGGAAGAGATACGCACGGCGCTGTTCAAGCAGTTCGGGCCGAAGAAAGCAAAGGCGGCCGAGCTGAACTGGAACGCCGTGCAGGCGGGCAAGCGGTACGCCGAAGAAAACCTCGCCAAGACCGATCCGTTCGCCGTCGAGCGGATGAACAAGACGACGGGCAAGATCATGATTGACGGCAACTCGGCGGCCGCCCTGGGGTGCGTGTTCGCCGGCTGCACGGTGGTGACCTGGTACCCGATCACGCCGTCCTCGTCGCTGGTGGAAGCGATGATCGGACACTTCAAGCGGCTGCGGGTGGACAAGGAATCCGGCAAAGCGACCTACGCCGTTCTTCAGGCCGAGGACGAACTGGCCGCGATCGGTATGGTAATCGGCGCGTCGTGGGCCGGCGCTCGAGCCATGACGTCGACCTCCGGCCCCGGCATCTCGCTGATGGCGGAGTTCGCCGGCCTGGGGTATTACGCGGAAGTGCCGGCGGTGATCTTCGACGTCCAGCGTGTCGGGCCTTCCACCGGCCTGCCGACCCGGACAGCCCAAGGCGACCTGCTGAAGAATGCGCTGCTTTCGCACGGCGACACCAGGCATCCGATGTTCTTCCCCTCCTCACCGGCCGAATGCTTCCAGATGGCGATGGACGCGTTCGACTTTGCCGAGCAATTTCAGACGCCGGTGTTCGTGATGACGGACCTGGATCTGGGCATGAACAACTGGATGGCGGATCCGTTCGAGTATCCCGCCAGGCCGCTGAACCGAGGAAAAGTGCTCTCGAAGGAGGATCTGGACAAAGCCGGGGAATTCGCCAGGTACCGCGACGTGGACGGCGACGGCATCCCCTATCGCACCCTGCCTGGCACGCATCATCCGAAGGCGGCGTACTTCACGCGGGGCAGCGGCCACAACGATGAAGCCGCCTATACCGAGCGCGAAGAGGATTACATCAACAACATGGACCGGCTGGCGCGGAAGTTCGAGACGATGCGCAAGTTCCTGCCGGAGCCTGAGGCGGCTTCGAGCCACAACGCAACCATCGGCATCATCTGCTGCGGCACCTCGCGCTACGCGGTAGAAGAAAGCCGCGACCAGCTCATTCGCGAATACGGGATTGAAACGAACTATCTGCGGCTGAAAGCCTATCCGTTCACCGCTCGGTTGAAGGAATTCATCGCCGGACATGAGAGGGTCTATGTGGTGGAGCAGAACCGCGATGCGCAGTTGCTGGCGCTGATGCGGCTCGAGCTCGAGCCGGCGCTGATTGGAAAGCTGCGCAGCATCCGTTATTACGGCGGGCTGCCGCTCGATGCGCGAACGGTGACCGATGAATTCGCCACCCAGGAGGGATTATGAGCGCCGTAGCCACGCCGCCGCCCAGAAAAGTCAACCGCATCGGGCTGGATGTTCTGCCGTATCGCGGCGGAAAGACGACGTTGTGCGCAGGCTGCGGCCACAACTCGATTTCCGAGCGCATCATCGAAGTACTCTTCGAGCTGGGCATCGAGCCATGGAAGGTGGCGAAAATGTCCGGCATCGGCTGCTCTTCCAAGACGCCGGCCTATTTCCTGAACCAGGCGCACGGATTCAACTCCGTGCACGGCCGGGCGCCCGCGGTGAGCACGGGCGCGCTGCTGGCCAACCGCAGCCTGATGGGGATCGTGGTGACCGGCGACGGCGACACGGCGTCGATCGGCATCGGGCAGTTTGTGCACATGCTGCGGCGCAACGTGCCGCTCGTCTACATCATCGAGAACAACGGCGTGTACGGGCTGACCAAAGGGCAGTTCTCGGCGACGGCGGACCGCGGCTCGAAGCAGAAATCGGGCGTCATGAACGAGATGGCGCCGATCGACTGCTGCCTGATGGGGATCGAGCTGGGGGCGACGCTGGTGGCGCGGTCTTTCTCCGGCGACAAGAAACAGCTCAGCACCATCCTGAAGGCGTGTTTGTCGCATCGCGGCCTGGCAGTGGTCGACGTCGTGTCGCCCTGCGTGACGTTCAACGACCACGAGGGATCCACCAAGAGCTACTCCTACGTCAAGGATCACGAGATCCCGCTCCAGGATCTCAACTACATTCCCTACTACGAAGAGATCGGCATTGAGATGGCGGAAGGCGAAGTCCTGGACGTGCGCCTGCACGATGGCTCGCTGCTGCGGCTGAAGAAGCTCGATCGCGATTACGATCCGTATAACAAGATGGCGGCCATTGCTGCCATCCATGAAGGCGAGCAAAAGGGCGAGGTGCTGACCGGCATTCTGTACATCGAGCAGGGGCGCGATACGCTGCACGATTTTCTGAACATGGTGGACGAGCCGCTGGCGACTCTGCCTGAATCGCGGGTGCGGCCGTCCAGGCAAGCGCTGGACATGATCATGGAAGAGCTGCGGTGACTTCCCTGCGGGTTGTTCTGGTCAGCCCGCGCAATCCGCTGAACATCGGCGCGGCGGCGCGCGCCATGAGCAACTTCGGTTTCATCGAGCTGCGGCTGGTGAACCCCTACCAAGTGGCGTTTCGCGAGGCGAAGTCCGCTGTCGGCGCGGGCGCAGTGTTGAAGGCCGCGAGCGAGTTTGCCACCGTTGCCGAAGCGGTTGCGGACTGCACGCTGGTGGTGGGGACGACGGCCGGGTCGCATCGCGAACCGCGGCAGCCGCTGTATGGGCTCGAGTACGGCGCGCGCCGGATTCGCAAGCACCAAGGCCCGGTCGCATTGCTGTTCGGCTCGGAGAAGTACGGGCTCTCCAACGACAACCTGAGCCACTGCCAGTGGTTGATCGAGATCCGGTCGCGGCCGCAGCACCGCTCGATGAATCTCGGGCAGGCGGTGGCGGTGTGCCTGTACGAGCTGGTGCGCGACCGGCGCGCGGCGATCGCCAAGCCGCCGGCCCGTAAGCCGGCCACGGCGGAGCAAACCGAGGTGCTGCGCGAGCGGATCGAGGAAGCGCTGAAACTCAGCGGCTACTATGATCACACGGCGGTGGCCGGCGCCCAGCGGCGTCTTCGGGCGCTGGTGAAGCGGCTGAACCTGAGCCGCGACGATGCGGCCGTGTGGCTGGGGATCTTAAGGCAGATCGTATGGAAGCTCCGGTCCGGCAGTTAACCGCGTGGGGCGGCCATTCTTGGCCGCCGCCGGCTTTCGAGCCGGCGCTGAGTGCCGCGCCGGGCGGGAGCCCGGCGGCAGGCTGAAAGCCTGACCCCACCGAGGAGCGCCGGCTTACCGGCGTGGACGCGCTGGAGCGCGATACCATGGCGAAAGCGCAAGCAATGAAACGCACGTTCCTGGCTGTCCTCTTTGCCGGCCTTCTCTCGCTGGCGCAATTCCCCACCCGCGAGCCTTATCCGGGCCACGCCCGCGTTAGGATCGAGATCCGCGATCAAGACGGCCGCCCGACTGGTGTGCGGCTGCGCGTCACCAACGCCTCCGGCGAGTATTTCGCTCCCCTCGGCCATCTTCCGCAGCCCGATCCCGCCAGGCGCATGTCTGGCGATCTGATCCTGGGCGACGGCGACGCCTCGCCGCTCGAACTCCACGCGTATCTCTATGACGGGCACGCGATCGACCTGCCTGCCGGCCGCTACATCTTTGAGGCGCGCAAGGGCTTCGAATACGCGCCGCTGAACAAAGCCGTCGCCATTGCGCCGGCAGCCGGCCAGGTGGTTCGGCTCGAGATCCGGAAGTTCGAGGACTTCGAGGCGAAAGGCTGGTATCCCGGCGACACGCACATGCACTTTCCCGACCCGGCGGGCATCCGCTACGAGATGGAGTGTGAAGGACTGCGCGTGTGCAGCCTGCTGCTGTTAAAGAGCGGCTATCGGAGTGGTCGTCCCGGCGACGGCCACTTCCAGAACGTCGAGCACTTCCGCGGCCGCCAATTGCTGTCCGTCTCCGGCGGCCGGCATTTCATCAAGACGGGCGAAGAGTTTCGGCACGGCTTGCTGGCGCACATGATCTTCCAGAATCTCGAATCGATCGTGTGGCCCGTTTCGGTGGGCGGCCTGAGAGAAGGCGGCGCCGGCGGCTACGACTGGCCGTGGATGCTGCACGCCACCGCGGACGCGCGTGCGCAAGGAGCGCTGGTGACGTGGGCGCACTGGCCGTATCCAACCTATGAAGCGCCGCTCGATATCGCCCTCGGGCGCATCGATTCCATCGACCTGCTGACCACCGGCAGCCCGTTCGAGCATCACCCTGTCCTGGTCGACATCTACAAGCTGCGCGGGCCGAAGGTGTATTCGATTCCACCGATCGACGTGTACTACCACTACCTCAATTGCGGCTTCCGGCTGGCGGCATCGTCGGGCTCGGACAAAATGGCGCTCAATCCGCCCATGGGAAGCGCACGCACATACGTGCGCACGGACGGGCCGCTCAGCTATGACGCGTGGATCGAGGGCATTCGCAACGGGCACACGTTCGTTTCGACGTACCCGCTGCTGGACTTCTCGGTGAACGGGAAAGGGCCGGGCGAGACGATCCGCTTCGGTGAGAAGCCGGCCGAGGTGAAGGTGAGTGCGCGGGCGGTGTCCATCGAGCCGTACGATGTGCTCGAGGTCCTGCACAACGGCAAAGTGATCGCGAGGGCGAAGCCCGGCGGCGGGCATCACACCGCCGCTTTTCAGGGCACACTGACGCTCGACCGCGGCGGCTGGATCGCGGCGCGCGCCTATGGGTCCAGGATGCTCGAGTATGGCGCGACGTGGTGGAAACAGCCGGTGTTCGCGCATACGTCGCCGGTGTATCTGGAAGCGGATGGCCGCCCGGCGCCGGCGGCTGAATCGGCAAAGCTGTTTCTCGAGCAGCTCGACTTTTTGGAACGCTGGGCGGACCGGCAGGCGCATTTCCCTTCCGTGGAAGCCAAGGCGGAAGCGATGAAGTACATCGCCCAAGCCCGCGGTATCTATCAGAAGCTGCTGCACCTTGAGTGAAATGGCAGTGAGGGTGGGATTCGCGAACCCACGGAACCCCGCATAAGGATGCTCCCGTTCGTTTCCAGGGACGCGCCCGACCTCTTTTCCCTCGATCTTTAGCAAGGCGTTCGACAGAGACCGGCTCGGGCTGCTGGCTGGCAGCACTAAAACGCGTCCCGCTCGAGTTGCAGCGCAAGGGCTCGGCCACGAAATAGCGTAAGCTCGGCTGCGACAACGCTTTTGTTCCGAGCCTCCGGATGTCTCTAATCGTTCTGCAGTCGGCGAATTGTAATCTTCGCCACCGGGTTGCGCCAGTCGCGCATCGCGGCGTTCATATTTCCTATCCCGTGAATCCCGGCGTGAATGTGGACATATCCCTCACCGCCGCCGGGTGCCGCGCCACCCCCGTTACCGCTGGGATTTGACGGTGTGACGCACTCGCTGAAGCCCGGCCCGGGAATCGATGCGCAGGTCTCGTCATTGCGTTCGGTACCGGCGTCGTAGGCGGGAGACAACCTATCGAGTGATTCGTTTCCCTTGGGGCCTTCCACACCGTTTAACGCAAAGAACCCGTCGTTGGTCGGAATGAGCATGGCGACGACACTAAAATGATCAAATCGCCCGCCCGCCTGCACTCGCAGAGTGATGGTTTCCCCTGGGTCCACCAGGTTTGAGACCGGTGGCGGGGCCGGCGAAATCACTACTTCCTTCACATCCGGATTCGCGCGCAGCAGCGTCGCGAGCGGCCCGGGATCACCTTCCTCCGCGATTGTCTTCAGTTGCGGAGTGGCCGGAGAACCGAGCTGAAACAGCTTGACTCCCTCTTTGTGGCTGGCGACCAACACCGGCGTGAAACGCTGGCCGCGAGTGAGATTTGTGATCGTGACTTCGTATGTCGACATATCATCAGCCCGGAGGGCGGGGAAAACGCCGCACAGGCCGGCAACGAACAGAACGCCAGTGATCCATTTCTTCATGTAATCCTCCCGTCAGTGTGGATAGAATCCGCTGACAGCGAGAGAGTCGAGTATCGCGGCGAAAACCCCCTCCCGGTCCTTAGAGTAAAATGAGACATCGCATGCGGGGAGTTCTGTTCCTGATCGCCGGAATCGGCGCAGTCGCGAGTGCGCAGACCTTCGTGGGCGTCACGTCCGGCATTTCGACCCTGTCGGCAGATGCTCAAACGACTGTGGACATAGGCGTAACGGCGACCTCAACGTACAAGCCAGAGAACGGAGCCCTCGCTTCCGGGTTCGCGGGCCGGCACATCACCGATTACTTGAGCATCCAGGCGGGATATGGTTGGAATCGAAACTCGCTGACGCTGACGTCGATACGGCTTCCCCAAAACTCATATTTGCAGTCACGCAACAGCTCCCAGCACTCCGGGTTCGGTGACGCGCTGCTCTACTTCCGGAACCGGCGCAGCCGAGTGCGGCCGTTCCTGCTCGTCGGGATTGGCGTCACGCATTTTACAAGCCATGTCGACGGATCACCCAGCTTCACGGGCAGCCCGGCTCTCCCTCCGCGCAGCTTTTCCGCAACGGAGCCTGGCTTGCGGGTTGCTGCCGGCATCGACCTGCTGTCGCGGAGCGGATGGGGATTTCGCTATATGTTTCTCGAGACGATGCAGCGCAATCCAATCAGCCAGCAGCTTTCACCGCCCGGAGCTCGCGGGCTGGCCAACTTCCAGAACGTATTCGGTTTCGTGAAGTATTTTTGATGCGTTATTTGCCGCCCTGAAACAGCACATACGGGCATCCGGGCCACCAGATCGGGGCGGCTTCGATGCGCTCGGCAAGCGCTCTTGCGTGGCAGATTCGGCAATAATTAAACGAGTGCAGTTTCTCTCCAACAGGCGCGATCTGCACTAACTGCTCGAATATGCATAGCTGGCTCCCCGCCCGGCTGGTTTCTCTCAAACTGAGAAGGGGACCCGACTCCTCCTGCTGCCGCGTCAGCGTCGAGAAGATCCGGGACTTCAAGCGCGACGACGCCTTGCCAGAGCCTTCCGACGATGCTGCCATCTTCAGGAACGGATCGTCAGACATCGTTCCACCTCCTCTTAAAGTGATCCCTGGCCCGGGCGAGCATTCGCTCGACCGCCTTCTCGGTCCGGCCGGTCTTGCCCGCAATTTCCCGGACCGGGACCTTTTCCCAATAACGCCACAGCAAAAGAAGGGAGTAGTGTTCGGGAAGGCTTCGAAGCACGTGCTGAGTCTTTTCCTCCATCCGCTTCCGGTCGAGCTCCTCGTCGAAGTCCGCGGCGGTCAGGTCGGCCGTCTCTGCGTCGTCCGGCTCCTCCGCAAGATCGCGCAACCGCACACGATAGTGGTCTTGCACTTTGTGGCGCGCGACCCCCAGCAGCCACGAGCGCAGTGACGACACGCCGCGGAACGAGTGGAGAGCCTCCCACGCCGATATAAAGATATCCTGGACAAGATCATCCGCGAGATCGGCCCTGGGTGCTAAACGCGACCGCACGTATCCATAGACCGCATCGGCGTAGCGCTCGACAAACAACGCTGTTGCTTTGCGGTCCCTCCGCAGGACCGCTTGCACGAGCTCCTGATCCTCTGAGACCCGCTGCGCGACCTGCGCCACGGGGGCCGCGGAAATCTGGCTTAGATCCAAGCGAGGCCGATCCATTATTAGTGTAGTCGACTGGGCCCAGCTTTTCCCCCGCGCGAACATGAAACCCAAGTTCGCAATTTCCAGGGGGATTTTGAAGCGAATTGCGACTACGTGCGCAGGAATGAAGACCCACGGAACCCACGGAATGACACATCCCAGGCGGCGAATCCTCGTACGGGCAGCCAGATCACTATTTCTGGCGCTGACTGTCTGCGGCCTGGCCGCGCCTCTGTCCGCTCAGCGTCAGGAACTCGGTCTGACACTCGGCCGAGTGCTCTCGCGGGAACAATCCGCACTGGGAGGTCGCCTCGATCTCGGTGGCGGCATTGCGCTTCAAGCAAACTACGGCTTCAACATTATCGGATCCCGAGCGGCAACTTTGCTCGTCGAAACGCACTTCCTGGCTAGCCCTCTTCGCGACGTGGGCGCCAATCTGGCTGGCGCCACCCGGGACTTTGCCACACTCTACATCACGCCTGGTCTGCGTGTGAAGTTTGCGCCCCGTGGTCGCGTCTCACCCTATTTGGCCGTTGGCGGCGGCTACGCTCTCTACGAGCAGAGCGCCATGACCATTAGCGGCCAGCCGAATCCTGCGCCACGCCACATCCACCGCGGTGTCGTCGACTTGGGCGGCGGCGTGGATGCCGTCGTACTGCGCTGGCTCGGCGTTCGCCTTGAAGTGCGTGACTTCTACTCAGGTAAGCCCTCACTGAATGTTTCGACTTCAGGGAGCGGGCTTCACAATATTGTCGTTGGAGGCGGCTTCGTCCTCCGGTTTTGATCTGCTTGTGCGCCCGCTGATTCTCATTTTGGCCCTGGCCACTTCTGCCCTGGAGGCATCCGGTATTGCCAACAAGGACAAGTGGATCAGCGAAAAGGATGTCAAAAAGGTAGAGGAGTACGCATTGACGGACATGCTGGACGCTACTCGCCATCCGCATATTCGCTTCACGTCTTCCCTCATTACGGCCTCCGCCAATCTTTCCTTTGTTGGCAAGGCCGAAGTACGCCTGAAGTCCCTGAGACCTACTTTGGGCAGGCGCCCTCAACAGTCCAAAAAGAGCTTGTTGGGCCTCTCCAACTGCTGACTACCGGTCAACTGGACCGCCGCGCCGCAACAATCACGCTGCCTCTCTATCGCGGTGGTGTACGGCGGGTCAATCGGACGGTATGGTATGAAAGCAGGCAGGGAAAGCAACTTTCCGCTGGCGACCGGGTTTGACTAGCAGCGCCGCGTCCGGCAATCGAGGAGAATCGTATTATGAGCCGTTCCTTGATGGCGCTTGGCGCGCTGACCCTGCTCGCCACCAGCGCATTCCCCCAGTTTCCCAACCGGCGTCCCACCGTGCGTGCGTCCGGGGAAGGTGTGGTTTCGTTCCGGCCTGACCAGGTGAAAGTGAGCGCCGGCGTGACGACGCAGGCGGCCACGGCTGTCGAAGCCGGCGACGCCAACGCCACCCAGACCAATGCGGTGATGGCCGCGCTGCGGCAATTGCTTGGCGCCAACGCCGACATCCGCACCACCGGCTATTCGCTTTCGCCGTTCTACCGCACGGGGACTTCGCAAATCGCCGGCTACTCCGTCACCAACACAGTCGAGATTACTCTGAATGAGATCAACAACGCGGGCCGGGTGATCGACACGGCGGCGCAGGCCGGCGCCACCCAGATCTATTCGCTGCGCTTCACGCTGCGGGATCCGAATCCGGCGCGGAGGGAGGCGTTGCGCTCGGCGACGATGCAGGCGCGGCTGCATGCCGAGGCCATCGCGACTGGTCTTGGATTGCACCTCGGCATCATCACGTACGCCGAAGAAGGCGGCTCGGTGCGGATAACGCCGTATGTCGACTCCCGGGCGGCTGGGGCGGCAACCACGCCCATCGAGCCGGGCGCGGTGGAAGTGCGCGCCGTGGTGACGATTGAAGCCGAGCTCGCGCAGTAGCGTCCTTACTCCGGCAGCGGCGCCGAAGCATGCTCATGGAGAATGATCCATTTTCCGCCGCGCTTTTCCCAGATCGCCGTATGCCTTCCCACCAGTTTCATGGACTTGCCGTCCCTCTGCTGGATGGTTCCCTGGAAGGTATTGGTGGTCCAGGCAAGGCCCCGCCTGGCAGTGACTTTCAGATCGTCGTTTGGCGTCAAAGAAGCACTGACGGCGCCGGCGAAGGCCTTCTTGAATCCTTCTTTGTACTCCTCCCATCCGGTGTATTTCAGCGGGGCGACGTCGAAGAACACGGCATCCGGGTTTTTCGCGTAAAAGGGGGCGGCGTTGTCCGGGTTGAGCGTGCTCCACGCCTGCCAGTAGCGCTGGATGATCTGCTTGAACTCGCGCGATGAATCCTGCGCAAGAACGGTGCAAGCCGCAAGCAGCCCGGCGGCGACCCATCGAATCAATGTTTTCATGGAACCTCCTCAGGAATCGATACTCGAAGTTCGGCGCGCCGCCAGGTGACTAGCGGCGAATGCGCGACATCCACCGGCCCCAGGCCAGTCCCAGCCGGGCGGAGACAACCGCGCCCAACAACGCCATCGCCATGCGGCTCCAGAACTGCGCGGAGCTGGTTTCCACCGCCGAGAACGCGTTGCGAATCAGGTCATGGGACGGCGGGATGAAGTAGGCGTTGTAGTGGGCGCCAAAGACCCAGTTCCGCGACGCCGGCGACATCAGAAAATCCGCGAACGGCCATTGCACAGCCAGGAAAACGACAAGGAACACCGGGCCGGCAGCGGCCGCGTAGATCCACGGGCGGCGCGGCTGGAACCGCGAGCGCAACAGATCGAGGGCCACGGCGCCGGCCACGATCAGCAGCGGAAATGGCTGCGGAATGAAATGCGCCACCTGCTGATAAACAGGTCCCAGCTTGGGCTCGGCGGAGAACAGAGGCAGAATCCACAGCAGCGAGAGCTGGAAACAGAACATGATGCCGGCGCAGATGGTGGCGCCCCACTGGTGTCTGGAAGCCTCGCGTACGGCCACCAGGACTACCGGCGCGGCCAGGGCGAGGATCAGGTAGAAGCGCGCACTGTGCATGTAGTTGCGCAGCGTCAGCTCCTGGAACGTGCCCACGGTGATGCCGAGCACCATCGTGCCGAGGAAGAGGAAGACGCGGGTCAGCTTCCGCTTCAGTTCACCGGAGGCGCGATTCATCCCGGCGAGCGTCAGCAATAGCGCTCCGAAGCGGATCGAGAGCAGGCCCAGCGCCAGCACCATGTGCGGCGGGCTCAGGATCTTGGTGTCGAGGCCGTAGGCGTTGTGCCACCAGTCGTCGTATGGCGCTGAGGAGAGCATGGCGACGGCGCCCCAGGCCGCCAGGAACGCTCCCAGCGGCCCGTGGAAGCCCCACATGCGCACCGTTGCGCCCGCGCCCCCGATCAGAATCAGATACGCCGAGGCGCCGCCGCCCAGCACGCCGCACAAGTAAATGAACATGTGCGGCGGCGTCCAGAAAGTGTCGCGGCCGATCGTCATGTGCCACGAGATGTCCCAGGTGACGCCAATCGCCGCCGAGGCGACAGCGGCAACGTAGCACCAGATGTGCCAGGGAATCGCCGCCGTTGCCGGGACGCCGGCCCAGCCCGCTATGGGAACTTCACGCTTTGGGATGTGCCCGATCATAGACCGCCATCAGATCCTTTAAGGATACCTGCGTGTACTTCTGTGTGGTCGAGAGCTGCGCGTGCCCCAGCAATTCCTGGATGGCGCGCAGATCAGCGCCATCCTGCAGAAGATGGGTGGCGAACGCGTGGCGGAAGCTGTGCGGGTGCAAGGAAGCGTCGCCGGAAAGAGCGGTTGCGTAAAGCTTGACGATGCCGCGGACGGCGCGGTCGCCGAGGCGCTGCCCGCGTGTGTTCAAGAACAGCGCTCCCACGCCCGGAGAGGGACTGCGAACGGCGAGGTAGGCTTCGAGCGCCGCCGCCGCTTTCGAGCCGAAAGGCGCCTGGCGCTCCTTGCGGCCTTTGCCGCGGACGCGCACCCAGCGCTCGCTGAAATCGACGTCGCTCAGATTCAGGCCCACCAGCTCGCTCACGCGCAGCCCGCAGCCATAGAGCAATTCGAAGATGGCGAGGTCGCGCTGAACGTGCGGTTGTTCGAGAGCATCGCGCGCCACCTGGTCAATCAGTGCGTTGGCCTGCTCCTCGGTCGGTACGCGAGGCAAAGTCCTGGGCGCCTTAGGCGTGCGGATCAGCTTGGCGGGATTCATCTTGACGGCGCTACGGCGGTGCAGGAAGCGGAACAGGCTGCGCACCGCGGCCAGCTTGCGGCGCAGGGTGACGGGCGCCAGCCGCTGGTGGTAGAGGCCTCCGAGCCACTCGCGGATGGCCAGCGCGTCCAAGGCGCCCACTTCCGGCTCGCCGGCGCGGCGGAAGTACTCGAGGAATTGCGCAAGATCCTGGCCGTAGCTCCTCAGCGTATGCGGCGACACGTCCGCTCTCTCGAGCTCCTGGCGGAATGCAGCAATGGCTTCAGACAGCAGCAAGCAGGTAGTCCTCGAGTTTTTCGAGCGCGCGCCGGCAGAGTTCGCCGTGGCGGGCTTGGCGGTCATGCCGCAGCCGGTGCGCGGTTGTTTCGTCGAGCCGTGGAAGCAGATCGAACGTAATGTTCACAGGCTGATAGTCCGTCGGATCGGCGCCCGAGATGTAATGACAAAGCGAGCCGAGCGCCGTTTCCTTCGGGAGAGGCTCCAACGGCTCTCCCTGCGCCAGCGACGCTGCCAGCCGCCCGGCGATCAGGCCCGTGGCGATCGATTCGACATAACCTTCGACGCCCGAAATCTGCCCGGCAAAGAAGATGCGGGCATCCCCGCGCAATTGCAGAGTCGGCGTCAGCAGGGCCGGCGCGTTGATGTACGTGTTGCGGTGGATCTGCCCATAGCGCAGAAACTCGGCGGTTTCGAGGCCGGGAATCATGCGGAAGACGCGCTTCTGATCCGGATACTTGAGGGAGTTCTGGAAGCCGACCAGGTTGTAGCTGGAGGCGCGAAGCGTCTCCTGGCGAAGCTGCACCACCGCGTACGGCCGCCCGCCCGTGCGCGGATCGGTCAGGCCGACCGGCTTCATCGGGCCAAACCGCGGCGTGTCGCGTCCGCGACGCGCCAGCTCTTCAATCGGAAGACACGCTTCGAAGTACGGAATGTCCCCGGAGATGTGCGGTGTGTGCTGTTGTGCTTCGAGCAATCGATCGACGAACCTTTCGTACTGCTCGCGATCCATCGGGCAGTTGAGGTAATCGGCGCTGGAATCGATCGACTTGCCGTATCGCGAGGCGCGGAATGCGATCGAGGTATCGATGGTCTCCGCGTCCACGATGGGGCTGATGCTGTCATAGAAGAACAGCCGGTCCGAGCCGGTGATGCGAGCGATTTCCCGGGCCAGCGCGTCCGATGTCAGCGGGCCGGTGGCGACGATGACGATGCCCTCCGGCGGAATCGAACGCACCTCCTGACGGCGGATTTCGATGCCCGGCAGCGAGGACACCGTACTTGTGACCAGCTCCGCGAAGCTGGTCCGATCGACCGTAAGCGCCTGGCCTCCGGGCACCCGGGACGCCTCGGCGGCCTGCAGGAGCTCGGACCCGGCGCGGCGCAATTCTTCTTTCAGCAGCCATGGCGCCGTGTTCCTGCTTTCGCTTTTCAGCGAGTTGCTGCACACCAGCTCCGCAAGGCGATCCGTCTTGTGGGCCGGTGTGCTCACGACAGGCCGCATCTCGCAAAGGATCGCCGGGATTCCGGCCCGGGCCACCTGGCAGGCGGCTTCCGAACCGGCCAGCCCGCCGCCCAGAATGTGGATGGGAGGACGCACTACCTGCCATTGTAGTGCTCTGCCCGGCGATATAATGCCCGTTATGGTGAAACCCACGCTTGCCCGCAGAGATCTGTTCCGCACCATCGGGACTGCCGCCGTCTCCTGGAGCGCCGCCTCGTACTCGCGCATCCTGGGCGCCGGCGACAAAGTCAACCTCGGCCTCATTGGCTGCGGGGGACGGGGCGTGCATGTCATGGGCGTCTTCCAGGAGTCCAGGCAAGTGAACGTCAGCGCTGTTTGCGATGTTTACGCCACCCGCACGGACCGCGCCATGCAGAAAGCGCCAGGCGCCAGGGGGTTTTCCGACCACCGCAAACTGCTCGAAGTGAAGGAGCTGGACGCGGTGCTCATCGCGACTCCCGACCATTGGCATGCGGGGACCACCATCAACGCCTTGAACGCGGGCAAGGATGTGTACGTCGAGAAGCCGCTGACGCTCCGAATCGACGAAGGACCGCGGATCGTGAAGGCGGCGCGCGTCAACAATCGCATCTGCCAGGTGGGCATGCAGCAGCGCTCGGGCTCGCACTACTTGCGCGCCAAGGAGGAGTACATCAAGACCGGCAAGCTCGGCAAGATCACGCTGGCGCGCACCTGGTGGCACGGCAACGGCGCACATTTGCAGAAAGCGCCCGATTCGTTGCGGCAGAAGCCGTCCAACCTGGACTGGGCGCGCTTCCTGGGGCCGGTGAAGTGGCGCGACTGGGATCCGCAGCAATACTGGAATTTCCGCGCTTATCTCGACTTCGGCGGCGGGCAGGTGACCGACCTGTTCACGCACTGGATCGACGTGGTGCACATGTTCATGGAGCAGGACGACCCGATCTCGGCGGTGGCCGCCGGCGGCGTGTATCACTATAAGGACGGCCGCACGGCTCCGGACACGATCAACGCCGTGCTCGAGTACCCGGGCGAATGGAACGCCACGTTTGAAGCGACGCTGGCGCCGGGCATCAAGGGGGCGGCCGTCGAGATGTGCGGAACCGAGGGCAAGCTGCTGATCACGCGTGGCATGTACGAATTCCTGAGCGCGGAGAAAGGCGCACAGCCGGTGGTGGTAAAGGCGGAAAAAGAGCAGACGATCGAGCATGTGGCCAATTTCCTCGAGTGCTGCCGCACCCGCAAACTGCCCAACGGCGACGTGTGGATCGGGCACCGCTCGGCGCAGGCGTCGCACCTGGCCAACATTGCGTATGTGGAGAAGCGGCGGCTCAAGTTCGATCCGCAACGCGAGGAGATTCTGCCGTTGTAAGGGCGCCGACAGTGTTCAGCAGTACTTGGGGTCGAGCATCTCCCGTGGCGGGTTTTTAGGCGATTTTTCGCCTGTAGTATTGAAATGCCCGCCGCCCAAACCACAACGGCCATGTCCGCGGAACGCTGGCGGCGAGTCGAGCGGTTGTACCACTCCGCCCGGGAGCGGGAAACGGGCGAGCGTGTCCATTTTCTTCAGAGAGCCTGCCACGGTGACGCGACGCTCCAGCGCGATATCGAGTCATTACTGGCCAAAGACGCCTGCGGCGATGGGTTTCTGGATCATCCGCCTGCCGAATTGCTGGGCGCCTGCACAGCGCCGCTGTTCACCCCGGGGGCGCAGATCGGAGCGTACCGGATCGAGGAGCTGCTGGGGATCGGCGGTTCGGCCAAGGTCTACAAGGCGCTTGATCCGCGGCTGGGCCGCTATGTCGCCCTCAAAGTGCTGACGCCGGATACAGTGAACCAGGGTCTCCGGGAGCGGTTTGTGCGGGAAGCAAGAGCCGCGGCCGGCCTGAATCATCCTAACATTGCCGTCATCTACGAGGTGGGCGAAGCCGGAGAAACGTGCTTTATCGCGATGGAGTACGTGGAAGGCGAAACGCTGCGCGAAAAGTTGCAGGCTCCTGGAACCGCTCTTTCCGAGCTGCTCGGCTACCTGCGTCAGACCGCACACGCCCTGGTAAGAGCACACGCAAAAGGGGTCGTTCACTGTGATCTCAAGCCGGAGAACATCATGGTGACGCGCGAGGGCCAGGCGAAGGTTTTGGACTTCGGAGTCGCGAAACTCATCGGGCGGTATAAGAGCGAGAATCCCGCCTCCGAATTCGTGTCGTGGCCGGCGGGGCGGATGATTCCTCGCGAACCGCGGACGACCGGCTGGGTGGGAGGCACGTGGGGGTACATGTCCCCCGAGCAGGCCGGAGGAAAGAAGGACCTCGACGAGCGGTCGGACGTCTTTTCTTTCGGCTGTCTCCTGTTTGAAGCGGCGACCCGCCAGTTGCCGTTCCTGGATGAGTCGCTGGCCCGCACTTTCCAGAATCTGTTGCATGAACCCGTTCCACGGATCAGCGAGTTGTGCCCCGGCGGGCCTCGCGGTTTAGAGAGCATTGTAGACCGTTGCCTGGAAAAGGACCCGGCGACACGCTATGCCAGCATGGCGGAGGTGGAACGGGACTTGGGAAATCTGCTCGAAGCGGAAGGCGCCCCGCTTCCAGTCAGGATGGTTACGCCATCCGACGATACCTGCGTTTCGAAGCGGACGCAACGGCGAGACTTGATCCTTGCCGCGCTTCGAAAATGGGCTGTTCCCGTTGCCGCTGCCTTGCTGGCAATCATTTCAGTTGCCATTCCCTATTTCCGCTGGTATCCGGCGAGCAAGCCTCCATCGATTGCGGTCATTCCCTTTGTCAATGCTCTGGGCACTCCGCAAAGCGAGTATTTGTCGGATGGCATCAGCGAAAGCCTCATCCATGCTTTGGCTCAGTTGCCCGATCTGAAAGTGATCGCGCGCAGTTCCAGCTTCCGGTTCAAAGAGCAGATCGATGTGCGCCAGGTGGCCCGAACGTTGGGCGTTCAGTTTCTCGTCAGCGGCCGCGTCGCGGAGGGGGGCGGAAGGCTCCGGATTACGGCGGAGCTGGTGAGCGGCGCCGACGGATCGCAAGTCTGGGGCGCTCAGTACAATCCGACGATCTCGGATCTGGCGGGCGTGGAAGCGGCTATCGCCCGCGAGATCGCCGAGCGAATCTATTCCCGGCTGACACGCTCGGAACGGGAGAAGCTGGCCAAAGGTGCGAAAGTCAATCCCGAAGCCTACGAGCTGCTGTTGCGCGCCCGCTACCACATGCGGCTATACACACCGGAAAGCAGACGCCAGGCGGTCAGCTATTACCAGCAAGCCCTTGCACTCGACCCAGGCTTTGCTCTGGCCAGTGCTGAATTGGCATCGGCGTACCGTTACCTGAGCGGGTCAGCCGTCGCCCGGGCAGCCGAAATGCTGCCCAAGGCAGAAGCGTCCGCGCGGCGGGCGCTGGCGGCGGACGCGGACCTGGCTGAGGCTCATGCCGCCCTGGCCGATATCAAGAAGGATCAATGGGCCTGGGCGTCCGCCGAGAGAGAGTACCGTCAGGCTCTTCGCTTGAACCCCAATCTGGCCAACGCACACGTGGGATTCGCGATCTATCTCAGTGTCATGGGCCGTGACGAGGAGGCCATCGCCGAGATTCAGGGTGCGCGGAAACTGGACCCGCTCGGGCTGCCCACGGCGGTTCACGTCGCGGCCGTTTACTATAACGCTCGCCGCTATAGCCAAGCCCTGGATGCCCTCAAGGCGGCCGTGGATCTGGACCCTGCGGCGCCCGCTCCATGGACGTGGATCGGCATCGTGAGCGGAGGCAGCGGCCACTTTGCCAAAGCCGTGTCGGCCTTTGAGACAGCCATCGGCTGGGGCGACAATACGGCCGCCACGCAGTGTTACTATGCCTATTCCCTGGCCCGTACCGGCCGGCGCGATCGGGCAATCGAGATCCTCCACCAGCTTGAACACTCCGACGCTTTCGTTCCGCCTTCGGCCCTCGCCGTCATCCACCTCGGCCTGAACGAGAAAGAACGCGCCATCCAAACGCTTCAGGCCGCATATGCCGTCAAGGATTCGATGCTGCAATACATGAAAGTCGAATCGCACCTTGACAGTCTGCACCAGGACCCGCGTTTCCAGGAGCTGGCGGCAAAGCTGGGTCTGCCTCGAAAGGCGGGCCTGAAGGTATCCCGCCCGCAAGGAGCTCCCGTCAGCCTTAAGGGCCTGTCACGGAATTACTGTTTCAGGTTGACACCTCCGCTTGCTCACGCGCGCGGCTCAGAAAGCGCTTCCGAGCCGCGACCGTTAGGGAGCGGTTGGCACACTCATTTCGTGACAGGCCTTAAGTCGTCCAAGCCTCTTTCCAATTCGAACCTGGTGACCTCGGTTGTAACGTGCGATGATGCCGGCAGCACGTTCGCCGGGTTGCGATCGAAACGCCAAGAAATCCCGGCATAGCAATCCTGACAACAACGGGAGGAGCCCATTATGAATCTCAAGTGGAACAAGCTGCTGTCCAATTCGTTCATGGTGAACTCGGTGGCGATCTCCGATGACGCCAGCCGCGTCATCTCAGGCACTTACTATTACCCGTATCCGGGCACCCCCAGCGACGACGTCGACGGCACGTACGGCACCTACTGCCATGACTCCAGCGGGACGCGGATTTGGGCAGAAGAGTACGACGGAGACGAAGGCGTCTACGCGGTAGCGATTTCCGGCGACGGCCGCATCGCGGCCGCGGGGGGAATGCTGTCCGGCGGGCAATATTCCGACAACCCGGATACGGGGATGCTGCGGGCCTTTGACGCCGCCAATGGCACACGCCTGCTCGACTTCACCGACTTCCGCCGCCGGGTCAACTCGACGGCGCTTTCGGCGGACGGCTCCGTTCTGGCCGCCGGGGTGGCGAGAAAAGTGTACATTTTCGTGGCGGCCGGCGGTTTGTTTCCCTTGGCTCCGGCGGTTGTTTCCGCTGCCGGCGAAGTGGTCTCGGTCGCGGTTCATGCCAGCGGCGGATGGGTAGCCGCCTGTGACAAGCGAGGTAAGGTTTACCTGGCGACGATCGCGGGTGGCGTGGTTCAAACCTTCCAATGGGCAGCCGCGACCCGAACGCCTTTCCTTTCGGTTGCCATCTCGAGATCAAGCGGCTACTTTGTCGTGGGAGGCGGCAACGATGTGCTCCTTTTCACCCTAAAATCCATGATGCTGGGAACCGGCCCGGTCGCGCGATTCCCCGTCCCGGCCGGCGGCACACGGCAGGACGTTCGCTGGGTGGCGATTTCCGACGATGGCGCTCTGATCGCAGCCGTGGCAAACGCCCAGCAGGACGGATTGGTGCTCGCGCTTTCCAACAAGAACAGCCAACTCAGCCTGGCCTGGCAACAGCAGCTCGACCGCAATCCGAACAGTACGAGCATGGACTCTGCCGCCAAATTCGTCACCGCGGCCGACGGACTCCCCTATGGCACGAAAGGAACCTTCTATCTGTTCAATGGCGTTGGATCAAAGAACGGGGAGGAGCCCACAAGCAATATGAACTGGCCCATGGTGATCAGCGCCAACGGCAAAGCCATTGCCGCCGGGAGCGACAATGGCACGCTCTATTACTTCGTGCCGTAGACAGACAACGTTCCCCGGTCAGGACGCAATCGCATCGAGCAGCCAGGCTCGGGCAAAGCACCATTCCCGCTGCACGGTGCGCAACGAAATCCCCAAAGCGGCGGCGATCTCCGCCTCCGGCAAACCTCCAAAAAACCGCATCTCGACGATACGGCTCTTGCGCGGATCGAGTTTTTCGAGCTGTTCCAGAGCCTCATCCAGCGCGAGGATCTCCGGGGAGTGCGCTTCGGTATAGACAATCACTTCGTCCAGTTGCAGCTTTTGTGCCTGCCCGCCGCGCTTCAGCGCCTTTCGCCCGCGCGCATGATCCACCAGGATGCGGCGCATCACCAGGGCCGCAATGGCGAAGAAGTGCGCCCGGTCCTGAAACTCGATGCTCTCGCTCTGCACCAGCCGCAGGAAGGCTTCATGCACCAGGGCGGTGGGCTGGAGGGTGTGGTTGCTGCCTTCCTTCTGCATCTGATGGCGCGCCATGCGACGCAGTTCGTCGTAGACGGCTTCCATCAGGCTCGCCTGCGCACCTGAGTCGCCCGAGCGTGCTTTCAGCAGCAGTTCTGTAGTGTGGGATTCCCGCACACCAGCCTCCCCCCGCGGGGTCTTCTCTCCTGCCTGCCGGGTTCAATGCAAGTATACACCCGGTCTCATCCCCTCGGAGAGGTGGCGGCCCGAGCCTCACCGTCCTTCGCTCGACGGCGGCACAATCCCCTTCAGACGCAGATAGACCGCCATATACCCATACTCCTCATTGGAGTGCGTGGTGTTGCCGGCCAGCGTCCCCAGCCGCGACCGCTGGCCCCGGGGCCCCTTCAGCATCTCATTCGCGTTGGCGTCACTGAGCGACTCATAGGCGGCGTCGCACTCGGCGAAGGAATCCTTCAAAGCAGCCACCAGATCCGCTTTCGCTGTCTTGGAGGCCGCGCCTGCCTGCTTCATCTGCCCGTTGACGGCAGAGCAGATGCGCATTTGCGCGTCGGCGACGTGAGCCACGAGCTGGCCAAATGTCCGGATCTCGGGCGTGGCCTTGAAGCCGTAATGCTCGTCCGGCATCTTGTCAGCCATCTTGGTCAGGTTGTTCTTGATGGCGTTGTAGGCCATCTTCAGCTCGGCGCTCATCGGATTGGCGGTTTGGGCCTGCAGGGCGCCGAAGCTCCCCAGCGCGGCGGCGGTAATCATCAGGCAATAGCGGTTCACGTTCGTTCTCCTCGTGTGGATTCCTTCGGAACTCTCTTATGCTATCCCAGCGCCTTCTGTTTGCGCTGGCCGCCTTTCTTCTGCTGCAAGCGGTTGGTCCGCCACCGCGGCGTCATGAGCTGCGTGTTCCACGCCTCCCAGGCCGCTTGCAACTCCTTCAGCTTCTCCTGACGGGTTGACGCAACATTGTTGGTTTCCCCGATATCCTGCGCCAGATTGTACAGCTCCGGCGTCCCTTCGCCTGTCTTCACCAGCTTCCAATCGCCCTTGCGAATCGCTCCCGGCAGCCCGAAGCGCCAATACAATGCCTCGTGCGGAGCACCCTGGTTCCTGCTGCTCACAAACGGGACCAGGTCGACGCCGTCCAGATTCGGGGCCGGCTTGCCGCCCGCCGCCGTCACCACCGTCGGATGAATATCGAGCGCGATCACCGGCTTGTCATAGACCGCCCCGGCCGGCACACGCCCCTTCCACTGAATCAGCATGGGCACGCGGATGCCGCCCTCGTACACCTGTCCTTTGAAACCGCGCAAAGGCGTGTTCTTCGACGATGTCTGCGGCGTTGGCCCGCCATTGTCGCTCACGAAGAAGATCAGCGTATTCTCTTCCAGTCTGTGCTCGCGCAGTCTGCCGAGAACGCGTCCGATCGCGTCATCCATCGCCGACATCATCGCTGAATACGTCCGGCGCTTTTCGTCCTCGACCGACGCGAACCGCGCCAGGTATTTCCCGGCCGCCTGCAAAGGATTGTGGACCGCGTTGAACGGCAGATAGAGCAAGAACGGCGCGCCTTTCCTGCGATCGATGAATCCCACCGCCTCGCGTGCAAAGGCGTCGGTCAGGTACTCCTTCTCTTCGACTGCCTCGGTTCCCCGCATGATGGGATTGCCGGCGCGGTCCCTCGAGTTCAGATACGGATGCGCGCCGCCCAGGAATCCGAAGAACTCATCGAAGCCTCGCCGCGTCGGGAGATATTCCGCCTTGAAGCCGAGGTGCCACTTGCCGACGATTCCCGTTGCATAGCCCAGCGACTTGAGCCGGTCCGCCAGCGTTACCTCGGTCAGCGCAAGACCGAAGTTGTCACTGGCCTGTTCGGCGGGGCCCGGATTGAACTCGTGCCCGAAGCGCTGCTGGTAGCGCCCGGTCATCAGGCCGGCGCGCGTCGGGCTGCACACCGGGCAGGACACGTACCCGTTGGTGAACCGCACGCCATTGCGCGCGATCGAATCGATGTTGGGCGTGGGGATGTCCTTGCAACCGTTCACACCGATCTCGGCGTAACCAAGGTCGTCTGCGACGATCACCACAATGTTGGGTTTGCGAGCCGGCTGAGCCTGGAACGCGAAAGGCGTGCCGAGCGTGGTTTGAAGAAAAGTGCGTCGGAACATGGCTTTCTCCTTTGTACGCCAAACCCACCTCGAAAGGAAAGCTGCGGCATTTGCCCCACCCCTTCCCGCGCGTAATACGCTGAAAAGACTGGGGGTTGAATTGGCCCGCGGCGTGCTTTCCCTCCAGTGTCATGAATTTTGACGAGGCTCCACTGCTGGTGATCTGGGAAACCACGCAGGCGTGCGACTTGGCGTGTGTGCACTGCAGAGCATGTGCCATCGCCAGGAGGCACCCGGCTGAGCTCACAACCGAGGAAGGCTGCCGGCTGCTCGATGAGGTGAAAGCCTTCAACGCCCCCACCCTTCTCGTTTTCACCGGTGGGGATCCGCTGAAGCGCCCGGACTTGTTCCCACTTATCCGCTACTCAGTCGCGGCCGGTCTGCGGACCAATGTGAGCCCCAGTGCGACGCCACTGCTGACCTCGGAGGCCATCGATCGCTTTAAGGACTGCGGCCTAAGCCGCCTTGCCATCAGTCTGGATGGCGCAGATGCCCTGACGCACGACAGCTTCCGCCAGGTTCCCGGCACATTCGATAGAGCCATGGCGGCACTCCGGCATGCCCGGGAGATTGGCCTGGAGACCCAGATCCAGACCACGGTGACGCGCCGCAACATGCGCCAGTTGCCCCTCATCGCCGAGCGGGTGGCCGAGGTGAAGGGCAGAATGTGGAGCCTCTTTTTTTTGATCGTCACAGGACGCGCCCAGGCCACCGACGATCTCACCGGCGAAGAATACGAGCAGGTGTTTGAAACGCTGTACCGGCTGTCGAAAGTGATGCCGTTTGAGATCAAGACGACTGAAGCGATGCACTACCGGCGTTATATCGCGCAAAAGCTGAAGGAAGAGCGCGGTCCGGAAGCAGAACACGCCCGCCAGGTGGTTTACCGGACGGCGGGGGTCAGCGACGGCCGCGGGTTCGTTTTCATTTCACATACCGGCGAGATTTATCCAAGCGGATTCTTACCCATATCGGCCGGCAATGTACGGTCCGATTCGCTGGTCGATGTGTACCGGAACTCCGCGCTCTTCCGCAGCCTGCGCGACCTTGCACAACGCAAAGGGAAATGCGGGCACTGCGAATACACCAAGATCTGCGGCGGCTCGCGCGCCCGCGCCTACGCCCAGACGGGCGATTACCTGGCCGAGGATCCGCGCTGCGTGTATCAGCCGGTGCACGAAGTGGCGTACGCCTAGCAACCCGCCCTATATGACCATGGTCATTGACCATGGTATGATACAGCCGTGGAGCAGATCGCAATTTCCAAGTTCAAAGCCACCTGCCTGGCCGTGCTGGACCAAGTGCGCAAGACCGGCAGGCCGGTCCTGGTGACGCGTTTCGGCCTGCCTGTCGCCGAGGTCATGCCGCCTCCTCCTCCCGAAAAGCCTGCGCGCTGGCTGGGTGTGATGGCAGGCACGGGCCGCATCAAGGAAGACATTGTCGCTCCTGCGTCCGGGGAGCAGGACTGGGAGGTTCTGCGGTAAGTGAAGCTTCTCCTGGACACGCACATTTGGATCTGGAGCGTGCTCGATCCTGGCCGGCTGAGCGGAAAAGTTGCGAAAACGCTTGAAGACTCGAGGAACGAACTATGGCTTTCGCCCATCAGCGTGTGGGAGCTGGCAATTCTCTGCGAAAAAGGGAAAGTTCTGCTCAATGTTCCGGTCGCGACATGGGTGCGGCTTGTCAGGCAAAAAGTTCCATTCCGGGAAGCTCCGATCACGCACGAAGTGGCCTTGGAAGCCGCGGCCATCCGTTTGCCCCATCGCGATCCCGCTGATCGATTTCTGGCTGCCACGGCGAAGGTATTCGAACTCACTCTGGTGACGGCGGATGCTGTCCTGATTGGTTCGAAGGCGGTCCCGATGCTGGCGAATCGATAAGCAAACGGGATCAACCGAGCCGCCGAAAGCGGCAACGGAAATGCCGCAGGAACCTCGCCTGCTCGACGATCTCCAGGCCGCGCAATTGCTCCTTTCGCTCGTTCACTTCGAGAATCGCTTCCACCACGTAATCGATGTGGCTTTGTGTGTAGACGCGGCGCGGGATCGCCAGGCGCAACAGCTCATGGCGGGCGGCGTCGCCGAACATCACGGAGCCGATCTCGACGCTGCGGATGCCCGCGTGGCGGTACAATTCCACGGCTAGCGACTGGCCGGGAAACTGGTGGCGCGGGATGTGCGGAAGCATGCGTCCGGCATCGATGTAGATGGCATGACCGCCGGGCGGCTCGACGATGGGCACGCCGTGATCCGCGATATGACGGCCGAGGTAGCTCGTCGAGGCGATGCGGTAGCGCAGATAGTCCGCGTGAAGCACTTCGTCCAGGCCCACGGCGATGGCTTCCAGATCCCGGCCCGCCAGCCCACCGTAGGTTGGGAAGCCCTCGGTGAGGATGAGCAGGTTCGTCTCTTGTTCGGCCAGCCGGTCGTCGTTGGAGCAGAGCAGGCCGCCGATGTTGGCGAAGGCGTCTTTCTTGGCGGAGAAAGTGCAGCCGTCGGCGAGCGAGAACATCTTCCGGGCGATCTGTTTCGGCGTCCAGTCCTGATAGCCTTGTTCACGCCTCTGGATGAACCAGGCGTTTTCGGCAAAGCGGCATGCGTCCAGGTACAAGGGCAGGCGGTGACGGTCGCAGACCTTGCGCACCGCTTCCAGATTCTCGAGTGAGACGGGCTGGCCGCCGCCGGTGTTGTTGGTGACGGTGACCATAACGAGCGGGATGTGGCCTGAGCCGGTCTGGCGGATCAGATCCTCGAGCGCCTGCACGTTCATGTTGCCCTTGAAAGGGTGGCTGATTTGCGTGTCGGCGGCTTCGGGAATCGGCAGATCGACAGCGCGGCCGCCATTGGCCTCAACATTGGCGCGTGTGGTGTCAAAGTGGGCGTTGTTCGGGATGACGCAGCCGGGCTTGGAAAGGATAGAGAACAGGATCCGCTCGGCGGCGCGGCCCTGGTGCGTGGGGATGACGTGCCGGAAGCCGGTGAGCTCGCGCACGGTTTGCTCGAGGCGGAAGAAACTGCCGCTGCCGGCGTAA
>JACQDF010000073.1 GCA_016201205.1 Acidobacteriota bacterium
AGTCAAAGTAACGGACGATCAGATGCGTTCCCTGAACATTGAGCCCCATAAATTTCATGGCGAATGGAATTATACCATCCGGCCGAGAAACCAAAAGCCGAAGCAGTGAACTTGGTCAAGTTAATTTGCGGCGGTCCCTAAAACTATGGAGCCCTCGCTTCGGGCCTGAACGCGTCCGGCTTCGCGCGTGCGCGGAAAGACCTTCGCGCGCGTCACGTGAGTCCGTACGGCTGCGCGGGAGGTGGGGGCTCCCCTGCCAAGACACCGCTCGCCACTCAGAGTGAATCGAGCGGCGGGATCTGCCAGCCTTCGCCGCACTCAAAAACTTTGAATCGCTGCTCGGGCCGGTGGAACAGCATGTGATCGATAAAACGCTGGATGGCGTCATCCTCATCCACGGCGGCATAATGCATGGGCACCAGCCAGCGAGCGCCGATCTCTTCGGCCAGTTGCGCGGCCTGCTCGACGGTGAAATTGCCGTTGCCACCGATGGGGAGCATCGCTACCGTGACGTTGTACGGTTTCAGGCGTGCTGCCAGCTCCTGGTACGGGACCCCGTCTCCGGCGTGATAGAACGTGTATCCCCCGCACCGGATCAGGTAACCGAGGCATGGATATCCGCCCATGGGGGTCCAGGACAATTCGGGATGGGCGCTGGGGACGGCGTAGACGCGCGCGTACACGCCATGCTTGAAGTATTCGACGCGGAGATCGGAATCGGTGGTGGTCATGCGGTGGTACTCGATGCCGATCGAGCGCGCGTGCTCGGCGGCGCTCTTTGGCAGCACCAGCTTGGCCCGCTTCGAGGCTGCCAGCATGCCAGCCACGGCGTCCGGGTCCAGATGGCCCGGATGCGGGTGCGAGCAAAGGATCAGGTCCGCATGAGACACCTCGGCCGGCGAGAGCGGCGATGCCATGGGGCGGCCGTGCTGGTTGCTCAGCAGAGGGTCCAGATAGAAAATAATGTCGTAATACTTGACGACGAAGCCGCAGTGGCCGAGCCACCACAGCCAGGGATCGACAGCGGCAGCGCGGTTGATTTCCTCGATCAGGGCTGCGCCCCGCCGGACGGGCTGCGGCATGAAATTCTCGAGCCTGGGCTTATTATGGAATACATGCAACGCTGTTTGCTTTGGATCGCGTTTTCCGCCGCTCTGGCGGCGCAGGATCTTGACAACATCCACATCGAGAAGGTAGCCGCGGGCCTGCGCTTCACCGAAGGCCCCGTCTGGTCGCGCGAAGGCTTCCTGCTGTTCAGCGACGTGCCCAACAACCTCGTCATCAAGTTCGTGCCGGGCGAAGGAACGAAATCCTTCCGCGAAAACTCGAACGGGACCAACGGCAACACGTTCGACGCCCAAGGGCGTCTTTACTCGTGCGAATCACGCACTCGCCGGGTGGTGCGGTTGAAGAAAGACGGCGCCTGGGAAGCGCTCGCCGACAAGTGGCAGGGCAAGCGTCTGAACGCGCCGAATGACATCGTGGTGCGCCGCGATGGCCACCTCTGGTTCACCGATCCGGCCTTCGGCGAGCAGGCCGATCACCGCGAGCTGGATTTCTACGGCGTCTATCACATCACGCCGAAAGGCGAAATGGATCTGATCGCCAGACCGCAGGGCAGACCGAACGGCATCGCGCTGTCGCCCAACGGCCGCATTCTCTATGTGGCCAACTCCGATGAGCGCAACATCCGCGCTTACGACGTCGACCGCGATGGCAAGGCGTCCAACGAACGCGTGCTCATCCGCGACATCGAGGGCCCGCCCGACGGCATTCGCGTCGACGAGAAAGGAAACCTCTACATTACTTGCAAGGGACTGGCCGTTTACACGGCCCAGGGCAAGCTGCTGCGCCTGATCGAGATGTCGGAAACGCCCGCCAACTGCGCCTTCGGCGACTCCGATTTCCAGACGCTCTACATCACCGCCCGCACCTCGGTCTACCGCATCCGGCTGAACGTGAAGGGCTCGGTGCAATACTAGTGGCCCGTGACGACCGCCGCTATCCGAGGCGCCCTATTCTCGGCATCGGCGCGCTGATCTTCCGCCGCGGCCGGATCCTGCTGGCCGAGCGCGGCACCGAACCGCTGAAAGGCTACTGGTCGCTGCCCGGCGGCGTGCTCGAGACCGGCGAGCGGCTCGAAGACGGCATCCGGCGCGAGGTGCTCGAAGAAACAGGGCTGGTGGTCGAGCCGGTCGAGCTGGCCGCTATTTTCGAGCGCATCATTGCCGATGCGCGTGGCCGCGTGGAATACCATTACGTGCTGATCGACTACATCTGCCGCCTGAAAAGCGGCCGGCCGGCGCCCGGAAGCGACGTCCGCGCGCTAGCCTGGGTAGCGGAGAAGGATCTCGCCGGCTACAAACTGACGCATGGGACCCTGCCGGTGATTCTTGAGGCGATTCACAAGCGGCCCGGACGCAAATGACGCACACCAGCGCTGACCTGCTCGAATTTGAAAGCCTGCGCGAGTTGCTGGTGCGGTACGCCGGCAGCGCGATGGGCCGCGCCGAAGTCAGCAAGGTGCGGCCGGCGGCCGATCGCTCCTGGCTTGCTGAAACCCATGCGCTGAACACGGAAGCGATCGAGTACCTGAGGGCAGCGGCAAAACCGCAGCCCGCGGCCCGCGGAGCAGCCGTGCGCCTGCGTTTCTTGGACCTCCCGGATTCGCGGGAAGCCGCCGGCAAGCTGCGCATCGAAGGAGCGGTGCTCGAAGGCAAAGAGATCTTCGACCTGCTGAGCCTGCTGGACCGCGCCGCCGACACGCGCATGCTGCTGATGAGCGTCCGGGAACGGTTTCCGCTGCTTTCCGCGAAAGCGGCCCGCATGGGCGAGATGAGGCCCTTGCTGCGCGAGCTGTCCGGACGCATCCAGCCCGACGGCTCGCTCGCCGATGACGCCAGCGTTGCCTTACATCGCATCCGCCGCGGCATCGAAAAGCAGAAGCGGCTCATTCAGGATTCATTGGAACGATTCCTGCGGGCGCACCGAAGCGACGGCGTGTTGCAGGAAGATTTTGTCACGCTGCGCAACGACCGGTTCGTGGTGCCCATCGTCACCGGCCAGCAGGGGCGGGTCGAGGGCGTGATCCACGGTTCCAGCGGCAGTGGCCACACGCTGTTTGTCGAGCCCTTCGAGACCATCGAGCTGAACAATGAACTTGTGCGGATGACGGAGGAGGAGGCGCGCGAAGCGCACCGCATCCTTCGCGAGATGACCCAGCGGCTGCGGCGGCACAGCGAGGAGATCGCCGCTTCCATCGAGGGAATGGGCGAACTGGACTGGCTCTTCGGCAAGGCGACGTTCGCGGCGGATTTCGAATGCTCGATTCCGCGCTTCAGCCCGCCCGATGCCCCGCGGCTGCACCTGGATGCCGCCCGGCACCCGCTGCTCGAGGATGTGCTGCGCCGGCAGCGCAAGCCGGTTGTGCCCATTTCGCTTACGCTCGACCCCGATTGCCGCACGCTGCTGCTGAGCGGCCCCAACACCGGCGGCAAGACGGTGGCGCTGAAGACCGTGGGCCTGCTCGCGCTGATGGCGCAATCCGGAATCCCGGTGCCCGCGAGCGAGGCGGAGTTTCCGGTGTTCGAGCAAGTGCTGGCCGACCTCGGCGATCAGCAGTCAATCGCCGAAAGCCTCAGCAGCTTCTCAGCGCACATCCGCAGAGTGAAGGAAATCCTCGAAATCGTCACTCAGGATTCGCTGGTGCTGCTCGATGAGCTGGGGAGGGCCACCGATCCGGAGGAGGGCGGCTCACTCGGCGTCGCCATCATCGAGCACCTCTGTTCCTGGAAGGCTTTTACGCTGGCCTCGACCCATCTGCTGGCGCTGAAGGTGTACGGCGCCAGACGCGAGGGCGTCATCAACGGCTCGATGGGCTTTGATCGCGAAACACTTCAGCCAACCTACCGGCTGCGGCTGGGAGCGCCGGGCGAATCGGCCGGGCTGGCGATCGCACAACAACTCGGCATGCCAGGCGATCTTGTCGAAAAGGCGCGTGCGGCGATGTCCACACGCGAGCGCGACCTTTCCGATTTCCTGGCGCAGCTTCAAGAGCGCACCGCCGCGCTCGCTGCCGCCGCCGAGCGGCTGGAAGAACAGCGCCAGTCCCTGTCGGAGCGGGAACGAGCGGTGGCGCGCGAGTGGGAGCAGAAAGAATCCGCCAAGCTCAAAGAGCTCGAGCGGCGCGTCGAAGTCCTGATGGGCAATTTCGAGGAGCAGGCCCGGCAGACGATGGACACGATCTTGGCGGGCGCCCAGCAACGCAAAGCCGCCGAACAGGCGCGGCGCAAAGTGGCCGGGACGATGCGAGAGATGCGTCACCAGTTCCAGGCGACGGTGCTCCCGGCCGGGGATGCGGCGCGGCAAGGCGAGTTGGCCCAGCCGCTTCGCCTTGCCGAAGGCGCCCGCGTGCGGCTGCGAAATGTGCGCGAGCCGGCCCGTGTCCGCCGCAGGCTCTCCGACGACCGGCTCGAAGTCGAGACCGGCTTCCTGAAAATGCAGGTTCCCATCGACGATGTCCTCGAAGTGCTCCCCGAAGGCGCCGCGGGGTCGCCGCTGCCGGCCAATGTCAGCTTCCAGCCGGCAGGCCCGCGCTGGGACGTGTCCCACCGCGAGATCAACCTGATCGGCAAGCGCGCCGAAGAAGCGGTCCAGGAAGTGGACAAGTTCCTCGACCAGGCGGTGATGGCCTCGGTGAGCCGCGTGCGCATCGTGCACGGGCATGGCATGGGCGTATTGAAGAGGGCAGTCGCCATGCTGCTTGCCCAGCATCCGCATGTGGAGAAGTTCTACGCGGCGCCGCAAAGCGAAGGCGGCAGCGGCGCTACGATCGCCGAACTCAAAGAGTGAAACGGCTTTGCCGCGGACGCCGTGTTGAACGCTCCATGCGCCCCGCCCACCTCAGAAAGCGCATCATCTCCCGGCGGTGATGCCAGAGAAAGCTCCAGAATTCGCGAAATCCGATTTCGCCGGCGTGCCAGCCCCAGTACGTCTCCATACGCCACCGCAAGTAAGGGCTTCGCCAAGGCGCCCGGCGATAGCCCTTCGAGGCTTTCCACAGGTATCGGATCACGGACGCAAAGATTGCGATAACTTCCTCGCAGGCAGTTGTCTGGCGTAGTAGCCGGCGCGGGTCCGTGCCGTTGGACTTCCGGGTCCCTTCACGGTCACCTTGATCTGCCGGAACGAACCGTCCAGAGCCTGATTGGTGGGCGTGTAAGCGATCATGAACTGGTTGCGAATCTCGTTGGCCACCTCGACCGCGATCCGCTCCACTTCGGCCAGGTCTTTCGGGAAGAAGGCCAGGCCGCCGGACGTGTTCGCCAGCGAAACCAGCGCACGCCTGGCGCGAACGGCCTCCCGGCGCTCTTCTTCGCTCAGCAGCCCAATGGCATAGACCAGCACTTCGCTGCGGGTCGCCTTCTCCAGCAGCTTTTCCAAAGTCATGATGCTGGTGTTGTCATTGCCGTCCGTGATCACCAGCAACACCTTCTTGTCGCGCTTGCCCTTGTCTTTGACCTCGTCAAGCGACATGCTGAGCGCATCGCGCATGGCGGTGCCGCCTCGCGAGTCGATCCGCGTGAGCCCCTCCTCCATTTTCTTGACGTCGTTGGTGAAGGGTACGTCGAGGAAGGCGTCGTCATTGAAGTTGACGATGAAGACTTCGTCCTTCGGATTGGAGGCTTTCACCAGCGTCAGCGCAGCCGCCTCCACTTTCTGGCGCTTGTCGCGCATGCTGCCGCTGTTGTCAATGACGATGCCCATCGAGACCGGCACGTCCTCGCGCAGGAAACGGCGAATCTGCTGCTCAGCCCCGTTTTCGTAAACTTTGAAAGATTCCCTTGGCAGCGAGTTGATCAGCTTGCCGTTCCTGTCGATGACGCTCATATGAAGCACCACCAACTGGGTGTCGGCGGTGAACGTGGGCGGCTCTTGTTGCGCGACCAGGCCGATGGCGGCCAAAAGGCTCAAAAGCGCAAAGGCCGCGCCCCGCGACGCCAAGCCGTTGAGGAACACCGGAGTGTCTCTGCCGCGGGCGCGGTCCGTTTTGCGCGTCTTCCTCAGAAGAAGAAGAAGTTTATTGCGATGGAGCATAATAACCCAGCCGCCAGAACGCTCTGAGCGGCGGTAAACCCTTCGGCTGATTCACCCTTACCTTGACTCTCCTGTATTTGCCGTCCCTCGTCTGGTTGGTCGGCGCGTACCCCAGCACATACTGATTTCGCAACTCGACGCCGATTTTGGCTGCGATGTCGGGCAACTCATTGAGATTCTCCACCGGGAAGTGCCGCCCGCCGGTCTGTTCCGAGATTTCGCTCAGCAGGCTCGGCCCGGACAGCTCCTCCGCCGTCCGGCCCCGGGATGAGACCGGCTCAAAAATGCCGATCGCGTATATCTGGACGTCGGCCTCCCGCACCAGGTTCCGGATCTCGCTCTCTGTATATCGGCTGCTGTTGTCCCCGCCATCAGAGAGAATCAGGATGGCCTTGCGGGGGTTCCTGCCTTTTTTCATCTGGTGGATGGCCAGGTAGACCGCGTCCAGAAGCGCCGTCCGGCCTTTGGCCTGGGTAAAGGTCAGCCGGTTCTGAATCTCCTCGGTGTTATGGGTGAACGGCGTCATCAGCTCCGCGCGGTCGTTGAACTGGACCAGGAAAAACTCGTCCTCCGGGTTCGCGGTTTTGAAAAACTGGGCCGCCGCCTGGCGTGACTTGTGAAGTTTGTTGCCCATGCTGCCGCTGGCATCGAACACCAAGCCCACCGAGAGGGGCGCATCTTCACTGGAAAACTGCGAGACCGCCTGCTCCTGGTTGTCTTCCCACAGGCGGAAGTATTCCTTGTCCAGGCCGGTCACGAAGCGGTTCAGCGGGTCGGTGACGGTCACGTTGATCAGGACCAAAGTGGTATCGACGCGGATATTGGGGGCGCCGCGTTTTTCGGCCGAGGAATCGGCGCCGGGTTTGGCCCGAGGCTCGATAGCCACCTTCGCGGGCGGCGAAGTTTGAGACCTGTCACTCGCCTCGTTCTTTTTATCCGCTCCGGCGAGAGCCATCGCCAGCGCAGCCCATGCAAGAAGGGAATTCCTCGATGCGGCCATAGACCGTCCCTCCGGTATGCCACCCAAGTATACCACGCAAGTTTCAGAGCGCTTTCCGTTCCCTGACGCGCCGTGCGCGGTCGTGACGGAATCGATCTACCATGAAAAGAGGAAAATGGCGACCCGTTATCACTGGATGGCCGACACGCAGCCGGAAGCGTTTGCCGTCTATATCGACATGATGCGGAAGATGCCTCCGGGGGAGAAGATGCGAATCGCCCTCGAGATGGCGGCGATGATGTTGCGAGCCTATGAGGACCGCGTCAGGAGGGAATATCCGAACGCCGGAGAGCGGGAGGTGTTTTTGCGGGCGGCTGCCCTGCGGCTCGGACGAGACACCGTCCTGAAGGTGTATGGCTGGGATCCCGAGAGCGGCGCGGCGCCATGATTGGCGTCTCTTACATTGACGCCGATCAGATCCGCTCTGCCATCGAACGCGAGCGATCCTTCACCATCATCCACTTCAAGAGCAGCTATAAGTTCGACATCTTTCCGCTGACATCCGACCGTTACCAGCAGGTTCAATTCGGGCGGAGGCGCTTCGAGACGTCCAATCTATTCGGTGGCCAGCCCATCGAATTCGCCGTCGCTTCTCCGGAAGACGTCATCCTCAGCAAGCTGCGCTGGTATCGTCTGGGAAGCAAGACTTCCGAGCAGCAATGGAACGACGTGCTCGGCGTCATTGCTGTTCAGCGCGAGAAGCTGGATTACGCCTACCTTCGCGAGTGGGCCGAGTATCTCAAGGTTGCGGATCTGCTCGACGAGGCACTGGCGGAGCGGCACGAGCCGATGTAAGCCCATTGCAAAATCCCGTGCCCGAGTTAGAATATCCCCATGGTGGGATCTGAGGGGTGTGATACCCAAGCTGTCGGCAGGCGCAGGTTTTACCTCGCTTGCATCTACGGCCTTTCGACAATCATGGGGATGGCCCTGGCTGTTCCCGCGGCGGTCTACCTGTTGTTTCCGCCCCGTTCGCGGAAGGAAGACCAGTGGGTGGAGGCTGCGGAACTCTCCCAGCTCGAAGTGGGCGTGCCTGAAGAAGTGGTCTTCCGGCACAACCGCGTCGACGGCTGGAAGATTTCCAGTGAAAAGACATCCGCCTGGGTGCTGAAGAAGTCCGACACGGAGGTGGTCGCCTTCGCGCCGCAATGCACGCACCTGGGCTGTGCCTACCGTTGGGAGGAGAGCAAGAAGAATTTCCTGTGCCCGTGCCACACGTCGAATTTTGACATCGAGGGGAAGGTGATCGACGGGCCGGCGCCCCGCCCGCTCGACCGCTACCTGGTGCGCATCGAGGGCAAGAAACTCTTCCTGGGTCCGATCCAGAAGTCACCGGAGGCATAGCTCATGCGGCGAATTCTGGATTGGATCGATCATCGCACCGGCCTGGAAACCGCGGTGCGTAATTTCCTTTATGAGGACATTCCGGCTTCGAGCGGGTTTCACCAGGTCTTCGGCTCGGTGGCGCTCTTCCTGTTTCTGGTGCAAGCCTTCACCGGCGCCATGCTCGCGTTCAACTACGCGCCGTCCCCGGGAGAGGCTTACAACAGCGTGAAGTACATCATGACGGAGCTCACCGGCGGCAGGCTGATTCGCGGCCTGCACCACTGGGGCTCGAGCATGATGATTGTCGTCGTCGTGCTCCATATGACTCAGGTTTTCCTGTGGGGCGCCTACAAGAAGCCGCGCGAAGCCACCTGGATGGTTGGCTGTGTGCTCATGATGATGACCCTGGGCTTCGGTCTCACCGGCTACCTGTTGCCCTGGGACAACCGCGCCTACTGGGGCACGGTGGTCACGACGCAGATAGCCGGCCTTGCACCGGGCGCCGGTCCATATGTCGTGCGTCTGATGGGCGCCGACGGCGGCGTCGGTGTCGTTACTTTCTCGCGGTTCTATGCCCTGCACACGCTTCTGCTCCCGCTGGCCATTGTGCTTCTCATCGCGTTCCACATCTACCTGGTGCGCAAGCACGGGGTGGCGCCGGCGTCCGGTGATACGTTGCCAAAGAAGAAGTTTTTTCCCGAGCAAGTGTTCAAGGACACAGTCGCCGTCTTCCTGGCCTTTGTGATCTTGTTTGTCATGGCGCTGACTCTGCGGGCGCCGCTCGAGAGGCTTGCCGACCCGACCGATACCACTTACATCCCTCGGCCCGACTGGTACTTCCTGTTCCTGTTCCAGACGCTCAAGTTCTTCGAAGGCCCGCTCGAAGTGGTTGGGGCCGTCGTCCTGCCCAACCTCGCCATCGTGGCGTTATTTCTGGTCCCCTTCCTGGATCGCGGCAGGATGAAACGAGTCATCGAGCGAAAGGGCGCCGCGGTGGTGGTGGCCGTGGCTGCGATCGGGTGGACCGGGCTGACGGCCGCCGCCATCGCCACCACTCCGGCTGCGCTGGTGAGCGGCGAAACCGAGGGTCCGGCCGCCTGGAGGCATCTTTCCCCGGAAGAGCTGGCCGGCATCGGCTATTTCCGCAAGGAGAATTGCGCGGCCTGCCATGCGCTCGGGGAGGGCGGAACCAAAGTAGGACCGGATTTGACTGGCGCCGCGATCAAGCGAGACGCCAGGTGGATGATCGCGCACTTCAAGAGCCCGCAAGCGCTCGTGCCCGGCACTTCCATGCCGTCGATTCACTTACCTGACGCGCAGCTAAACGCGCTGGCGGCGTTCATCCTCAAGCTGAATGCGAGGAATGCGCAGGACCTCCGCGAAGCGCCCCAGCCGGCCGTCGAGGGCGCCATGGTCTACCAGCAGAACCGCTGTGGCGCCTGCCACCAGGTGAACGGCGCCGGCGTCAAGCTGGGCCCGCCCCTGAACGGGCTCTCCCAGCGCCACGATCGCGCTTGGGTCGAGGGGCATTTCGCCGATCCGCAGAAGTTCTCGCCCGGCACCGTCATGCCGCCTTATCGCTTCTCGCCGCGGGATCTGGAGCGGGTCGCCAGCTACCTGATGTCGCTGTAGCAAACCGGGTCGCCTATCCCGCCCCGCCACTCACGATCAGCACCTGGCCCGTCATGTAATCCGACAGAGGCGAACACAGAAACAGCACCGGCCCGGCCGCCTCCTCGACGCTGCCGCTGCGGCCCAGCGGCACAACGTAGCCCACCGCCTCGATGGTTTTAGGCTGCACGCCGATGCGAATCCTGCGTCCGTGCATTTCGATCTCCGCGTTTTCCGAGGTCATGTCCTGGAAGAGCCGCGTCTCAATGAATCCGTACGCTACGGCATTCACGTTGACATTGTACCGGCCCCATTCTTTGGCCAGTGTGCGCGTCAGACCGAGGATGCCTGCCTTTCCCGAGGAGTATCCGGCCTGTCCCGCGTTGCCGTGGGTCCCGGAAATCGAGCTGATGTTCACCACCTTGCGCATCACCCGCCGCCCTTGGGCTGCTTCCGTTTTCGCTGCCTCGCGAATCCAGCCGGAGGCCGCCCGAAGGATCCGGAATGGCGCGACCAGGTGAATGTCGAGCATCGCCTGGAACTGCTCGTCCTGCGTCTTCTGGATCACGTTATCCCACGTGTAGCCGGCGTTGTTCACCACGATGTCCAGCGATCCGAAGGCGTCCACGGTTGAATCGACCAGCTTCGGCGGAAATGCGGGATCCGTCAGATCGCCGCTGAGCCCCTCAGCTTTGACGCCCGCAGCGGCCAGTTCCTTGCCGGCGGTCTGCAACGCATCTCGATCGATGTCATTGAGCATCACGGCCGCGCCCGCCGCTCCCAGCAGGCGAGCGATCGCCAGCCCGATCCCTCGCCCTGAGCCCGTGACCAGAGCGGTCTTTGCTGCGAGCGAAACGACCATAGCGGCAAGGTACCACACACACGCGCGAAAAATGTTACCGTCTCATCCATGACGCACCTGGCGCTTGCTGTGCTGTTTTGCGCTCTTGTTCCCGCGCAGGATACCTACAGAAAGCCGCCCAAGGAGATCCTGGACGTGCTCGACGCGCCGGCCCCTCCCCAGGCCAGCCTGAATCCCGCGCGGACGCATTTGTTGCTGATGACGTTCCGCCGCTACCCGCCCATCGCCGAGCTGGCCCAGCCAATGCTTCGGCTCGCCGGCGCGCGCATCAACCCGCGAAACAATGCACCGCACACCAGCCTGCGCACCACCACCGGCATGTACCTCGTCCGGATCGAGGACGGAAAACAGATGCCGGTGATGCTTCCCAAGGATGCCCGCGCGGGGGCGCCCCACTGGAGCCCCGATGGCAAGCTCTTTGCCTTCACCAACACCACTGCCGGCACGGTGGATCTGTACATCGGAGAGACAGCGACCGGCCGCATCCGCGCCATCCCGAATCTGAAGGCCAGCACTGTCCTCCGCGACAGCATCGAGTGGATGCCCGACAGCCAGCGGCTGCTCGTCCAGACCGTCCCCGCCGGCCGCGGCCGCCCTCCGGTTGCCCCTGATGTTCCCATCGGCCCGAAGATTCAGGAGAGCAGCGGCAAATACAGCCCCACCTGGACTTTTCAGGATCTGCTCACCAGCCGCCACGACGAGGACCTGTTCGACTACTACATGACGTCGCAGCTCATGCTGGTGGACGCCTCAAGCGGCAAGGCGATGCCCTTCGGCCAAGCTGGCATCTATCCCTCGATCGATCCTTCCCCGGACGGCCGCTACGTCCTGTTTACGAAAGTCCGCCGCCCTTACTCCTGGTTGCATCCTTACAGCGCCTTTCCCCGTGAGATCGGCGTTCTGGACGCCTCCGGCAAGCTGGCCCACCAGCTTTTCTCGCTGCCGCTGTATGAAATCGGGGAGCCGGATCATGTCGCCACCGGGCCGCGCCAGGTGAGCTGGCGGCCCGACGAGCCGGCCACGCTCACCTGGGTCGAGGCGCTGGACGGCGGCAACCCCAGGAACAAAGTTCCGCATCGCGACAAGCTCATGAGCTGGAAAGCCCCGTTTAGCGGCCAGCCCTCCGAGTGGACTCGTCTCGAGCATCGCTTGCAAAGCTTCGGCTTCCAGGGCAGTGATCGAGGCATTGACTGGGGCAAGGGATTCGCTCTGGTCCGCGATTATCAGCGCGAGCGCCGCTGGGTGCGCACCTTCCTGCTGAACACCACCGACGCCGGCGCATCGCCCAAGCTTTTGTTCAGCCGAAGCGTGGCCGACCGCTATGGGGATCCGGGCACGCCTGTCGAAGTCACTTCTTCCACCGGTCACCGTGTGCTGTTGCAGGACGGCGACAACATCTACCTCAACGGTCAGGGCGCCACGCCGCAGGGCGCGCGGCCGTTCCTGGATCGCTACGACATCAAGACCGGGGAATTGAGGCGCTTGTTTCGCTCCGCTGAAAAAGGCTATGAGCGTGTGCTGGCCTTGCTGAGCGCGGACGGCAGCCGCTGGGTGGCCGAGCGCGAGAGCCCCGCCGAGCCGCCTAACTACCTGGTTCACGGCGCTGCCGGCGATACGCGCGTTCTCACTTCCTTCAAAGATCCAACGCCGCAACTGCGCCAGATCAAGAAGCAACTGGTCACCTACAAGCGCGACGACGGCGTCAATCTCTCCTTTACGTTGTATCTGCCGCCGGGCTATAAGGAGGGAACCCGGTTGCCGGCGGTCCTCTGGGCGTATCCGCGCGAATATGTCGATGCCGGTACGGCGGGTCAGTTCGGCGGCTCGACGGAGCGCTTCACCACCATCACCGGCCCGTCGCACCTGTTCTTTCTGCTGGCCGGCTACGCCATTCTGGATGACGCTTCGCTGCCGGTGGTAGGCCCGCCGGAAACGGTGAATAACACCTACATCGAGCAGATTGTCTCCGGCGCGAAAGCCGCCATCGACAAGGCTGCCTCGCTCGGCGTCACCGACCCGGGCCGCGTGGGCGTTGGCGGGCACAGCTATGGCGGCTTCATGACCGCCAACCTGCTGGCCCACTCGAACCTGTTCCGGGCGGGCATCGCCCGCAGCGGCGCTTATAACCGCACGCTCACGCCGTTCGGATTCCAGAGCGAGCGCCGCACGATCTGGGAAGCGCCGGACGTCTACCTGCGCATGTCGCCGTTCCTCGCTGCCAGCAAAATCAATGAGCCGGTCCTGCTCATCCACGGCGAGGCCGACAACAACTCGGGCACGTTCCCCATTCAGTCCGACCGCATGTATCAGGCGATTCGCGGCACCGGCGGCACGGTCCGTCTGGTCTTCCTGCCGCATGAAGCGCACGGCTACGCGGCGCGCGAGTCCATCGAGCACACACTGGCCGAGATGATCGCGTGGTTCGACAAGTACGTCAAGAACGCCGGAGCCGGGGCCCCGAGCGGCCAGTAGAGTGGAGCTCGATTCTATCCTCGGATGGGTCTCGGCCTACGGTCCCGTGGCCCTCTCCCTGCTTCTGTTGCTCGGCATTGTCGGCTTGCCGGTGCCGGATGAAACCTTGCTCGTGTTCTCGGGCTACCTGATCTCGCGCGGAACTTTCTCTGCCCCCACCACCTGGGCGGCAGCGGCGTTAGGAAGCATCTCCGGAATCACCATCAGTTTCCTGCTGGGCCGCACGCTGGGCCTGCACCTGATTCACCGGTACGGCCGCCGCTTTGGCGCCACCGGGGAGCGCATCGAGCGGGTTCACCAGTGGTTCCGCGGCGTTGGCCACTGGGGGCTGACTTTCGGCTATTACGTCCCGGGAGTGCGCCATTTCACGGCGCTGGTGGCGGGCGCCTCTCACCTCGAGTGGGCCACCTTTACCCTGTACGCCTGGAGCGGCGCAGTGCTGTGGGTCAGCACCTTTCTGGCCGTGGGCTACTTGCTGGGAGAACAGTGGCGGCGCGCTGTGGATCATGCCCATCAGTTGCTGCTGGTGGCCTCGGTCGTCGCCGTGTTGGCCGCGGTGGTGTATTTCTTGCGCCGGAAATCGCGGAAATCGGGGACAGGGTAGCCTGTCCCTGGTTTTATCCTTCCCGAATCGCCCGCCGCGAGCCGTCATACACCAGCCGGCGCCCTCGCATCAGCGCCTCATCGGACAGAATGACGGCCACCGCATGCGAATAGCCCGCCTCGATCGGGGCGTTCGGCTGCTGCCGCGTGCGCAGGCATTTGAGCCAGTTCAGCATGTGCGGGTCGCTTTCCATCTCGGGAATCCGGGTCCCTTCCGGCAGCGGCTCTTCGGCCCCCTGCCCGCTCACGGAAAACGGCTTGCCCGACCAGTTGGATGCATCCAGCGTTCCTCTCGTGCCGAAGAACTTGAGGTAGTTCCCCGCCCCCGTGCCGAACGCAGTGCCGTAGCGCACCAGGAAGTCCTCGTACTCGAGGATCGTCTCGACGGAATCCGGCGCACTATAGTTGTCCCGGAAGCGGAACGCTCCGCCCAGGGTCACCACCCGCCTGGGCAACTGCGCACCCGTGATGTGGTGCACCAGGTCGATGAAGTGCACCATCAGGTTGGTGTGCGGCCCGCGCGAAAATTCGCGGTAGCCATACCAGCCGGCATGCTGCTGCGCATCCCACGGCCGGTCCTTGCGATTGAACAGAAACGCCTTCCATTCGGTGTCTTCCGGCCGGATCTCGCGCTGCCCGTAATTGTGCCAATAGGGCTTCAGCGCATTACGCTCCTGTTCCACTTTGAACACCTTCCCCAGACCGCCGCCCTGCACCCACTTCCTGGCGGCCATCGAGCTGGGCAGGCTGCGGATCTGCGTTCCCATCTGCACGATGCGGTCCGTTTTCTTCACTGCGTCCACCGCCGCCAGCAGCTCCTTCATGTCCATCGCCAGCGGCTTTTCCACATACGCGTCCTTGCCCGCCCGGACGGCATCGGCCAGCATGGTGGCGTGCTGGTGATCCGGCGTCGCGATAATGACCGCGTCGATCTCCTTGAGCGTCAGGACTTCGCGATAGGCGCGGAGCTGCCGTGCGTCGTTGCCCGCGGCTTTCTTGACGGCCCCGGCCGCTTCTTCCCGGTGCTGCCGCCAGATGTCGCACGCGGCCCGAACCTCGAGATTGGCTTGCTCGCGAAACTCGAGCGCGTCCTTCAACAACGCCCGGATACCGCGGCTTCCGCACCCGATCAGCCCGATTCCGACGCGGTCATTGGCCCCCAGAATCCGCTGGTACGAGATCGCCGTGACCGCCGCTGCTTTTGCCGCTTCTCTGCGCGTCATGTTCCCTCCTTGCCTTTCTCACGGATGGGCAATGTAATCCGTCCTGCCGCCGTCCACGGTCAGCACCTGCGCCGTGATGAACCCCGCCTCTTCGGATACCAGAAAACTCACCGCCGAGGCAATGTCCTCGACCTCGCCGGCGCGGCGCATCATCGCCTTCGCCGCAATCGAGTCGGTGATCTTGCGCAACTGCTCCTCAGACGTGTCCTGGCTCACCATCTCCGTGAGGATGAAGCCCGGCGCGACGGCGTTCACCGTGATGCCGAATGGTCCCAGCTCGAGCGCGAACCGCCGCGTGAGAATGATCACCGCCGCCTTGGTTGCCGCGTAGAAGGTGGTGCCCGTCATGCTCGTGCCCAGGGCCGCGATCGACGTCAGGTTCACGATCCGCCCCCAGCCCCGCGATTGCATGCCGGGCGCCGCTTCCCGAGTCACCCGCACCAGCCCGTCGACGTTCACCGCGCGCATGCCGTCCATTTGCGAGAAATCGAAATCGAGCAGGTCGCCGCGGCGGAGCACGGCGGCGTTGTTCACCAGGATGCCCGGCGGCCCCAGCAGATCCTCGGTGCGCCGGACCAGCGCCGTGCAGTCGGCTGCCTTGGCGAGGTCCGCGCCGATGGCTACCGCCTGCCCGCCGCGGCCGCGGATCGCCGCTACCACGCCATCGGCCTCATTCCCACGCTCCCGATAGTTCACCGCTACCGCGATGCCCTGCGCGGCCAGCCGCATGGCGATCGCCTTTCCTATGCCTCTCGAGGCGCCGGTGACCAATGCCACTCGTTGGGCCATATCATAGTAGTGTACGCTGGCCGCCGGACGTCGAGCGTGGAGTTGACGGGGAATCGACCCCTGGGTATGATGAAAATGGTTTGTAACCGTCAAGGGAGGTTTTGTCCATGTTTTCGCTGGGCTGGCAAGAAACGATGGTAATTTTTCTGCTAGCTCTTCTTCTGTTCGGACCCAAAAAACTCCCGGAACTGGGCAAGAACATCGCAAAGGGACTCGCGGAGTTCCGCCGGGCCTCGCAAGATCTGAAGGCCACGTTTGATCGTGAAATGGCGAACATCCAACGGGAAACCGAATCGCTGAAGGAGGATATGAACAAGACCTCGAGCGAGTTGACCAGCTACGACTCGTCCTACGAGAACTCCTACTACGATTCGGCATACAACGGCTCGAACTCCGAAGGGTCCACGGCGGAGAACTCCACCGTCAGCGCATCCGCAACTGAGGGCGCTGAATCATCGACGGCGACGGCGCAGGAAACGGACACCAGCATGTCGTCCGCGGACCCAACCGCGGCCACGGCTGTGGAACCGGAAGCTCCGCCGGCGCTTGTCGAAGTGGCTCAAAACGGCGCCCCATCAGCCGATCAGCCGGTGGCGCGGTCCTAGAGCACGCTTCGCGAATAAGGAATGGCATCGGAAGCCGACAAGCCGGGTGCGCCCTCTCCGGCCAGCCAGCCAGAGGCGCAAAATGCCGGGGCGGAAGTGTCTTCCACCAGCCACACGCCCACCGTCGATGATTCCTACGGTTCTCACGACGATCCGCACACCAATGAAAGCAGCACGGTTCCGATAGCGCAGGAGCAGCCGGCGGCCCCGCCGCCTCCTCCTCCTCCTCCGCCTCCGAAAGCCGAAGAAGACCAAGAAGAAGAAGGAATGCTCCGGATGTCCTTCCTCGAGCATCTGGAAGAACTCCGGAAGCGCATTATCAAAGCCTTGCTGGGTGTCGGCATCGCGTTCCTGCTGAGCCTCACCTTTGCCAACTATTTGTGGATTTTGGTGAGCGAGCCGGCAACCGCCGCCCTCACCCAGCTTGGCGTCACCCCTCCGAAGCTGGCCCAGATCACACCGATGGAGGTGTTCACTACAGTTTGGGTCAAGCTGCCCATGCTTTCCGCCGTGTTCGTGGCCTCGCCCTGGGTGCTGTATCAGGTGTGGGCGTTCATTGCGCCCGGCCTCTACCGCCGCGAGCGGCGCTGGGCGGGTCCTTTCGTCCTGGCCTCGGCGGGGCTGTTCATTCTGGGCGGGCTGTTCGCCTATTATGTCGCCTTCCGGTTCGGCCTGGTCTTCCTGTTGGGGATCGGACGGGATATCAACATACAGCCGCTGGTTTCCGTCACGGAATATTTCGATCTGTTTGTCAATGTGACCCTGGGAATCGGCCTGGTATTCGAGCTGCCTGTCTTGATTTTCTTTCTGACCCTGCTGCGAGTGGCCTCTCCGCGATTCCTGATCCGAAATTCACGCTACGCCATTCTCGCCATCGTCGTGCTGGCCGCGGTGATTACTCCCACGCCCGACGTCTTCAACCTCATGATCTTCGCGGTGCCGATGGTGCTGCTGTATTTCCTGGGGATCTTCGCCAGTTACCTGCTGGTGCTGCACCGCGAACAGCAGAAATTCCCCTGGGGCCTGGTTCTGCTTATCCTGGCGTGTGTTCTGGCTATTACTGCGGCGAGCATTTGGCTAGCCCTCACGCGATTTGGATACCATTTAGTACCCCATTGGCCGTTTTTGATTCGTTAGTACCCTTTATTCCAGGAAATTCTAATTGTTCAATAGAGCTTCAGGCACTCTTTCTCCGGAGGGCTGCCCGGCGGCCTTGCGGTGGGAAGCAAGGCATATGGATCTGCTCAAGGCCATCAGGGAACTCTACGAGGAAAAAAAGCGGCTCGATGACGCCATCGAACAGCTCGAGGGGTTGTCGAGGCCCGGCCGCGTGGAAGAGTTGCGCCGGCGCCGCGGTCGCAGGAGCATGGACGCCGAAGAACGCGCCGCCGTCTCGCGCCGCATGCGCGAGTATTGGGCGAAGCGGCGCAAGGTAATGAAAGCAGGCCAAGCGGGCTGATCAGGGTTTCTTGAAGAACCACAGCCAGAAGTATTGCTCTCCAGCTCCGTGCCGGTAGCGTGGCTCGAACCCGCAGCGGCCGGCCATCCCGACGGCCTCCTCATCGGAAAACGCGACTCCCAGCCAGGTGTCGCCGGGGCTGGTTTCGAGCGACCGATCCCCCTGCACCTGAAACTTGAACAACGCCCCCGGAGCGAGCAGCCGGCTGACCTCATGAACGTAGTTCTCGATCACTTCCCGGCTGGGGATGTGCTGGAACACGATGCTGGAGAAAGCAAAATCGAACGTGCCGTCTCCGGCGATCGCCGACAGGTCCATGCCGTTGTTCTGAATGAGGCGCACATTGGCATAGGCCGCCAGCGCCGTCCCCGCCTGGCGGATCATTTCCCTGCTGACGTCAACCGCCCACACTTCGCCAAACAGGTCCGCCAGCGCCCGTGTCACGCGGCCGGCCCCACAGCCGATTTCCAGCACTTTCATCCGCTTCGGATCTTTGCCCTGGCAGATGTTGATCATGTCCGTCAGAATCTCTTCTTCCACCGTTCGCTGCCCGGAGCGGAAAAACTCGTCGTCAGTCCATTCTTCGCGCTCGGTATTGACCCAGTGGCGAGCATTTTCCAGCGCGCGCTGATCCCAATCGCGCTGCATCTTCTTCAATTGCTCTTCTAATGTCATGCGAACAGATGGCAGAAGCTCATTGTAGCTTGAGCCGGCCGCGTGAGGACGTAGTATACTGGAAGACGACTCGACGCGTGGGCGGCTAGCTCAGTTGGGAGAGCACAGCGTTCGCAACGCTGGGGTCGTGGGTTCGAATCCCATGCCGTCCACCAAGCCCTCCTTCACCACCCGATGCGCCGACTCCAGCGCCCCCTGCATCCAGCCATTCCAGCGTGACGTGTGTTCGCCCGCGAAGTGAATGCGGCCTTCCGGCTGCGCATTGAGCTCGATGTTGCCGAGCTGGCCTGGTTTGTATTCGATCGCCATTCCCTTTTTCCATGGATCGAGAGCCCAGCTCTTGCTCAGGGCGCCGGGGCTCGGAAGCGAGGTCGGTGTCGGCAAAGCCTCGGCACGAATGGTTTCCCGTTCACCGCTCCGCTCCACTACAACCCACGCCGCAGAATCATCCTGGCCGATGGCAATGACACGGCGTCCGTAAGCGATTCGGGCGCCCAGGCGGCGTGCAAAGGCCAGCGGCAGGCGGTGATTTCCTCCCGCAATGCGGAATACTTTCCGCGCGCCAATGATCCCGGAAAGGAAAGTCCTCAATGCGAGTGGCGCCCGCTTCGGTGAACACCCCGGCGACCCGCGTGGACAGACGCGTCGTAGCCACGCTTACCCAATTCGGAGGCGGCGCACAAGCCAGCCAGGCCCGCCCCCGCGGACACCAGAAAGCTGCGGCGCGTCCAGGCGTTTCCAGGAATCATACCGCTCAATTCTTGTTGCCGAAGCAATACAACCCGCTCGCCGTGCGCACGAAGAGGCTGTTCTCTCCAATCGCCGGCGTGGCGAAAATTTCCTCGCCCAGATCGTTGGCTGCCAGCAACTCCTGCCCGCCGCCCTTCTTGAGCACCGCCACCACGCCGGAATGCGATGCGATGTAGACCTTGTCATCGGCCGCGACAATCGATGCGAAGTAGCGATCCGACACGCCCCGCAGCCGCGCCTGCTTGAACACCGCGCCGGTTGCCGGATCCAGCGTCGTCAGCACGCCGCCATCATTGATCATGTACAGCACACCGTGATAGGCAGCCACCGAGGGCAACTGGGGAATCGACCGCTGGTATTTCCACAGAAAGTTGCTGGCGGTCACGTCGCCGGTTCCGCCCAGCTTGAACGCCAGCAAGGCGTTCTCCGCCAGCATCATTTGCTGATACTTGCGCCATTCGGAGGAATCCATCCTGCCGTCGGCATTCAGATCGAGAAACTGCCAGTAGGTCCCGGTCCTTTGGTCCGGAGCTTCGTGTTTCGAGATGAATCCGTCTCTGTCTGCGTCGTGTTTCGCCAGCGTTTCCTCGAAGGGGGCCACCGGGTGGATCCTGCCCGCCTCATTCTCCGGTGAGTTATAACCGTTGATCAGCACGCGGCCGCCGTCCAGAACCGGCTGCGACTTCATCTCGGCGGGCAGCCCCGTGACATACCAGATCGCTTCGCCCGTCCGGGCGTTGTATGCATCCATCCGCAGGCTCGAGGGCGCAATGATCTGCGCCGGCCCGCCCGCCGGCCGGTAAACAACGGGGACGGAAGATCCGCTGACCGCATCCGGGCGCATCGACTTCCAGCGCAGCCTTCCGTCGTTCTTGCCAAAGGCCGCGATGTAAGAATCGTGGCTCTGATCCGCCACCAGCACCACTTTGTCGTCCACCTCCATCGGGGATACGCCCATGCCGTAGACGTTGTGAAACGGGCCCAGCGGCGTTCGCCAAAGCTCCCGGCCGTCCCAGCCGTAGCCGATCAGGCCGTAGTCGCCAAAGAACACATACACGTTCTTGCCGTCCGCCGCCGGTGTTGACGACGCCGGATTGTTGAACGGATGGAGGGATTCTTTCCGCGCTCGAGGCGCTTCCCTCCGCCACAGGATCTTTCCCGTCGCCCGTTCCAGTGAGATCGTGTAGAGTTTCTCGCCGTCCACCGCCGTTACAAAAATGCGATCCTTGCTCAACACCGGCGAGGAGTGCCCCGGCCGCAGTTCCGTCTTCCAGACGAGGTTTTTCAGCGGCCCGAATTCCACTGGCAGCCCAACGGCTTGTGCGACTCCCGATCCGTTCGGCCCGCGAAACCGGTCCCAGTCAGCGGCCACGGCCACAACCGCCAGCAGCAGTGTCCAAAGCACGCACATGTCGGCCTATTGTCGCATCTTGCATCACACCCGCTGAGGTATCCTGACCTTCGATTGTCAGCGCCCTCGAAGACGCTCAGGTGAATAACGGGACCTGCTGTTCGATGCGGACATGGGTCTCGATGGCATCGAGCACAAGCCGTGCGGGTATTTGGGCGAGTTCGTTCGGTTCCACCTTGTGCAAGCCGCCGCCGTACACTCGGCCTTCCGAGAGGAACTGGGCCGGCGTGATACGCTGTAGCGCCTCGAACACACGCACTTCAAGCTCGGGGTGTTTCTTGAGCGCGGCGCGCAATCGGCCTTTCGGGTAGAGCATCAGATAGACGTTGTGGGCGGTCGCCTGGGAGCGGTTCCAGATAAACCGGAAGGGGTGCTTGCCATTGCGCGAGCGGCCCATATAGGTGCAAAGGAAAGGGGCCGCGGGACGTTGTTCCTGCGAGTACCACGGGGCGCGGCGGCTGGCGAGATAAGAGGCGTGGATGTTCCGCGAGCGGCCTTGCTGCAGGTACTCATAGAAGCGCGGCCATGTGGTCTTGATTTGTTCTTCCGGTTCGTTGCAGTCGACCAGGTAAAGCTGCGGTGAGACGTTGGGGGAGCCGCTTGGCAGTGCCTCGACAATGTCCTCCGTCAAGTATTTCGGGCCGGGAAGTATTGGCTTCACGAATGCGCGCGGAATCTGCCACTTCTTGGTGTCCGGTTCGGTCAGGATAAAGAAGCTGTTTGCTCCCGTAGCAAGCCCGCGTTTGATGGCGAAGACGTCTCCAAGGATAAGCTCGCCGGTGTTTTCTACCGTGGTGCGCGCCGGAAAATGTGTCCACTTCCGTGAATCACGGAGCACGTCAAGTGGCACGAGCGCTTCGGTGTGAGGGTCCTCTATCGAACCTGCAAATGAGAAGCGCGCTCGGTGACCTGGCGGCGGCGCCGACTTTCGAAACACGACGATCGCGGACGATACTAGCGCATCGGTGAATTGCACGTCTTCCGGGCAGAAACGATGAATATGCTGGAGCGTGACACGTTCCGTAAGGTACCGGCGGATCGTGGCGCCATAATTCACGTCCATGAATTCAGAAGGAATCAGCCAGACGGCCAGGCCGCCGTCCTCCATCCAGTCGTGGCACAGGAGCAGGAAATAGCAGTACAGTCCGGCAAGGCCGCTGATGTCGAGGTACAGCGATAGTGCAAGCTGCGCCTTGAGGCGGTCCTTTTCCGAAGCGGCCAGGTGATGGTGCCGGACGTAAGGCGGGTTCGTGAGCACGAGATTGAAGCGCTGCTCAGGCGGGCGCTGCCTCGTGAAATCCCCCTGCACGACCTTGAGGCCTCGTCCGGCCCAGAGAGTCTTCGTAGTTTCGGCAAAGAGGGGGTCAAGCTCGATGCCGGCGGCGCCCTTGATCTTCTCCGGCGGGAATACCTGGGCGAGTGCAGAATAGAAAGCTCCCGTCCCGATGGCGGGGTCCAGAAAGCGAACCGGCGCTCGACACATCAGCTTCCGGGCGTAGCGGGCGATGCTCAGGGCGAGTTCGGGAGGGGTAGCGAACTGTCCCCATCTGTTGCGCTCCGCCGCGGTCCTAAGGCTATCAAGGCGTGTCTGCTGTTGGAGGCGACGCTGCTCGATCTCTTGTAGTTCGATGGGTCCCATACGTCGTTTCAGATTCCGAGGCGGTCCATGTCCCCTATTCGATGCTCGGTGGCCTCCTCCTTGCGGCGCTTGTTGACGTTGGTGAAGTCACCGGCAGACTTCGCTTCAATAAGCAGCGGCAAGTGTGGCAACTTCGCTTTTCGAGGTTGAATTACCGCGTCGATAGGAATCTTAACAGTCTTCGCGTCTGCCCGCGAAGGTTTCACGAGGACATTGAGCCGAAAGCGGAAGGTGCCGGGTTCCATCTGGATGAGCGGCATTCCGGCAGGGTGCGCCTTCAGTTTATAGCCGCGCTTGGTGAGGTATTTCTCGATCAATGCAAGCTGACGCTTCTCCTGAGCGTTCCGCATGATTGGCTCAGCCACGGCTCCGCATAGCCTGTCGGCAACAATAGTGGATGAGCGGTAGCGTTCTTCCTCGGTGGGGCGGCGTTTCTCTTCGAGCCAGGGAAAGATGTCAACGTCGAGCATCCGCGAGAGAGTGCCTGCAATCCTTCCCAGGTGTTCTTCGAGGAGCTTGGGCGACGGTAGCGGCGGCACCTTTCCTTGTTCGAGGGCGCCGACGAAATTCTTGCTCGAGTCAGCGAGACCGATGAGACGGTCTGAGAATTCATCTCTCAGGATTCTCGGCGGCAGATCCATCTTCCAGACGAGGTTTTTCAGCGGCCACGGCCACAACCGCCAGCAGCAGTGTCCAAAGCACGCACATGTCGGCCTATTGTCGCATCTTGCATCACACCCGCTGAGGTATCCTGAAAATTGGCGCGCAGGAAAATCGGCATCCTCACGGGGGGCGGCGACGTCCCCGGCCTGAACTCGGTGATCAAGGGCGTCGTGTATCGCGGCAGCGAGATCGGCTGTGACGTGCTGGGAATCCGGCTCGGCTGGCAGGGCCTGACGCACCTGAACCTCGACGATCCGGAGAACGCCAACCACTCCACCATCACACTGAACCGCGACAACACCCGCACGATCGACCGTACGGGAGGAACCGTGCTGCATACGTCGCGGACGAATCCCTCGCAAATGAAGATCCTGCCGCCGCATCTCAACCCCGCGGACGTGCCTAAGAAGGAGAAGACCAAAGACGGGGTCACCACCACGGTCTATGACTTGACCTCGCGGGTGTTAAAGAATCTCGAGCGGCTCGAGATCGACTATCTGATTGCGATCGGCGGCGACGATACGCTCAGTTACGCGGCCAGGCTGTCGAACGAGGGCGTCAAGGTGATCGCCATTCCGAAGACGATGGATAACGACGTCCGCAACACGGAGTATTGCGTTGGCTTCTCGACCGCCATCACCCGCGCCATGGACGCCATCCAGCGGCAGCGCAGCACGGTCGGCTCGCATGAGCGCATCGGCATTTTCCGCGTCTTCGGCCGCGATGCCGGTTACACCGCTCTCTACACCGCCTACGTCACCTCCATCCGGTGCGCCATCCCGGAGTACCAGTTCGATCTGGAGAAGATGATTGACCTCCTGGTGCAGGAAAAGCGCGATATGGCGAGCAACTACAGCCTGGTGGTCCTCAGCGAGGGCGCACAATGGAAAGGCTACCACGTCAAGCTATACGGCGAACCGGACGCTTACGGCCACCGCAAGAAGATGAGCGTGGCGGAAGATTTCAGCGATGAGGTCAGGAAACGCACCGGCGAAGGGACGCTGGTCAGCGACCTCGCCTACGATCTGCGCTCGGGCGAGGCGGACTTCGTGGACAAGATGGTCGCCACTACCTTCGGCAACATGGCTCTCGATTGCATTCTGGCGAACAAGTTCGGCGTGATGATGGCCATCGAAAACGGCTGCTATGCCACCGTGCCCATCCCGGATCCGGCGCTGGGCCCGCGCCAGGTCGACGTCGAGACCATGTATAACGTCAGCCGCTACCGGCCCAATTACGCCGGCAAGGCCGGATTGCCGATCTTCCTGACGCGTCCGTGAGAGCCTGGCTGGCCAAGTTGTTCCGCGCATCCACTTCCCGGACGTCCTTGCACGAGATCCGCCGCAGCTTCGATGAAGCCTCTGGTGACGAGGAGCATTTCCCTTCCACCATTGATCCGCGCATTTATCATGTGCGGTTGATCCTCGATCATTTCGGAGAGCTGGCCGGCAAGCGTGTGCTGGATGCCGGCTGCGGAAAAGGCCGCTTTGCGCGCGTGCTGAAAGAGCGGCATCCGGCCGCCGGCCTGGTCGCGTTCGATCTGTCGCTGGCGATGTTGCGTTTCGTTCCCCAAGCCGTCTCCGTTTGCTCCGGGACCATGACCGCGCTGCCGTTTGCATCAGAATCGTTCGACTGCGTCTACGCGACCGAGTCCCTCGAGCATGCCGTGGATATCGAGACGGCGGTTCAGGAGCTGTGCCGCGTGCTCAAGCCGGCCGGGCGGCTCGTCATCATCGACAAGAACGTCGAGCAATGGGGGCGCCTCAAGACGCCGCATTGGGAAAAATGGTTTCGCCGGGAGGAGCTCGAGCGACTGCTGAGGCGCGATTGCCGCGACGTGACCAGCCGGTTGATCAGCTACTGGGAAGACGTCGAGCCCGACGGCTTGTTTGTCGCATGGCTTGCCGTGAAGTAAGCGCTGCTACAGCGCGTACTTGTCCGCTTCGCTCGCTCTCCCCGCCAGCCGCGGATCCCCTCCGGTCTCCTTCAGCAAGCGCTCCATCCGCTCCTGAAGCCCCTCCACCAGCTTCTTTGTCTCCTCATTCCGGATGTGATTCACATACCGCCCGCGCATCCGCCATCCGATGCGCGCCTCCGCCAGCAGATTGTTCACCTGCTCCGGATCCTTGCTGATGTCGTACAGCTCGGGAATGTCCCACACGCCCGGATAGTGCATCAGGCTGTGTGTCTGGGTGCGCAGTCCCACAATCGTCGGTGTGTATGGAAAGTCCTGCTCCCAGGCGTAGTGATACAGAAACTCGCGCCGCCAGGTCTCCGGCATGCGCCCGCCGGCCATGGGCAGCAGCGACTGCCCCATCATCGACGGCGGCGCCTTGACGCCCGCCGCCTCGAGAAACGTCGGCGCGATATCCAGATTCAGCGCCATCGGGTCCACCACCCGCCCCGAGGTCCCAAACAGCGCCGGGCAGTGGGCCAGCATCGGCACGCGAATCGACGGCTCATACATCGCGCGTTTGTCGATCAGCCCGTGCTCGCCCCACAGGTACCCGTTGTCTCCCATGTAGACGATGAGCGTATCGTTCACCAGACCGCGCGACTCCAGTTCGCTGAACACCTGCCCGACGCTTTCGTCAATCCCGATCAGGCACTGGCAATACCGCCGGTAGTGCACATCGAACGGCTCATCGGAATCGAGCATCCCGTCGACGCCGTGCCGTGTCGCGCGCCGCCTTCGCACCCACTCCGGCCACTGCTGGTAATACTCCTGCTTGTAGAGCATCGTCTTTGGACGCGGCACGCTCATCCCCTCGAACAGCCGAGCGTGCCGCTGGGGAGGCACGAACGGCGAATGCACCGCTTTGTGCGACAGGTACACGCAAAACGGCCGCGACGCATTGTCGCGAATAAACCGCAGCGCCTCTTCCGTCAGGATGTCGGTCATGTTCCCCTGCACGCGCTGCCGCGTGCCGTTGCGGTTCACTTCCGGATTCGCATACTCGCCCTGGCCGCGGAAACTCAACCAGTGCCCGAAGCCCGGCTGCGGCGCGTCGCTGTCCCCGCCCATGTGCCACTTGCCGATAAACGCCGTGCGGTATCCGTTCTGCCGCAGCAACTGCGCGAACGTCGGAATCCTTGGATCAAGCGGGCTGAAGTTGTCCGAGATCTTGTGCTGGTGCAAATACTGGCTGGTCAGAATTGTGGCCCGGCTCGGCGAGCACAGCGAGCTGGTCACAAACGCGTTGCGGAAATGCACACCCCGCAGCGCCATCCGGTCCAGATGCGGCGTGTGCCCCTTCAACCACGGATGTCCGAGCGCGCCGGTGAAATCGAAGCGGTGATCATCCGCCAGAATGAATACGATGTTGCGCCGCGCGGGCTGTGCCCGCACTGCCGGAGCCGCCGTCAGAGCGCCTCCTGCTGCCTGGAGAAAAGTCCGCCGATGCATGCGTTACGGATTGTACTACGATGTCCGCATATGCATCGACTCATCTGTCCCATGCTGCTGCTTCTGGCCGCCTGCTCCCGCCCCGATCCCGCCTCTGAACAGGCCCGCCTCGAACGAGAGTTCGAACAAACCATGACCGGCGCCACCCTCGCCGGCAAGTTCTCTCTCGGCAGCCGCGTCGCGGAGGACCGCTACACCATCTCGAAAGCAAGCAAACTGCGCGGCGACCTCTGGATCATCCAGACCCGCATTCAGTATGGCAAGCGCGATGTCACCGTGCCTGTCCCGGTCGCCGTCAAGTGGGCCGGCGACACGCCCGTCATCATGCTCACCGACGCCGGCATCCCTGGCCTCGGCACGTACACCGCCCGCGTCGTCATCTACCGCGGCCAGTACGCCGGCACCTGGAGCGCCAAGGATCACGGCGGCCAGATGTGGGGCACGGTGACGCGCGCCTCCGGCGGGCGGCAGCAGTCCACCTCCGCCCGATTCCTCGCCGTCGTCGAAAAAATCGCCGGCAAGGTCGGCTTCTACGACGCCTCCGGCGTCCGGGTCGCCGAAGCCAAAGTGGGCACGCATCCGCACGAAATCGTCCTCTCGCCCGACCGCCGCTATGCGTATGTTTCCGACAACGGCATCCTCTGGATGACCGAGCCGGGCGAAGGGGGCAACACCATCTCGATCCTTGACCTCGAGACGCGCCAGAAAGCCGGCGTCATCTCGCTTGGCAATTACCGCCGCCCTCACGGAATGGACGTCGATCCCGGAACCGGCCGCATAGTCTCGACCATCGAGAACCCGGACGGCCTCCTGCTGATCGATCCCGCCCAGCGCAAAGTGATCCGCAAGTACGACGTGCAGGGCGAAGATCCGCATATGGTGCTGCTCGACGCCAAAGCTGAGTATGCATACGTCAGCAACACCGCCACACATACACTCGCCGCCGTCCATCTGGAATCCGGCAAGGTGAAGCTCATCCCGGTTGACAAGCGCCCTCAGGGCGCCACGCTGTCAACAGACGGCCGCCTTTTGTACCTGACCTGCTCCGACGGTAACTCCATCGTCATCATCGACACCGAAAAGAAGGAGCGCATTGGCTCCATCGCCACCGGCAAAGGTCCTGGCCGCGTGGTCCTCGCTCCCGACGGCAAGACGCTGGTCTACAATCTCCAGCCCGGGGAAGCCGCCGGCTTCGCCGACATCGCCTCCCGCAAGGAAACATCGACCATCCCTCTCGGGGGCCGCCCTCTGTCTCTTACCATGTCCCCGGATGGCCAATACGCGTACGCCGGCATCCAGGATCAGGACAAGGTGATCGTGATCTCGGTGGCGGAGCGCAAGATCGTGCAGACCATCGCGACGCCGCCCAAGTCCGGCCCCGACCCCGCTCTGCCCCTGCCGTAGGGGAACGTTGGCCGGCGCTGTCCGGCTAGTCTGGTCTTCTTGAAGCTGTTCGAGCCAACGCATCGCGATGATCTGACCGCTCTCCTGCTCGCCGTTGGGCTGAAGACCGGACTTCGGTCTATCCGGGAGCAGCGACCCCGGAGCACAATTCGAACGGCGTAACCGTTGAGCACAACGCGGGTAGATTACGGTAAACTCAGGTCATGGCGAAAGTCGTCGATCCGCGCAGGCGTCCCGAGCCGGGAATCACTATTCCCGGACTCAAGCCACCGGTGCGAGATTTCACGCCTGTTGACGACGGTGATCCCTCCGAAGTGGACGCCTTCAATCAGATGATCCGCGAGCTTCGCGATCAGAACCCCGCCGCCCAACCAGAACCGAAGTGAATGTTCTTCTGCTGGACACCAACGTTGTGTCCGTGCGCTTCAATAAGAGCCATTCCCTGCGACCAGCATGCATCGAGGCCGTCGCTGGACGGCAACTGGTAATTTCGTTCATGAGCCTCGCCGAACTGCTGCTCTGACCGGCCGCGAACAACTGGGGCGCATCCCGTCGCGCCGCTCTGGAAACGCACCTCAGACGCCTGGATCGCATCGACTGCCCTGCAATGGCGCATTCCCATGGTGACAGCCGATTTTCGGGACTACGAGGTGATTGACGACCTCGAAGTCGTACCCATTCGGTAAGCCCGCAGTTCAACTCGCGCGCCTGGTCGCCATGGGGCGGGCAAATCTGTTGCGGCCTGCCTCGCCGCCGAATCGGCGAACCTAAGAAGTAAATGGTTTCCCTATCGTCTGGGCAGCCGCGCGTTTGGACACGGGGACGGCCCCAGCGCGCAGCGCTACATTCAGTTGGGCGTCAAGCTGTTCTGGTGAACGGCGTGCCTTGACCTGGCGCCCGCCGGGCGCCGGCGGATCAACTCTGTGATCCCGAAGCCGCGATGCAGGTAACTGTCCGGATCAAGCCGGCTCGGGTATCCGAACGATCTGGCCGGGCTTGATCGACTGCAGCACTTCCAAAATCGCATCGACCACTGGCAGCAGGTCTTCCATCTGATTCGTCCTGGCACGTGATCTCGGTGGCGGAGCGCAAGATCGTGCAGACCATCGCAACGCCGCCCAAATCCGGCCCCGACCCCGCTCTGCCCCTGCCGTAGGGGAACGTTGGCCGGCGGCCCGATAGGTGTAATCGAACGGCGTTTGGGTTGATGAGAACTATGCGTCTGGGACCTTGCACGCCGTGCCGGGGCCCCATTCGGTCAGCACATTCGTCACGCGGTCCCGGACGGTTTTGCGCGCATCAAGCCGGTCCGCTCCCTGCATCAACAGCGTGTCGTACTCGGTGTGGTTGTGACGGATGGCAGCGGTCACGGCGAGCCGCAGGGCTTCCTCGTCCAGTGCACGTCCGGCGGCGGACCTGCCCACGCGCCCGCTGCCGCGTTCGGCGGTGTGACGCGCAATGGCCCGCGCTTCGCCCGGCGGGCAGCGCGGATACAACTCGAGAATCCGTTCCGTCATCCGGCCGGCGAGCGCCGTATCCTCCACGGTCCGTCTTTCGGCGTCGCGCAAGCGCCGGCGCAGGCGCACCTCCTCGTCCTCCAGGCATTCCTCTTCGGCTTGTTCGAGCGCCGCCTGCTCCACCAGCAGCCCCTGCCGCTCGTAACGGCCGCGCGCGCGGCTGAAACGCACCACAACGGCTCTCAGGGCGCTGTACTTGCCGGCGCGCCTTGTCAGCGCCGCATCGCCGCTGGGCAGATACACCAGGTGGCCGAGATCCGCGCACGCCAGGCACAGCGGTGCGCTGCCTTCCATCGTCAGAAAGCTGGTGCGCGGCAGCTCCTCGCCGCATTCGCTGCACTTGGAATTGTGGAGAATCAGGAAGGCAACGATCTCCTTGGGCGCTGAAGCTTTCTCCAGCAGCTTCTGCTGCTTCTTCTCTGATAACTCCGTCGAGACGTAATGAGTGCGGTAGGCGCGCTCGATATCCTCGTCTCCGCTGACGCTGAACTGAAGCGGGCGGCGCGTGCCGCCTCGTCCCTGGGTCATGTAGACTGTCTCGCTCGGCTTCAGCCCCCGCTCGGAGGCCCACTGCCGCAACAGCTTCATGGCCTCACTGAGCTTGTTCAGGTTGCAGTGCACGACTCTCTCGAGCTGGGGTATTTGTCCCCGGCGCCATCCTTCCAGATCGCGAGGCGAAAGCAGATTCATGCCCACCAGCACATCGATCGCGCTTACATACTTCTGGCGATCGAGTGCCTGTTCGGCCGCGGCGCGCACACGCTCGCCGGCGTCACGTCCTGGCATACTCAGCTAGTATTCGCCGCGCGAAGACAGCGTTGGGTGATCGTATGCTTCGGCAGGATACCGTCCACGCTCCCCACGGCTGCGGCGACCCGTCCATTCCAGGCGCATGTCCTCGCAGACCTCGTCGAGCATGGAAAGACTGGCGGCATGCTTCTCCATGGCAAAGGTCGTGAGCAGGAGATTGTCGCAGATCGCATTGATAACACGCGGGATACCCTGAGCACGGCGGTGGACCTCGTGCATCACTTCCATGGGAAAGACGGTCTGGTCCGCCATGCCCGCCCGGTCCAGCCTCGAGAGGATGTAGGCGAGAGATTCATCCTCGCGAAATGGGAAGAGCGTGGTCCGGAGAAGAATTCGCTGCTTGAGCTGGCGGAGATTGGGGGCATCCAGCTTTCGGTCCAATTCCGGCTGGCCGGCCAGGATGATCTGGAGCAACTTGCCGCGGCGGTTCTCGAGGTTCCCGAGAAGCCGTATCTCCTCGAGAACCTCCCATTCCAGATTATGAGCCTCATCCACAATCAGCACGGTCGTACGGCCATGATCGACCTGCTGAAGCAGCATGTGGTTCAACGCGAACAGCACCTCGGTCTTCGAGTTGCGGTTGCAGCGCAGGTCCAGGTCGTAGGCGATCATTTCGAAGAACTGATCGGCGGTGATGCGGCTGTTGAAAACAAAGGCGAACTCGGTGAACTGGCTGTCGAGAAAATCGCGCAGGCACTCGAGCATCGTTGTCTTGCCGGTGCCCACTTCCCCTGTCAGCACGATGAAGCCTTTGCGGCTCTGAACCCCGTAAATGAGGTTCGCCAGCGCTTCTTCATGCATCGGACTGCGGTACAGAAAGGCTGGATCAGGACTCAGGTTGAATGGACTTTCCTTGAACCCGAAGAAGGCGTTGTACATAGGGGGGCCTGAACAGGAGCGCCGGAACCACCTGATTAGCATCCTACCACGACCCGGGGTCGTCTCCAACAGGCTCGTGGGCTCGTGGCTCGTGGCAATCTCGGGTCACCCTATAATGAATGGGTGCCTGCGGATCAGGTTCCATGATCAGACTTACCGTCCCCTCCATCGACCGGGAAGACCTGGATGCGGTTGCCCAGGTTCTGGCGAGCGGCTTTCTGATTCAGGGTGCCAAAGTAGCGGAATTCGAAGAGAAGCTTCGCGCTGAAACAGGCACACGGTACGTCATTGCGGTTTCCAGCGGTACGGCAGCGTTGCATCTGGCCCTGCTGGCGCTGGGAGTGGGGCCCGGCGATCTGGTGCTGGTGACCGCCTATTCCTGGATCTCGACCGCGAATGTCATCGAGTTGTGCGGCGCGCAGCCGGTGTTCGTCGATATTCAGCCGGACACTTTTAACATGGACCCGGTCCAGCTTGCCAGACTCGCCGACGGACTCATGAACCGCGCCGACACAGCGCAGCGGCTGAAAGCGATCCTGCCAATTGATGCCTTCGGGTTGATCGCCGACATGCCGGCCATCCAGGATATCGCGAAGCGTTATGAGCTGCCAGTGGTCGAAGATGCAGCCTGCGCGTTGGGTGCAAGGCTTCATCAGAAGCCCGCGGGCGCATATGGCACTCTCGGAACCTTCAGCCTCCATCCCCGCAAGGCGGTGACAACAGGCGAAGGCGGAGCAGTTGCTACAAACGAGGATGGTCTGGCGTGGAAAGTGAAAGCGTTGCGCAATCACGGCCTGGATCCGGCTGCGTCTGCGCCGGACTTTGTCTTGCCCGGCTTTAATTACCGCATGACGGAATTTCAGGCGGCGCTCGGGATCACACAGCTCAAGAAACTGCGCCGGATCGTTGAACAACGCCGCAGGCTGGCCGCCAATTACGACCGTCTGCTGGCCGGCACCGAAGTCGTGCCTCCCGGCGCGCCGCCAGGCAGCGAGCCGGCCTGCCAATCCTACGTCTGCCTGCTGCCCTCGCGGGTTGCACCGGCGCGGGCGGAGCTGATTGCGGCGCTGAAGGAAAAGGGAGTCGAGACCACCATCGGCACCTGGCACATGCCTCTGACCAGTTATTTCCGCAAGCGGTACGGATTCCGCCCCGGCGATTTCCCGGTCGCTGACCAGGTCTTTGCACGGACGCTTTCTTTGCCTCTGTATGAAGGATTGCGGCAGCAGCAGCAGGAAACCGTGGTGAGCGCTCTGCGGGACCTCATCGCTCCATGAGGCGTCTTCCCGCCTGGCTCTCCACGCTCACTAAGATCACCGTCGCTGCCGTGCTGATCGCGTGGATGTTGCGGCGCGGCGCTCTGGACCTCTCCGCCGTAGGGTCGGCGCTCACGCGCTGGCCGCTGATCCTGCTGATGGCGGGGATCTACTACCTTCAGCTTGGCCTGATCGCCTGGCGTTGGAGCCTCTTGCTGGGGGCCCAGAACATCCCGTTTCCGTTGCGTGATGCTTTTTCGCTTACGATGATCGGGATGCTCTTCAACCTGATCATGCCGAGTTCCATTGGTGGAGATCTGATGAAGAGCTACTATGTGCACCAGCGCGCGAAAGAGCGGTCGCCGGAGGCTCTCACGACGATTGTTCTGGACCGTGTTCTGGGGCTGCTTTCGCTGTTTTTCGTGGCGGCGCTGGCGGCGCTGCCGAGCCTGTTGGGCGGGACCGGCAGCGCGGCGCTGCCCACCTTATCCCTGTTCAGCGTGCTCGGAGCCGTGGGTGGAGTGGCCGCCCTCGGCATCGGCATTCGCGCCGGCAGGAGCGCCGGCGGAATAGAACACTCGAACCGCCTGGTGAGGCTTCTTGTGCGCGGGGCCGGCTCACTGGGGCACTACTGGACCACGCCCTCGATACTGGCGGCAGCGACGGCTGCCGGCATGTTGTCGTTTGTCCTCTCCTGCCTGAACTTTTCCCTCGCGGCGCGGGCCGTGGGCGTGGTCGATCTGCCCATTCAGTTTCTTTTCCTCGTGCCGCTGGGACTCCTGACCACGGCGCTGCCGATCTCGCCTGCCGGAATTGGGGTTGGACAAGTTGCGTTTGCCGAGCTGTTCAGGCTGGCATCCGGTGGAGCCTTCACCTTCGGCGCCAACGCGTTCACTGTTTTCCAGACGGTGCAGTTCCTGGTGAACCTGACAGGGTTCTTCTTCTACGTTTCTTATCGCAACCCCGCCACGTCCCGCCCTTGACGCTTATCGCGCGTAGACCTTATAGTAGCCGTCGTTGTACGCCAACCGGAGCTCCTGCTCGAGCAGGCGCCGGATGTGCGCGGCGACTTCCGGCCGGTAGCGCTGGAATCCCTGATAGTGCGACTCATAGGACCGCGCTTCCATAATGACAACATCGGCTCTCCGGCCGCTTCCATAGCCGAGCAGCGCGTCGTCGGAGAGCGGGCCGTCGAAGCTGATGGCAAACCCAAGCTCCGCGCTGCTCATCACCAGAAACGGTTTGTCCCTGTTCGCGTGGATCTGTTGCCTCACGAACTCAGCCATGGGCAGGAAGCTCTTGTGGTAGGGATCTTTTCGTACAGTGTTGGCGATCCAGCCGGCGTGCAACGCGATCAACACAACCGCGCTGGCGCAAGCGACCACGCGCTGCACACCGCCTCTGGCCCACGACGCCGCCACCCACAGCGACAGCGCCATCGCCAGGTACGGGGTGCTGTGAACCAGGTAGTAATACAGTTTTCCACTATCGAGCACCGCTATCGACCCGATCGCCGCGATTGTCATCCAGAGCAATGTCCGTTGTCCAGCATGATTTCGCACGGACCGGGAACAGATCGCTCCGACTACGCCGATCAGGTATATTGCCGGGATGAGAACTCGGAGGTAACTCACGCCGCTGGCGTACGAGGGGAGATAATAATCCCGATACTTCAGCGTGAATTCACGGACGAAAGTGTTTCCGGCGGACTCGGTCACGCCCACCCGTCCCGCGAGAGCGACTCCGAACTGCGCGCGAAACAAAGACAGGCCCGGAAGAATGTATGCGGCCGCGACCGCAATGCCCGCCAGATAGACCCCCATCGCCGTCGCCACATGCCGCCGGCCGATCCGCTTTCGATCCAGGTAGAAGATCAAGAACAGCACCGTAGTAAACCCGACCGCGCCCATCGGGTGGGTCAATCCCGCAGCCACGCCCAACGCCTGACTGACTGCGATTGCCAGGCAGAGACGCTGCTCCCGGAGCAGCAGATATGCGGCGATGGCGTTATAGGAAAGCCCGGCGCACATGATATCCATGCGCCCGTCTGAAGACGCGTCCAGAAAGGCGAAATCCGTGCTGATCAGCAGGATCGCCAGAGCAGCCGTGGACGCGCTATTGGTTAGTTTCCGTACGATGGCGAACCATGCCGCCAGCACGGCCAGGCCCCACAACATCGAGGCTGCCCTCATCGTAAGAACATGCAGGCCGGCGATCTTGTACCACAGGGCGTTCACCGCTTCTTGTGCCGGGATCCAGATGTAGAACTCACGGTTGATCCCAGGCAGCTCCTTGCCGAGCATGTTGGCGTCGCCACGCGGATCCAACACAGAGATCCCGGTCTTGCCGTTGTGCAGGATGTTCCAGGAAATGTTCGCAAACCAGGCCTCGTCCGCCCAAGGCCTCTTGGTGTAAGAGAGCGCGCCGGCCAGCGCCAGGAACGCGCACACAATCGCAGCGAGATGGACCCGCGTACTGAGCAGCATCAAACTGAAGTCTCCCGCGCCGCCGGCGCCTCTACATCCCGAGCTCCAGTTGCACCCACCCCGGCAATGCCGCCGGCTGGCCGTTCAGGAAAACCACGCGCCGTGTTTTCGGAAACGGCAGGCCGGTCTGGAGTGCGCGCTCATAGAATGGCATCTGACGCAGAATGCGGCGGCAGGACTCGTTTTCGGTGTCGGGCGCGCTCACTTTCGAGAGCAACCCTGCGCCCTGGCCGATGGCCAGCAGGCAGGCGTTGGCTTTCTCACGCGCGGCAGCGACCTGTGCTTCGAGCTGCTGAAGGCTCGCATCCAGAATCCTGAGACCGGCGGTGGCGGCGTAACGCCTGTGAATGGCCAGCAGCTTTGCGGCAAACTGATTGGCTGCCTCCAGAAGCTCTCCGGGCTCGAGGATCTGCTTCCAGCGAAGGGCGCGCAGCAGATCGGGCTTGGCCAGATGCTTCCGCTCGAACCAGACTCCTTCAAACGCAGTGCCGGGAACCGCCATTTCGCAGAACGCCGGAGTGCTCTCCTCGAGGCGGCGCGCTTCGACACTGCCGCGTCCGGCCAGTTTCCAGCCCAATTCCAGCACGCCGGCTCCGCGCGCCACCAAAGTGGACGTCCGCAGCAGGAAAACTTTCATCGCCGACTGCGCGATCGGCGAGGAATCGGCAACTCCAAA
>JACQDF010000074.1 GCA_016201205.1 Acidobacteriota bacterium
CCCGATTCACCGGATCGGCAATCACGCCGCCCTGGAAGAAATGCTGGTTGAACACGTTGTAAGCTTCGGCGCGGAACTGCGCGGTGACTCCTTCACGAATGATGGTGTTCTTCAGGATGGAGAAGTCCGTGTTCCAGGCACGGTCCGTGGTGACGCTGGCCAGCCGGGACGGGAAGCGCCGTACGTTCGACGCCAACTGTCGCGCCGCGGTGCGCTCGAAGCCCGCGTCGACGTTGAACATGCGGTCTGGTGTCTTGTCGGGGACCGGGAGTTGCTTGATGTCGCCGCGGAAGAGGACGTTGCCGAAGTCGATCGGCGTGCCGGACTGGCCGAACGACAATGCCTGCACCTGCCAGCCGCCGAGCCACCGGTGCTTCCGCGCCAGCGGGACCTCCCACAATGCCATCAGCCGCCAGATATGTGGCTTGTGATTGGCCGAGATCACCCTCTCGGGCGCGGGATCGCCGGCGTTGAGGTAGGACAGCGCGTCAATGGTCTTTGAAAAGACATATCCGGTCTGGAACGTGAAGCCGTTCGCCAATTGCTTCTCGAGGTCCACCTGCAAAGAGTGGTACGTAGTGTAGCCCTCGGGAACCTGCACGGTAATGGCGGCGAAGTGCGGATAGGGCCGCAACAGGCTGTCGGGCGAGGAGAACTGGTTGGTTCCGATCGTGCCGGTCACGCCGGGAACCTGAAGGAACGGGTTCGGGATGCGGCTGCTCAGGTAGTCGATGCGGGTCTGATCGCGTTCGGGCGCCGTGCTCAGATAGCGGTTCGGCAGACTGTTGAAGTTGCGCTGGTTCGGCATCCGGATGGTCCGGTTGCCCACGTAGCGCGCCTCGGCGCGATAGCTGCCCCGGAATCGCTGCTGCAATCCGAATTGCCAGCGCTGGTTGTAGGCGTACGGATTCTGGCGCGGCGCCGGGATCGTCAGTCCCTGGCCGAGGAATGTGCGCAGCCCCTGGGACGATCCGATGGGCGAGTCCAGTCCCGTGGGAAAGAGATTGTCCACGGTGCGGGTGAACGTGATGCCGCTGTTGGTGGTGGAGAACGACTGGGTGTTGACGTCGAATCCCGGAACGCCGCCCTCGTTGGCGATGAATCGCTGGCCGTAGGGGATGAAGTAGATTCCGTAGCCGGCGCGGATTACGGTGGACGGTCGCAGTTGATACGCCAGTCCCACGCGCGGCGCGAAGTTGCGGTTGCTCGCGTCGAAGATGGTGCGCGGTTGCCCGCCGACGCCGGCGAACTGGAGGCCGCCCAAGACGCGGAACTGGTCGAGCGGCAGTTCGGCGATCGCGGGCTGGCGGGCGTAGTTGGCGCGCGCGGCGTCGGAGATCGGATTGACCGGCGCGGAATCGAAGCCGGCCAGATTGCGGTTGAATCGCTCAGTGGCGGGGCCCTCCCGCTCCCACCGCAGGCCGAGGTTGACCATCAGCTTCGGCGTGATCTTCCAGTCATCCTGCAGATAGAGGCCCTGATACGTGGCAAGGTTGGCGGCTTTGGATGGCTGGTTGATGTTGGCCGAGCCGAACCGGCCCAGAAGGAAGTCGGCGAGCCCGTTGCCGATCGGCGCCGCCGGGGAGTTGTCGAGTGGCCCACGCGAATAGGCTCCGCCGAAGTCGAGCCGGAACACGTCGTCGCGGCCGCGGTTGTCGATGTACCAGCGCACGTCGGCGCCGAACTTCAGACTATGGTTGCCGCGGATGTGCGTGAAGTGCGCCGCTCCGGTTCGGATCTCCGACACCTGGCGCGAACCCTGCACTGGAGCGAACGAGGAATATCCGCCGACGGTGACGCCCGGAAACCCGGCGAGCCTGGTGTTGATCAGTGACGCCACCTTCTCGAGGCCGTACGCCTTATAGTCCACTTCGGTTCCGTACGGCGCCGTGTTCCAGGGAAAGCGCATGACCGATCCCCGGAAGTCGGCGATCAGCGTGGGACTGATGGTCCAAACGTCGCCGAGCGCCAGTTCGCGGTGGTCGGAGTCGATCGACCAAAGCGAGATGTCGGTGCGGGTGAACACGCCGCTGCGAGGCAGGTAGGTGTTGGACGCCACCAGGCGGCCGAACAGCTTCTGGCGATCGCTCAGGTTGTGGTCGATCCGAATCGGAAGCGCCCACAACTGGCGCGGCAGCGGTTCGTTGACATAGGCGAAGTTGAGCTGGCCGTCGGCTGTGCCCTGCGTGTTGGGTTCCGGCCAGAGCTTGGCGAAGGCCGCCGCGGTGGGGTTGATGCGGCTGGCCGGGATCACGTTGTTGGGGATGGGCGCGCGCTGGATGCGGCCGTTGGCTACCGCCTGCGCCGAGTCGGGATCGTACAGTTGATATTGCGCGCCCAGCCGGAGCAGGTCGGAGAGGTCGCCGCGCAAGTGTTGCGGTCGCGGAATGGTGACGAACGAGGGCGGGTTCGGGGACAGCGACCCCCACTTCTCCCAGCCTACGAAGAAGAAGGTGCGATCCTTGCCACGGTACAGCCTGGGGATGTTGACGGGGCCGCCGAACGTGGCGCCCCACAACTGGAACTCGAAGTCGGTGCGGGCGATGCCTCCGCGGTTGCCCGACCAGGTGTTGGCGTTCCACTCCTTGCTGCGCCAATACTTACTCGCCGTTCCGTGGTACTGGTTGGCGCCCGACTTCAACACCATGTCGATCGTCGCGCCGCCGGTATGGCCGACGCTGGCGTCGAATGTCGCCGCCTGTACGCGGACTTCCTGCAGCATGTCCGGGCTCGGGTTGAACGCCACGGCGCCACCCGCTCCGCCGTTGCCGCGCTGGGTGTTCGGCGCTCCGTCGACGGTGAACTCGGCGGTGCCGGTGGGCGATCCATTGAAGCGGGTCAGACCGGTTCCGGCCCGCTGCATCGGCTGGACGTCGTTGCCGACGGAGGTGCCGCGCGCGGCGGCCGACGCCGAATCGGCGCCTGCCGCGAAGAAGAAGAAGTATGTGGCGTTGCCCTGTCCCACCGGCAGGTCGGCGATCTTGCGTTTGTCGACGACGGTGTTCACGTCGGCGCTGGCGGTGTCGAGCAGTTGGCGCGCGCTTTGGACGGTAATCGATTCGGTGACGTCGCCCACCTCGATGGTGAGGTTCACCTCGACGCGCCGGCCGCTGGTCACGTTCAATCCGCCGACGGCGGCGGTCTTGAAACCACTCATGGAAGCTTCCACGCGATAGTCGCCGGGGAGCAGCCCGGGGACTTCGTAGTTCCCGGCTTCATTGGTGGCGGTGGTTCGCGCGGCATTCGTGCTTACTTCCACCACGCGCACGGCGGCGTTCGGGACGGGAGCGCCAGTGGAATCGCGAACCTGTCCGAGGATGATGGCGCGGTGTGCCTGGGCGAACATCAACGGCGCGGCGGCCAGGCACAGGATGAGGATCTGCCGAAGCTGGCTCATGATGTCTCCTTTCCCGTGAGCATGGCATAGGGGTAACTTGCTTCGATATGGTTTCGGATGGCGTCGCGTATTCGCTCCGGCTGGCGCGAGGCGAGCGCATCCACGATCGGTCGATGCGATTGGGTGGAACTGGCCAGGTCGACCATGTGCTTGTTGAACAGGATGTTCATGAAGGCGAACAGGGGCGCGGTGAGGCGGTCGAGCGTGGACTCTTGGCTTGTTCGGCCGCCGAGATCACTTCCATCGCCGCACGCAACTCGTCCAGCCGGTGCTCATCGAGCCGGGCGGCGGCCTCGACGCAGGCAACCTCCTCGAGCGGAATCCGCACCGCCAGCCGTTTGCGGATGTCGTCGCGGGAGAGCTCGGTGACGTAGGTCGCGCGATTGCGCAATCGCTTCACCAGGCCGAGGTTCTGGAGTTCGAGCAGGGCTTCCCGAACCGTGTTCTGGCTGATGCCGAACTGCTTGGCCACCAACTGCTCGCGGATGGCGCTGCCCGGTTGGAAACGGCCGTCGAAAATCGCTTGGCGGATGCGGTCGGCGGCCATTCCGGCCAAGGATTCGTTCTGAAGGGGCAGCGAGGCGGCAGTCATACTGATTACTGATAATCGATTTGACGATACCGCATCCGTCCGGTGATCTCAATGGCGTCAATCCCACCACCATCCCACCCTTACGGCGCGCTATTCAACTGCCGTGCGCCATCGGCGTCGTGTGTTCCTCGTCCGTCTCGCAGCAGCCCAACAAGGCGTTTCCAACCCGCGCCAGTCTCCAGAGTCCATTCCAGCTCCCACGCCGGTCCCCGGGAGCGTCAAAAACCAGGACCGCAGTAGTACAAACACCACAAGAATACCGTTGAAGACCCAAATGCGCCACGACCGGGGATTTAGTTCAACCAGGATTCTGTCGCGGCTTGCGCGCGACAGGAATCCTTAATTTGTTAGGCGCTTCTCCACTTCGTTGCGCGGTGCGCCAATGCCGGAGAACTGGAGCGAGGGCGCGCAGTGCCTCGTTCACCGTGGCGCCGTCCGGAAAGACGTCGAGCACCTCGGGATCGACCACAACGATGTTGGCGCCCTGGGCATATCGCGCCGCAGTCGCACCTCGAACCGCCGCCGAGAAGTCGTACTCCGGTCGCATGGTGTCGCGCTCGTCTTTCCGATGGCGACGGCTAGCTTTTCTCTTCATATCGCCTCCGCTCCGATGGCGTGGCCCGCCTTGCTGAGATCAGGCGGGTACGAGGTGGCCGCTCGGCAACGGCCACCACCAGGAGCCGTCGTTGGTTCGACATCCCGAGCACAAACCCAACGATATCAGATCAGGCCACGGGCACGTCTGCGCTCCGGGATCGCTTCCGGATGGACCCGGTAGATACCTTTGGAAACGCTGACCTGGTAGCTCGAACGTGTCGAATTGGCGCGTTCTTCGAAGATGAAGTGCGCCTATTAGCGATCGCGGTCGTCGGAACCGCGCCCAGGCGGAATCCGTTCCGGATCGGGGAAGATGACGCAATCCCGGTTGGCCGAGTCGTCGTCATGCTCCCCATTGCCGCCGCACAGTCGCCAGGGAACATCCTGCGGGCGCACGCCTGGGATCAACTCGAGGTGCTCTTTGCCTGCCCCAAGCGCCATTTCGGCGCTTATGGCGGCCAGCAGATTGCCGTTCGAGACCGCGGCGATGCCCACCGTAGGTCCCGGCACGGCGGGCACGAAGATTTCTATCAATGCGACTCTGCCGTCGCCGTTCAGGTCGAACCGGTTGAACACCTCGGGCACCGTCGACCTTCGCGCCAGATACGACTTGATGGCGCTCTCGTTGGCTGGCGGCGCATCGGGCCCCAAGATCAGGAAGGCCACTTGCGCCGCACCCAGGGCCGCGATTCGCAGCATCATCTGTTGGGTCGCCTGGGCCGCCCCCGGCGTGGGCGCGCAGCGCACTGTTCCCGCCTCATTGATCGTGCAGGTCTGCGATCCCGTCTTGCCCGCCACCGCCGGACTTGTCTGCGCCAGGAACACCGTGGGGGTCCCGGTCAGGATACTGAAAAGGTAGCCACCCGACTCTCCCGAGGCGACTTCCGAATTCACCCCAAAGTTGATCAGGTCCCGCAGAACCGTCGGGAACGTCTGCCTGGCGGTACGGAAATTGATAGCCGCCGTCAGCACCTTTTGCAGGTTGCTGATTGCCATCTGCCGGTTGGCCGCCTCCCGCACCTTCTGCACAGCGGGTAAAAGCAGCCCGATCAGCACCGCGATGATCGCGATCACAACCAGCAGTTCGATCAGGGTAAACCCGGACCGAGATGGGATTCTTCGATTCAGATTGGACACGGATTCCCCTCTCTCTCGATCCAACTCTATGAGACTCGCTGCGGAATGTCAAGACTGCTGGGGCTGGGCGGCACAGGCGGCACAGGTTCCCCCTACGGCAGCCACCGCTCTTCCCGCCACGCCATATCCCAGAACTGGTACTCGTAGCTTGCGGACAGCATGAAGACGCGCTTCAGCCGGTTCTGCTGGTCGGCAGTCAAGCCGGTTGAGGCAGCATTCATCATCTCGAGCACGCGGCCAACCGTCTTGGCGTAGTCCTCACCCGCGTACTGGTCGATCCACCGCTCGTAATCGCGATTCCGCGATCCCCGTTTCTTGAGCTCTTTTCCGACCTCCCAGTAGATCCAGTAGCAGGGGAGCACGGCGGCGAGGCCTTCGGTGAAGGAGCCGCGCTCGGCCGTGATCATCAGGTGGTTGGTGTAAGCGTAGTTGACCGGGGCCATGTCGGCGTCGGCGATCTGCTGCTGGGAGATGCCGTAGGAGCCGAGGATCTGGCGGTGCATGGCACGCTCGACGTCCACCGCTTCGATGGCGTCGCGTCCCAGCGAGACGGCCCATTCCTGCCGGGGCGCCTTGCTGGCCAGA
>JACQDF010000075.1 GCA_016201205.1 Acidobacteriota bacterium
GGGATGCATTCAGTGCAGAATAAGGCGAGGAGCTTTCAGGTGACGCGACGCGAATTCGCAGCACTGGGAGCGGCGGCGTCTGAGCGGGCAAAGCCGAATCTGCTGTTTCTGATCTGTGATCAATTGAATGCGTCGGTGATCAGCCCGTACGGCGGCCCGGTCGCGACTCCTAATCTCGACCGGCTGGCGGCGGGCGGCGTCGTGTTCACCAACGCGACCTGCCCGACGCCCTTCTGCTCGCCTTCGCGCGCATCGATTGTGACCGGGCTCTACCCGCACCGGCACGGCATTGTGCACAATGTGTCCCGCACCGACTACCCGGCGATCCCGGCGCCCGCCACCGAGCAGGGCCTGCTGGTCTCGGATGCGACAGTGGACAAGATCCTGCACCAGGCCGGCTACTCGACGCACCAGTACGGCAAGTGGCACCTGTCGGGTGACGCACTGCCTTATTATCCCGACCAGTACGGCGAGCATCGCGAGTATGCGAGCGAGATGGCGCCGGTGTTTGAAGAAATCCGCAAGCAGCCTCGCCAGCAGTGGATGAACTGGTACGGCTGGATTCTGCCGGTTGCGCCGGATGCGAGCTACCAGGCCAGCTTTCCGCCTGACGATCCTGTCCGCAAGGGCCAGTTCCAGGATTTCATCGTAAAGATGGGCCGGTTGGGGCTGAAGCAGGAGCAGATCTTTGATTCGCGCGTGGCGGCGAAGACAATTGCACGGCTGAGGAGTGCGGGCGGGAAGCCGTTCTCGATTACATGCTCATTCAACTGGCCGCATGATCCCAATGTCATTCATACGCCTTATTACGAGATGTACGACCCGGCCCGAGTGGAGCTGCCGGCGACGCTCGGGCAGCGCGAGGCGCGATTCGAAAAGGACCTGTCGCGGCAGATGGCCGCGGGCAATCCTCAGGTGCGGCTGGCCGAGTTTCTGCGCATCTATTACGCTTCGATCCGGTTTCTGGACGATCAGGTCGGACGCATTCTGGATGCGCTGGACAGCACTGGCCGCGCGTCGAACACGATTGTCGTGTTCACCAGCGACCATGGCGACATGGCCGGCGGGCACGGCATGGCATGGAAGAGCACCTCGGCATTTTATGACGAGATCGCCCGAGTGCCGCTGCTGGTGAGCTGGCCCGGGCAGATCCGCCCCGGGCGCAGCGAGGCGGCCGCAAGCCTGGTGGATCTGGCGCCGACGCTGCTCGAGCTGGCGGGGCAGCGCGTTCCTGGCGCCATGCAGGGCAAGAGCCTCGCGGCAGTGCTGCGCGGCGGCAGCTCGGCCGGCGACGGCTACTTGTACCGGTTCTCCGAGCGCGTCCGCCCGAATTCCGACCGGACGAGGCAGGTGACGGCACAGACGCCCGCCGATTTGATGATTCGCGGCGGCGGGTGGAAGTACATTCGCTATTGGGACGGCGAGGAGTTCCTTTACGACCTGCGGCGCGATCCGCACGAGACGCGGAATCTGGCCGGCGAGCGGTCGGCGCGGGCCGTGCGGCTGCAGATGCAGCATCAGTTGCAGCGGTGGCGCGCGTGATCCGGCAGCAGGACTGCAAGTATACGTTTGTTTGCGCATCGTTTCCCTAATCCCCCACCCACTCACTGCCGATTCTGCACTTGACGCGCCATGACGTACTACGAAGAGCTAGGCGTAAGCGCGACCGCTTCGGTGGACGAGATCCGCCAGGCATACCGGCGCCTGGCGCAGTTGCTGCACCCCGACAAACTGCAAGATGAGCGAGCCCGTGGTGTGGCCGAGTGCCAGATGAAGCGGCTGAATGGAATCTTGCAGGTACTGGTGCATGACAATTCCCGCGGCACATATGACGCCAGTCTGCTCGAGCAGCCATCCGGCGCCAAACGGAACCTGCGAGGGCCAGTGGGATTGTACGCCGGGGGCGCCATCGTGGGGCTGGCAATGGTGTGGGCGGTGGCGCAGGACGGTAGTTCGAAGAGACGCCCCGAACCAAGAACGGAACAAGCAGTAGCGGCGCCGCGGCAAGAGCCGAAGCGCGAAGCAGCGCCGCTGAGGCGAACTGAGCCGGACGTCAGAGCACTGGAGTTGCGCCGCCGGTATGAAGCAATGCGGGCGGAGCGCGATGCAGCCCTCGAGCAGGTCGAAGCGCTCAAGAACAGGATCGAACAATTGCGGGCTCAACAAGCCTCCACCCTGCCGGCAGCGCCGGTTCACATGGCGGCCGCCGAGATGACGCCGCCGCCGGACGCAGCCGTGAACGGCCAGCATGCGGACACCAGGCCTCACATCGCCGGAACGTGGCTGTACCTGCCGCCGCGGCAGAAACCAACTTCACCGGAATTGTACCCGCCCGAGTTTATCGAGACGCTGATTGTCGAGGAGGAGGGGAAGCTGCATGGGCGCTACCGTGCGCGGTACCGTGTGAGGGACCGGGCCATTTCGCCTGAGGTTGCGTTCCAATTCAGCGGGCGGGCTGAACAGGACGCCGCGCGGCTCCCCTGGGTGGGCGCTGGCGGAGCGCGCGGCGAGGTCCGATTGCGGCTGTTGAGCGAGAACAGGCTCGAAGTGGCTTGGGTGGCACAGGAATTGGGGACGGCGCTGGGGCTTGGCTCGGGACGGGCGGTGCTGGTAAGGAGGCAGGAGCCGTAGTAGCGTAGTAGCTATGAACGCAACACGGCGCAATCTGCTGAAGGCAGCCGCTGCCGCTCCCCTGGCGGGAGGCGTGGCGGCAAAAACGAACGGTCGGGCAAGCGTCTATGGGAATCTCGGCGTGAAGCCCGTGATCAACGGCATGGGGACAGTGACCGTGCTGGGCGGATCGATCATGCCGCCGGAAGTGATCCGGGCGATGGATGAAGCGGCCCAACATTTCATCCACCTGCCGGAGCTGCAAAAGAAAGCCGGCGCGCGGATCGCGGAGCTGCTCAAGGTGCAGGCGGCGATGGTGACGGGCGGGGCGGCCTCATCGATCACGGTGGCGACAGTGGCATCGATAACGCGCGGCGACAAGAAAAAGCTGCGGCAATTGCCGGACACCGCCGGGATGCCGTTTGAGGTGATCCAGCAGAAGACGCACCACAGCGGCTACGAACATCAGATGACGCTCGCCGGAGCCAGGATCATCGCCGTCGAGACGCGAAAAGAGCTCGAGGCGGCCATCGGGCCGCGGACGGCCATGCTCTTCTACCTGAACAAAGCAGAGAACCACGGGCAGATCCAGCGTGAAGAGTGGGTCAGGGCCGGCAAGGAGCGAAGCGTGCCGGTGTTCAATGACGCCGCCGCCGATGTGCCGCCCAAGGAAAACCTCTCGAGGTACGTCAACGAACAGGGCTTCGATCTGGTGGCGTTCTCCGGCGGCAAAGGACTGCTGGGGCCGCAATCGGCGGGCCTGCTGGTAGGGCGCAAGGATCTGATCGAAGCGGCCACGGAAGCACAAAGCCCGTATGGCGGCATCGGGCGCGGGATGAAGGTGGGCAAGGAAGAGATCGTGGGGATGGTGGCGGCGGTCGAGCGCTATCTGAGGGTCGATCACGACGCCGAGATCCGCGAGTTGGACCGTCGCGTCGCGGAGATGATTGGAATCCTGGCCAAAGTAAGTGGCGTCCAGGCCAGCAAGCACGTGCCTCGGATCGCCAACGAAGTGCCGCACCTGATGATCGAATGGGACGAAGCGGCGCGCAAGCCTTCCTCGAGGCAAGTACATGACCGGCTGATTGCCGGTGATCCGCCTGTCTACGTGCTGCACCAGGGAGCCGGAAAGCTCATGGTCAGCGTGTGGATGATGCGCGCCACTGAGCATCGCATCGTGGCGAGGCGCATAAGAGAGATCTTCGAGGCTTGAGGCGAACGGAACCGCTCGCCTGTTCGTCTAACTTCACATGCGGGACTTGCGGTTCGCCTGGAGAACACTTGCCCGGACACCGGTGGTAAGCCTGGTGGTGGTGCTGTCGCTGGCGCTGGGGATCGGCGCCAACACCGCGATGTATTCACTGCTCGATCAGGTGCTGTTGCGGGCGCTGCCGGTCCGAAATCCGGAAGATCTGGTGTTCTTCTACCACCCGGGGCCTGTCCAGGGCCGCAGCACGACGGATGACCGGGACATGCCCGCGTTCAGCTATCCGATGTTCCGCGAGTTGCAGGAGAAGCAGGCTCCGTTCACAGGATTGGCGGGCTTTCGCATGTTCTCCGCGAGTCTCGGCAACCAGGGCGTGCCTCAGCCGGGGCGCATCAATCTGGTGTCCGGGAACTACTTCGATCTGCTGGGCGTCAGGCCGGCCATGGGACGGCTTCTTAGCGCGGACGACGACCGCACGCCGGGCGGGCATCCGGTGGCAGTGCTCAGCCACGGCTACTGGACAAACCGGCTCGGCGGGCGGCCGGACGTCCTGAATCAAAAGCTCGTCATCAACGGCTTCCCGATGACGGTGGTGGGCGTAACGCAGATGGGATTTCAAGGAGAGACGCTGGGTGAAACACCGGAAGCCTTCGTCCCGCTTTCCATGAAGGTGCAGATGACACCGCGCTGGGATGGGATGCGCGACCGCCAGGATTACTGGGTGAACATCGTTGGGCGCTTGAAGCGGGGGTCGCGGAAGGAGCAGGCGGCGGAAGTCATCAACGTCCCATACAGGGGCATGCTGGAGGAAGACGCCAGGCTCCTGAAGAACTGGAGCCCGCAGCAGCTCGAGCGGTTCAAGCAGAAGAAGATCCTGCTCAAGCCCGCCAGCGAGGGGCGCGGGGGAGTGCGGCGGGAAGGGCGGGCGCCTCTGATCCTGCTGATGGGAATCACGGCCTTCGTGCTGCTGATCGCGTGTGCGAACGCCGCCAACCTGCTGATCGCCAGGGCAGCGGCGCGGCGCAAGGAAATCGCCGTGCGGCTGAGCCTGGGAGCGAGCCGGGCCAGGCTGTTGCGGCAGTTGTTGACTGAGTCCTGCATGCTGGCGCTGGCCGGAGGCGCGCTCGGACTCGTGATCGCTCGCTGGACATTGAATTCCATTACGGCCTTCCTGCCGCCGGAAGCTGCCCAGTTCCTTTCCACGGAGCTGGACTGGCGAGTCCTGCTCTACTGTCTGGGTGCGTCGCTGGCCACAGGGTTGCTATTCGGGCTCTTTCCCGCCGTGCAAGCGACGAAGACCGATGTCGCGCCCACGCTCAAAGATCAGGGCGATCTGGTGATGACGGGCGGCGTGGCGAAGTATTTTCGAAACTCGCTGGTGGCCGGGCAGGTGGCGTTGTCCCTGCTGCTGCTGGCCACGGCGGGGCTGTTTGCCGCCAGCCTGGTGAAGCTGACGCGCGTCGAACTGGGCATCGACACGGACCGCATGATCACCTTTTCTCTGCGGCCCGAGCTCGCCAAGTACACGCCCCAGCAGGCGATGGCGTTCTTTGAACAGGTGGAAGACCGGATGGCTGCGCTGCCAGGGGTGAAGATGGTGGCGGGGACGACCGTGCCGGTGATTTCCGGCAACCGGTGGAGGACTTCGCTGACCGTGGAAGGCTATCAGGCGAAAGGAGAGGCGGACTCTCATTGCTATTTTGCCGAGGTGGGGCCCGGCTACTTCGCCACCCTGGGAATCCCGCTGCTGGCGGGACGCGAGTTCACCCGGGCGGACCGGCTTGGCGCTCCGAAGGCGGCCATCGTGAACGAGGCGTTCGCGCGGCTGTACTTCGGCGGGCAAAGCCCGATCGGGCGTCGCTTCGTCCAGAACTCGGGCCCTCAGGCGAAGCCGGACATCGAGATCGCCGGTGTCGTGAAGGACTCCAGGTATGCCCAGGTGCGCGATGAGATGCAGCCGGTCTTCTATCTGCCCTACCGCCAGAACAGCCGGATCGGCTCACTCGTGTTTTATGCACGCACGGAAATCGAGCCGGAGCAATTCGGCGCGGTCATCCGGAAGGAGATGGCGGCACTCGATCCGAATATCCCTGTGGATCAATTGAAAACCATGAGGGCGCAGGTGAATGAGAACATTTTCATCGAGCGCATGATCTCGATTCTCTCTGGCACATTCGCCTCGCTGGCGACGCTGCTGGCTGCCGTCGGGCTGTATGGAGTGCTCGCGTACACGGTGGCGCGGCGCACGCGGGAGATCGGCATTCGGATGGCGCTGGGTGCGCAGGCGGGCGATGTGCGGCGCATGGTGGCGCGGGATGTGCTGGTGTTGGTTGGAACCGGCGCCGCTGCCGGCATCGGCGGCGCGCTGGCCGCGGGGCGTTTCTTTGAATCGATGCTGTTCAACGTGAAGGCGAGCGATCCCCTGGTTCTCGCGGCAGCGACGCTTCTGCTTACGCTGGTTGCATTGGCGGCGGGGAGTCTGCCGGCGCAAAGGGCGGCGCGAGTGGATCCGATGACGGCCCTAAGGTACGAATGAGCGCTCCGCCGGCAATTCGGAGAATGGGAAGCCTGTCCGCGGTCTTTCTGGCGGTGGCGCTGGCCGGGCAGTCTGTACATGATATCCGTGGGCCGATGCCGGCCCGGGACGGCGAGACCTGCGTGGTCTGCTACGGCCGCTGTAATCGGAACGACGTCGCGTATCTGGTGGATGGGCAGCGGTTCGCGGTCATGAAGGTGTTCGAGTCCTCCTTCCGCAAGAACCCCGATGAGTACATCCGCGTTTACCAGCCCAACTCGATCCAGTTTCAGGGGAGCGCGCCGCAACAGATGCGCGAGGCGTACCTGCTGATCGGGCTGCTTGCGCTGCTGGGCGTGATGCTGGCGGGTTTCACGGCGCATCGGCTCGTGCTCATGCGCAGAGGCGCCGCGGCCCTGCCTGCGGGACTTGGTAAGATTCCGGCGACGAAGCAGCCTGTCCTCTGTCCGATGTGCGGAGGTGAGAATCATCCGGCGGCAAGAGGATGCCTGCACTGCGGCGGAACGCTGACGCCGCTGGAGAGTTCAGAGGCCGAGCAATGCTGAAACGGATTCTGGACAGCCCGAATTCGGCGTCGCGACGGCCACAGGTGAACGCAAACCTGGAGAGCAATATCAAAGGGCTGTACATCATCGGCGATCTGGCCGGCGCGCCCGTCGTAAAGCTCGCGATGGCGCAAGGCAACGACCTCGCAGAGCACATCGCCGGGCTTCCGGACGCCCGCGGAAGCGATCCGGGCGTGTATGACCTGGTCGTTGTGGGGGCGGGAGCGTCGGGCTTGAACTGCGCACTCGCGGCTCAAGAGCGCGGGCTGCGTGTCGTCGTCCTTGAAAAGGGCAAGATCGCCAACACCATCGAGGACTTCCCTGAGGGCAAGTGGGTCTATGCGGAGCCGGATCAGACGGCCCCGAAAGGGAAGCTGTGGCTTGATGGCGCACGCAAGGAAGATCTGGTGCGGCGGTGGAACCAGATCGTCCGCGAAAACAATCTGGATGTGCGCACCGAGGAGAGCGTCACCGCAATTACGAGAAAGAAAGACGGGACGCTGGAAGTAAAGAGTGTCAAGGGTATCTACGCCGGCAAGCGTGTAGCGCTGGCGACGGGTCAGCGCGGCAATCCGCGCAAGCTCGGCGTGCCGGGCGAAGACCGCGAGCCAGTCTATCACCGCCTCTACAGCCCGAAGCATTATCGTGGCGAAGACATCCTGGTCGTCGGGGGCGGCAATAGCGCCATCGAAGCAGCACTGACTCTGGCCGGGCGGAACCGCGTGGTGCTGAGCTATCGCGGCGCGGAGTTCGCGCGCGTCTTCAAAGACAATGAGCGGCTGCTGAAGGACGCAGTGATAGCGGGCAGCATCCAGGTCCTGTTGAATTCCAACGTGAAGAAGTTCGACGACGGGACCTGCACGCTGGAAGTAACCGAAAACGGAGCGAGAAAGACCGTCGAGATACCCTGCCAGCATGCGTTCGTGCTGATCGGCGCGGAGCTGCCGGCGCAATTCCTCAAGTCGCTGGGCATCCGGCTCGAGAACGAATGGAACGGCAATCCGGTGGCGGCAGCGGCAATGCTGGCAGCGGCCTTCGGCGGGATGTGGTGGTACGGCGGCGGGCAGCCTGTGGGGCTGCTGCTGGCGCTGGCGGCGCTGGCCTGCCTGGTGTGGAGCGGCGTGAAGGGCTCGCGCTGGGCGTGGCTGGCGTTGTCTTTCTTGCTCTGCTACGCGGTGTATGGCATCAAGCGCGGCTATAACGGCGAATTCTGGCCGTACCGCGGCTGGGGGTACAAGGCGCTGAGCGTGTTTGGCAGGCCATGGTCGTTCTGGTACACGGTGATCTACACGCTGCTGATGACTGCGTTCGGCTTGCAGGCGATGAAGCGCTGGGGCCTGGATAAGAAAGACCGCTTCCAGATCTGGCGCTACGTAAGCCTCATCAGCTTCCAGTGGATTTTTTTCTTTGTCGTGCCGGAGTTTCTGTTCCAGTACGCAGTGAAATACCAGTGGGTGGGCGAGAAGCTGGCCAACGATCCGGCGTTTGCACAGCAGGCGTGGCGCTCGTACGGCCTGGTCTATGCATGGCCGCTGTTCTTCCACACCTGGCTGGGCTCGCCGCACAAATTCTGGGCGGTATGGGGCGTCTTGCTGACCTTTGGCATCATTCCGCTGTTCGTGCTGTTCCATGGCAAGCGCTACTGCTCATGGATCTGCGGATGCGGCGGCCTGGCGGAAACGCTGGGCGATCGCTGGCGTCACCTGGCGCCGAAAGGCAAGACCAGCGTGAAGTGGGAGTGGATGGGCACGGCGGTGCTGGCTGCCGCGACGCTCATCACGGGGATGGCGCTGGCCCGCGATGTGATCGACGCCTTCAAGAAACCGTCTTTCGTGGCCCTGGACTGGTATGGGCTGATCGTGGACTTGTGGCTGGTGGGCCTGCTGCCTGTCACGTTGTATCCGTTCCTGGGCGGCAAGATCTGGTGCCGCTACTGGTGCCCGCTGGCGAAGTTGATGCACATGGTGAGCGGAATCTACACGCGCTTCAAGATAAGCCGCTTCGCGATTCGGGCCAACGAGAAATGCATCGGGTGCGGAGAATGCACCCGCAACTGCCAGGTGGGCATCGACGTGATGAGCTTCGCGCTGAAACAGCAGCCGCTCGACAACCAGGCGACTTCCTGCATCGGCTGCGGCATCTGTGTCTCGGTCTGCCCGATGGACGTGCTGAGCTTTCACGCTGCCGCGCCGCCGAAACTGGTGCAGGTCCAGTCCGCCAGGCCGCGGACGGTGAAAGTGGCGTAGCGTCAAGTACCCAGGATCCGCCGGTTGCGCCCCGCATCCGTGGCCGCGCCGGCGAAATCATCGAACGCCTTCTTCGGCGCTTCGATCAACATGCTGGCAATGAAAGGCGCCCCCTCGGCGGCGCCCTGCGCCGCATCTTTGTAGCAGCACTCCCATTCGAGCACCGCCCAGGAGCGGTAGCCGTTCGCCGTCAGCCGCGTGAACACCTGCTTGAAATCCACCTGGCCATCGCCCAGCGAGCGGAAGCGTCCGGGCCGCTGCCTCCAATCCAGATAACCGCCATACACGCCCGCCCGCGCCGACGGCCGGTACTCTGCGTCCTTCACATGAAACGCCTTGATGAAGGGAGCGTACACGTCGATGAAGCCGACGTGGTCCAGGCATTGCAGGATGAAGTGCGAGGGGTCATAATTGATCGCAACGCGCCGGTGCTTGCCGGTGGCTTCCCAGAAGCGCTCGAAGCTGGCGCCATCATGCAGATCCTCGCCGGGGTGGATTTCATAGGCGCAATCGACATTGTGCTGGTCGGCGAAATCGAGGATCGGCTTCCAGCGCGCGGCCAGTTCCCTGAAGCCTTCTTCGACCAGACCGGCGGGCCGTTGCGGCCAGGGATAGACCGTCGGCCACAACAGCGCGCCGCTGAACGTCGGCATGGCTGTCAGGCCCAGGTTTGCCGAAGCCCGGATCGCCAGCTTCACCTGCTCGACGGCCCACGCCGTGCGCGCTTTCGAATTGCCGCGCACTTCCGGCGCGGCGAAGGCGTCGAACAGTTCGTCATAAGCCGGATGCACCGCGACAAGCTGCCCTTGCAGGTGCGAGGCAAGCTCGGTGATCGCCAGGCCGTTGGTCTGGCCTTTCAGCTCATCGCAGTACGTCCTGGATTCGGCGGCTTTCTTCAAATCCATCACCCGGCCGTCCCAGCTTGGGAGCTGGACGCCGATGTAGCCAAGCGAGCCGGCCCACGCTGTAATGGCGGGGAGCGAGTGGAAGGGGGCGGCGTCGCCCATGAACTGAGCGAGAAAAATGGCGGGTCCTTTGATCTGAGACATAGAAACAACCATCCTAAGCGATGCGGAAGCTAAAGTGTCGCCCCGGTTTCGATCCATTGGCCGGTGCGCCCGCTTTCGAGCACCGCCTCGCACACTTTCTGCGTTTGAAGCGCAGTGCGAAAATCCGGCTGCGCGGGCTTGCCCGATTCGATGCCTTTGACGAAATCAGCCAGGGCGTTCAGGAAGGTGTGCTCGTAGCCGATGACCAGGCCCGGCACCCAGTAGCGGTCCATGTACGGATGCTCGGAATTGGTGACATGAATGCGGCGCCAGCCGCGGATGTGTGATTCCGTGGTCTGGCCGGAGGACTGCTTGTACTCGAAGAAATCGAGGTACTCCATTTCTTCGAGGTCGAAGGCGATGCTGCCGTCGGCGCCGTTGATCTCGAAAGTCTTCAGCGCCTTGTGGCCGCGGGCATAGCGAGTGGATTCAAACAAGCCCAGAGAGCCGTTGGCGAATTCGGCGATGAACAGGCAGGCGTCATCGATGCCGACCGGCTCGACCTTGCCTGTCAGCACGTGCTGGCGCTGTTTGACGAAGGTTTCCGTGCGCGCGACCACGCGCGTGATCGGCCCGTTGAGCCACATCGCCGTGTCGATGTTGTGCGCCAGAAGATCGCCGGTCACCCCCGAGCCGGCCGCCTGCACATCCAACCGCCACAATCCTGCGCCGCCCTGCGGAACATCGGGCGAGATGGTCCAATCCTGCAAGAAGTTGCTGCGGAAGTGAAATACGCGGCCGATGCGTCCCTCGTCGATGAGCTGTCTGGCGAGTGTGATCGACGGAACACGGCGGTAATTGAACCACACCATGTTGGCGACGCCGGCCTGTTCGACGGCTGTCACCATGGGCTCAGCCTCGGCAACCGTGCGCGCCAGCGGCTTTTCGCAGAGAATCATCTTGCCGGCTTTGGCGGCCGCGATGGCGATGTCATGGTGCATGTCGTTGGGCGCGCAGATGTCGATAAGGTCGATATCCTGGGCGCCGACGAGCCTGCGCCAGTCGGTTTCCACCCGCTCATAGCCCCAGTTATCGGCGAACGCCCTGGTTTTTTCCGCATTGCGTGCGCAGGCAGCTTTCAGCACGGGCTTGTGCTGAACGGGGAAAAAATCCGTAAGTCGCTTGTAGGCGTTGGAATGGGCGCGGCCCATGAACCCATATCCGATCATGCCGACGCGAAGTTCTTTCATGCAGCGCAGCCTCCAGCCTGCGAATCAGCCGTATCTCTCGTTGAGCCGGTCGATGGCCTTCTTGCACTGCTCGGTCGCCGCCCACGCGTCCGGCCAGAAGCAGAGGTCGATGGTCCACCAGTCGTGCGGCAAGCGGGCGGCCTTCATGAGCTCGGGAACGATCTCGTCGAACTTGAGCACGCCGAGGCCAAAGGGCGGATGCGCTGAGGTTTCGTCATTGCCCTGCGCGTCTTTGTGGCAGGTGTTGTCGGAATCGATCATGTGAATGTGGTTGATCCGGCCGTCGAGCTTGCGGATCAGATCGATTTGAGAGGGGAACGTCTCTTTTGTGCCTTCCTGGCGCACGCCCACCACACCCACCATCTGGCCGTGGCAGGTGTCGTACTGGAGGCCGAAGTTCGGCTTGTTGACGGCATCGTGGATGCGAACCAGGTCGGAGGGCTTGTTAAAGGCGAAGCCCGGCTCGAATTCCCAGGTGACGTACTGGCCGTGATCGGCGGCGATGTCGCAGCAAGTTTTCCAGGCGCTCACCACGCGCTTCATCGCAGTGTCGTAATCGACTTCGCGGAGAATGGCGGGTGGCTGGACGCAATCGACTCGAATGCCCTGAATCCCGAGATCGCTGGCGAACTGGGAATTCTTCCTGAACTCCGCGATGTACTTGGACTGGTCGCCGGTGTTGATCAGCTTCTCGCCCCACAGGTTGGCGGCGATGCCGCTGAAAGCGAGACCCCGCTGTTTCATTCGTGCGCGAAGCTCCACGCGCTGCGATTTTTCCGGCATGGCGCCGGGCCACGAGTCGTCAGGGCCGCTGGGATTGCCGGGATTCGGATGCGGCGGGAACGCGCCCAGTTCGACGCCATCGAAGCCCAGAGCCTTCAACTTCTCACAGACGGTCGTGAAGTCGATGGGATTGGAAGCGTAGGGGCCGATGGTGTAAGCCCAGGAACCGATCGAGATGTTCTTGCTCATAGGAAATACAGTGATACTGCAAAGCAGGAGCGCGATGCAAGGGTCTCAGCGGCCGGCGGCGGCTTCCACTTCTTCATCCCCCGGCGCCGCCCGCTTCTGAAACTTGCCGTCCCTCCAGGTGAACGTGAGAGCGGTCTTGCGCGGATAGAGCACGCCCAGGGAATCGGCGGCGTAGCGGAACGGTTTCATGCGCTCGAAGTCGAAGTCCTTTTCGCCGCGGTGGTAGAGGATCAGGAAGGTGAACGGGTCGGGCTCGTCGGCGGCGAGTTTGTGCAGCGAGTAGCCTTTCCCGCTGGCGACCAAGGCGAGCACCTGCTGCCGCGAACGGCGGAGAATCTGGACGGCATAATCCGTCCGGCCGTCCTTGTTGAAATCGCCAGGCACAAGATTCGGCAGGTAGGGCAGCCGGGATTGCTCAAACCAGGAAGCAATCTGGACGGCCGCGGGCGCGAGCTTCCAGCCGCGATAGCGCCGCTCGAGCATCGCCCGCGCGTCCTGTGGAAGCTCGACCGGCGCCGCGAAAAAAAGGAGCCAAAGACCGACCATGGCCAGAAGCGCAAAGGCCGGGCCGGCCTCCATACCGGTGAGGAACTCGTCGGCTGCCGGTAGGCCCGGCGCGTTGTGCGAGCGAGTTCCTCAGAAGCGAAACAGCCGTACGGCGTTCAGGCCGCGGATCTTGGCGCGGCTGGCTTCCGGGGCGAACGAGAACATCTCCTCGAACAATTCGACCGCCTTGCCGAATGCCTCCATCGAATGGCCGATCCCGCCCCAGATCATGCGGTCCGGTCCGAAGGCGTCGTACGCGCGGCGGACCAGCGGTTGCGCGTCGCGGTGCGGATGATCCTGCCTGGACGAGTAGCCAACACCGGAGAACTTCATGTAAACCTTCGGCAGGCGGGCGAGTTTGAGCACATCCTCGTATTCGGCGGGCGTTCCCTGCCCCGCCCGGGCGAGATGATCGAGGATGACCGGCGTGTCGCGGAACTCGGTGGCCAGCTCTCCGATGTGCGAGGCCCAGCAGGGAATGAAATGCATCTGGATGGCGAGGCCGAGCTTGTGGGCCGCGGCCCACGTCTTCTTCATTTGCGGGTGGCCGAGATCGCGATCGCGGATGGCGCCGGAAGTGGAAGGCGGCGCATTTCTGGCGCGGTTCACGTGGATGCGCAAACCGGCGATCCGGTTGGGGTGCTTGCGGACAAGCTCTTCCATCCGGCGCGGCGTCCGGGGATCGATGGGATCGTACAGACAGGTACCTTTAAAGAAACCGGGCGAAGGTTCGTTGGCGAAGCAATATTCGAGGTAGCGGTGATCGTCCTGGTACGGCTCGGGGTGAATGATGACGGTGTGGTCGATGCGAGCGCTCTTGACGAAGGCGCTGTAGGATTCCAGCGGCTCGGCCGGAGGCTTGTAGGTGGCGTTGGGATGATAGGGGAAGCGCTGCGGCTCGAACAGATGGATGTGGGTGTCGATGAGAACGCCTTGCGGGCGCCCGGCGAAGAAGGCAAGCAGGGCGGACCGGCGGGAGATCAGCGGCATCTTTCAACAGTAGCGCAGGCTATATAATGTCGTAGTAATTGCCGACGCCCTGGAGGTGATTCCCGATGCCCTACCCACTGAAGCCGATTTCGAAGGAGGCGATCGACGCCGCTCTCGAAAAAGCTCATCTGTACCGCGTGCTGAATGAGCCCGCGGACGCGGAGAGCATCTGCCTGGACATTCTGGAAGCCGATCCATCGCACCAGGGTGCGCTGATTTCTTTGCTGCTCGCACGCACCGATCAGTTCGACGACGGCATGAATCCCCAGCGTGCGCGTGAGATTCTGCAAAAGCTCTCGAGCGAATACGACCGTGCCTACTACGCGGGCCTGGTTCATGAGCGGATGGCGAAGGCGATGATCAAACGCGGCACGCCGGGCGCCTGTTATTCCGCCTATGAGCAGCTCCGCCACGCCATGGAGTGCTTTCACAAGGCTGAAGAACTGCGCCCGCCGGGCCATGATGACGCGATCCTTCGGTGGAACGCCTGCGTTCGGCTGCTTGCCAGGCACCCGGAATTGCAGCCGCGCCCGAAAGACACCGTCGAGGCGGTTCTAAGCGAGTAGCCTCACACGCCGGAGGCTTATGCTACGATGGTCGCTGCTTACCGAGGTACCCATGTCCGGCCATTCCAAGTGGCACACCATCAAGCACAAGAAAGCCGCCATTGATGCCAAGCGCGGCAAAGTGTTTACCCGCTTGATCAAGGAGATCCAGATCGCCGCCCGTCATGGCGGCGGCGACGTGGACGCCAACCCTCGCCTGCGGACGGCGGTCGCTGCCGCCAAGGCGGGCAGCATGCCAGCCGATAACATCAAACGGGCCATCATGCGCGGCACCGGAGAGCTCGAAGGCGGCCAGATCGATGAAATCACCTTCGAGGGATACGGCCCCGGCGGCGCCGCGGTCCTCGTCCAGGTCGCCACCGACAACCGCAACCGCACCGTCAGTGAGATCCGCCACCTGTTCACGAAACACAGCGGCAATCTGGGCGAAGTCGGCTCGGTCTCCTGGATGTTCGAGCGGAAGAGCCAGATCCTGATTGAAGCCGACAAGGCCGGAGAAGAAACGCTGATGGATCTCGTCCTCGATGCCGGCGCCGAAGATCTGCGCAACGACGGCGCCAACTGGGAGGTGCTGTCGCCCCCGGAAGCTCACGAGCGCGTGTTGGAAGCGATCCACAAAGCAAGAATCCCCACGGTGTCCGCGGAAATCGCCATGGTGCCGAAGAACCTCATCCGGCTCGAAGGCAGAAACGCCTCCGGCATGGTCAAGCTTTCCGAAGCGCTGGAAGATCATGATGACGTGCAAAACGTGTATTCGAATTTCGATATCGACGAAAAGGAGATGGAGGCTCTCGCCAGCTAACCCTTCGCCATGCGCGTCCTGGGGATTGATTGCGGCACCGAGCGCACCGGCTACGGCATCATCGAATCCGATGGCCGCGACCACCGGCTCCTGTCTTGCGGCGTGATCCGCACCGACCCCAGGACGCCGTTGAATCAGCGGCTGCTGAAAATCGGAGAAGGCCTGCGGCGGATGATTCACGAGCATCAGCCCGAGTCGGCCGCCGTCGAGTCCGTGTTTTACGCCGTGAACGCGAGGTCGGCGTTGTCGCTGGCGCATGCGCGCGGCGTCGCCCTGTACACGATCGCCGAAGCGGGAATTCCGCTGGGCGAATACTCGGCCCTCGAGGTCAAGACCAGCGTCGTCGGCTATGGCCGCGCCGAGAAGCGCCAGGTGCAGTACATGGTGCGGTCCCTGTTGCAGTTGCCGGAGATCATTGCGTCGGAAGATGCATCGGACGCGGTGGCGGTGGCCATCTGCCACGCCACCCATACGGCGCGCGCTTTCGCCGAGGCTGTGCGATGAGACTCGCCCTTGTGCTTCTGACTGCCGGCCTGGCCGCGCCGCAGGACCTGCCGCGTGTCTTCTATTCCAAGAGCTTCCCCGGTTCCGTGCCGGCGTACACGCAAATCACCGTGGACAAGGCGGGCCGCGTCGAATATCGCGAGGATCCCAAAGACGACGATCCGCTGATCTCGAAACTGGAAGCGGCCGAAGTGCAGGAGATTTTCGGAATGGCGGAGAAGCTCGACTGGTTCCGGCGTCCTTTGGAATCGGGCCTGAAAGTGGCGCGCATGGGGGACAAGATGTTCCGCATGGAGAACTTCGAGCACAAAGGCGAAGCCAGGTTCAATTACACCCTGGACGAGACCGGACGCCTGCTGCTCGATTGGTTCGAGCGGATCAGCGAAACGGCGCAGCACCGCATATCGCTCGAGCGGACGGCGCGCTTCGACAAGCTGGGCGTGAACAAAGCTTTGCTGCAGATGGAATCCGCCTGGGACCGCAAGCGCATTGTCGCGCCGGAGCAATTCCTCCCGATGCTGGACCGGGTCGCCCGCAACGACGGCTATCTGCACATGGCACGCGAACGCGCGGCCGCGCTCGCTGACGCCATTCGCAATCCCAAGCCAAGAGCGGAATGATTCGAGGCTTTCTTCTTTTCCTGCTGGCCGGCTTCTGCGCCCTGGCGCAGAAGGCGGACCCCGCCGGGGAGGAAGAGGCCGCGCTCAGCAGAGCCATGGGGGAAGCGGGCAGCAGCCAACTGGAAATGATCCGCGCGCTCGAACGGCACCTGGCGAAATATCCTGACTCGACGCGGCGCGGTGAAATCGAGCGCGCGCTGGCGAAGGCATCCATCGAGGCGCGTGACCAGGACCGCATCCTGAAGTACGGCGAGAAGCACCTCGCCGTCGAGCCCAGGGACCTGCTGGTGCTCGAGCGGGTCACGCGCATCCTCACCACGCGGACGGACAAGGCATCCAACGAGCGCGGGCTGGAGTACGCCCGGCGCTTCGAGCAGGGCCTGCGCGAGCTGGAAAAGGAAAAGCCGGCCGGCGGGCGCATCAATGCGCAGCTTCGCGAAGATCTCGATCGCGGCCTGGCGCGCGCCCGCACGTTCCAGGCCCGTGCGCAGGGCAATCTCGGCCGCCACGCCGAAGCGGTCGAGCTGGCGACGATGGCGTTTGCCGCGCATGCCGGCGCTGAACCCGCCCGCGAGATCGCCCGCTGGCTGATCCAGCAGAGGCGATTCGCCGATGCGCTGCCGCACCTGGCCGATGCATTCGCCATCCCGGATGCACGCCTCGCCGAAGACGACCGGCGGGCGATCAGCAAGCAGTTGGGCGAGTTGTACACCAAGCTGCATGCTTCCGAACAAGGACTCGGCGATCTGATGCTTGGGGCCTATGACCGCGTTGCCCGTCTCCTCGAGGAGCGCCAGGCGCGCCTCCGCCAGCTCGACCCGAACGCCGGCTTGAGCGACCCCATGCAGTTCACACTCAGCGGCGTCAACGACGACAATCTCGATTTAAAGACGCTGCGAGGAAAAGTGGTGGTGCTCGATTTCTGGGCCACCTGGTGCGGGCCATGCCGCGCCCAGTACCCGATGTACGAGAGGGTGAGGGAGCGCTTTCAGAAAAGCGGCGACGTCGTCTTCCTCGGCATCAACACCGATGAGAACCGCGACCTGGTAAAACCCTTTCTCGAGGAGACCAACTGGAACAAA
>JACQDF010000076.1 GCA_016201205.1 Acidobacteriota bacterium
GATTTCGAGGCGATCGTCGCATGCTGACATTTACCTCACTTTTGGTGAGGTAAATGTCAGCTTACCAAAAATGCACGCCGCCGTGGTGCATCCATGGCCCTGGTGCACTTTTGGCACCTCGGAATGCGCCGGATCCAGGTACTACCCGTTCTACGGCGGGATAAGCCCTCGCGTCGCGGCTGCCTGGAATCCGAAGTTCGACTCCGGCATTCTTGGCAGGATGTTCGGCCAGGGCAAAACAGTCATCCGCGGCGGCTACGGCCGCATATTCGGCCGCTTGAACGGAGTGAACCTGGTTCTGGTTCCGTTGCTGGGCCCCGGGCTGCTCCAGGCGGTGAACTGTAGTGGCGCCAGCCGGGACGGAAGATGCCTTGGGGCAAACAACGTGGACCCATCCACGGCCTTTCGAATTGGTCCCGATGGCCTGGTGGCGCCTCTCCCGGCAGTCTCTCAGACACTGGCACAGCCCTTCATTCCTGGTGTCGGCGGTAACTCTGCCGCCGGCGACGCCACCGTGCTCGATCCACGCTACCGGCCCGAGCGAACCGATAACTTCACCTTCACCCTCCAGCGCGAGTTTTCGTCGAAGATGATTCTCGAGGTTGGATACATCGGAAGGATCATCCGGAACGAGTTCCAGGAGATCAACCTCGATGCCGTGCCTTACATGACGACCCTTGGCGGGCAGACGTTCGCACAAGCCTACGCCAATCTCTACCAGGTTCTTCCGGCCAGCGGCACGATTCCGGCAACCGCGAACTTCGCCGCGCAGGCGTTCTTTGAGACCGCGCTCGGCGGAGCGGGAGCGCCGTATTGTGCGGGGTACGCCAACTGCACGTCCGCGGTGGCCGCGAAGAACGCGACGTTCATCCGGAACACCGCGGTGTCTGACTTGTGGGCCGCCTTGTACAAGGCGCCCGGCTGGATCCTGCCACGCAGCATGCCCAGCGCACCGCTGGGGGCGGGTCTCCCCAGCCAGGTAACGGGATCGGTCAACACCACCACCAGCCTGGGCTTCGGCAACTACAATGCCCTGTTCGTTTCTTTCCGCATGCGCGAGTGGAGGGGATGGAATGCGTTTTCCAATTTCACCTGGGGCCGGGCCCTCGGTACGGGCACCCTGGGGCAGGCCAACAGCTCCAACACCGCGCTCGACGTGTGGAACATGCGGGCCAATTACGGCGTTCAGAATTTTGACATCAAGTTCCTTTACAATCTCGCCATGTTCTACCAGCCCCCGTACTTCAAGAGCCAGAAGGGAGTGCTGGGCCGGCTGCTGGGCGGTTGGACCATCTCTCCGCTTTTCACCGCGGAAAGCGGGCGCGGAATTTCGCCCGTCTACAGCCAGGGAAGCTGCACGGGCTGCCAGGCGTTTGGCGAGGTAACCCCGCCCGCCTCTTCCGGCGCGTCGACCGAGAACGCGGTGGCGGCATCGCCATACACCGGCGGCAGCTCGGCCCAATACAATGTCCCCGGTTCCGGCGGCGTCGGTACAAACAACCCGGCCGGCGTCAATCTGTTCAAAGACCCGGCCGCCGTCATCACACAGTTCCGGAAGTGTATCCTGGGCTTCGACACCAGTTGCGGAGGGTATTACGTCCTGCGCGGCCTCCCCCGGTGGAACCTGGATGCGGCAGTCGGCAAGGACATTGGGTTTTGGAAAGAGGGGCGGGTTGGAGCCACTCTCAGTTTCCAGTTCACGAATGTCCTGAACCACGTGCTGATGGGTGCACCGGCGCTGACGCTCACCTCTCCCACAACGTTCGGCCGGATCACCACAACGGCCAACACTCCGCGCAATATGGAGTTCGGCCTGCGAGTTCATTTCTGACCTGGGGCGTCTGAGGGGTGCGCTCATCCGCTCCCTCACGGTCGCGGCTCGGAAGCCCTTGCTGAGCCGCGCGCGTCAGCAAGCGGTCTTACGCACCTCACGGTCGCGGCTCTGTTTCGGAGCCGCGCGCGTCAGCAAGCGGTCTTACGCACGCACCTCAGACGCCGCATCTATAATCAAGTCATATGACCAGGGGCGCATTCCTCCGCATGATCCTGGCGGGCTCCCCCGCCGTCCTCCCGGCACGTGACACGAAATCCGAAGCACGCCTCAAGGGCTCCTTCCGCCGGCCGGAGAAGAACGGCTGGATCTTCGTTCGCCTCCAAGGTGCGCCTCGCGACATCGGCTTCCAGCACGGCTACTGGCTGGCCAAGGAAATCGCCACTGCGCACCGCACCATCGCCTTCGAGATGAAGCACGACAGTGAGCGTGAGTGGAGCTTCTTCCGCAATGCCGCCAAGGAATACTTCTGGCCGAAGGTCGATGTGGAATACCGCGAAGAGCTGCAAGGGATCGCCGACGGCGTCCAGGCGCGCGGGGTCAAGCTCGACCTGTGGGACATGGTCTCGCTGAACGCGTGGCTCGAATGGTCACCGTATTTCCTCGGCTGGTACAACGAAAAACACGGCGTCAAGACGCCGATCACGGTCACCACCGCGGACCGCTGCAGCGCGTTTGTCGCCACTGGCGCCTACACCAGAGACGGCCGCCCTGTGATGGGTCACAATGCCTGGACCGGCTACACCAACGGAGTCTACTGGAACATCATCTTCGACATCCGCCCGCAGGACGGCCACCGCATCCTCATGGACGGATATCCGGGCCTGATTCATTCCGGCGATGATTTCGGGGTGAACACCGCCGGCATCATGATCACCGAAACCACCATCACGCAGTTTGAAGGCTTCAATCCGGACGGCATTCCAGAATTCGTCCGGGCGCGCAAAGCCATGCAGTATTCGTCCTCCATCGACGACTTCGCCCGCGTCATGACAACCGGCAACAACGGCGGCTACGCCAACAACTGGCTGGTTGCGGACCGCAAGAGCGGCGAAATCGGCAGCCTCGAACTCGGCCTCAAGAACGTCACACTGCTCCGTGGCAAAGACGGCTATTTCTGCGGCGCCAACTTTCCGGTCAATGAAAAACTCGCCCGCGAGGAAACCAAGTTCGACAGGAACGACAAGGGCCTCAGCTCGAACGCGCGCCGTACGCGCTGGGAGCAGCTCATGGCGGAATACAAGGGCAGGATCGACGCCGATGCCGGGCGGCGTTTTCTCTCCGACCACTACGACGTGATCGCCGGCAAGGAGGATCCCAGCGAGCGCACCATCTGCGGCCATGTCGAACTCTCGCCACGCGGCATGAAGCCCTGGCAGCCCGAATACGGGACGGCCGGCGCCGTGCAAGCCAAAGTCGCTGACGCCGCGATGGCGGAACGGCTGTCTTTCAGCGCCGCCTTGGGACACTCCTGCGGCCGTCATTTCAAAGCTGCCGAACATTTGAAAAAGCACCCGCAGCTTGGCTGGCAAAAACCGATTCTCCGGGATCTGATCGCGCATCCCTGGACTGTGTTTGAATCCGCCGGGACATGACCCGCCGCGAGCTTCTTGTCTGCCTTTGCGCATTCCCTGCCTTTGCGCAGGACACCACGATTCGCGTCACCACACGCCTGGTGCAGGTCAGCGTCCTGGTGCTCGACAACAAGGGCCGCCCGGTGGAAGGGCTCGCCAAAGACGACTTCGTCCTGCTCGACAAGGGTAAGGAGCAAAAGATCGCTGAGTTCGCGGTCGAATCACGCAACCGGAAAAACTCACCGCCGCGATTGCAGCCCGGCCTGTTCACCAACTACTGGGAGATCGCCCCGCGCGGCATGACGCCCAACGCCACCATCATCCTGTTCGACGCGCTGAACACGTCGTTCGCCGATCAGGCTTACGCCCGCCGGCAAATGCTGAAATGTCTCGAAAGTCTTCAAGGCGGAGACCGCATCGCCATCTACTCGCTCAGCCGCAACCTGCGCGTGCTTCACGAATTCACCGACGACACCACCGCGCTGATCCGCGCCGTCAGCCGCCTGAAAGGGCATGTTTCACCCGAGTTGCAGGCGTCGACCGAACAGCCCGAGCCGGTTGGCGACGAACGAATCGATGAATTCCTCGAAGAGTCCAACCGGCGCATCACGGATTACTACACCATCAATCGCGTCAAGACCACGCTGGCGGCCATGGAAGGCATCGCGTATCATGTGGCGAGGCTGCCCGGGCGCAAGAATCTGATCTGGATTTCCGGCAGCTTTCCCGCCTGGATCGGCATGGACGAGCCACCCATGAGCGCGACGGGCAGGGTTTTCACCGGCGAACGCCGCACCTTCAGCGACGAGATCGAGCACGCGGTGCGTCTGCTGAACAACTCCAACATCGCGATCTACCCGGTGGACGCGCGCGGCCTGATACCGGATCCCACCTTCAGCGCGGTCAGCAAAGGATCGGCGAATCCGCGCACCGCCGGCCGCAAGAGTCCTATGCAGTCGATCGCGCTCACCCACGATACGATGCACATGCTCGCCGACCGCACCGGCGGGCGTCCGTTCTATAACTCGAACGACATCGCGGGCGCCCTCCGCAAGACGCTCGATGAGTCCCA
>JACQDF010000083.1 GCA_016201205.1 Acidobacteriota bacterium
CGTGGATCGCACGAGCGCTTATAAATAGACCTGCCTGTGCGCTCCACGTTTTCACCAGTGAGGCGTCCGCCTAATCTGTGGGTGGGCGCTTGGCAATTGTTATCAAAGCTGTTGAAATTTTAGAACATGTGTGCTATCATTTCTGCTAGGGTGTCTTGCGGCACACTAATTCAAACAATTGGAAGGAGATTCTCATGAACCAAGGTAAGAGCACCACCAAGAAGGCCACGCAGAAGTCCGCCAAGAGCACCACCGCGATCGGCAAGACGTCCAAGGGATTCACGGACGAGGAACGAGCCGCGATGAAGGCTCGCGCCCAAGAGCTGAAGGCGGAAGCGCGCGCGAACAAGGAGAAGGCGGATGGAGAAAGCGCCGTGCTTGCGGCGATCGCCGCGATGAAGGAACCGGATCGCGCCATGGGCAAGCGGCTCCATGCTATCATCAAAGCCAGCGCGCCAGCCCTCTCGCCGAAAACCTGGTACGGGATGCCCGCGTATGCCAAGGACGGCAAGGTCGTCTGCTTCTTCCAAAGCGCGCAGAAGTTCAACACGAGGTACGCGACGTTCGGCTTCAGCGACACGGCGAACCTCGACGAAGGCGCCCTGTGGCCGGTCGCCTTCGCGCTGAAGGAGTTGACTGCCACCGAAGAGGCAAGGATCAGCGCGCTCGTGAAGAAAGCGGTGAGCTAAGGACTGATCGCAAGTGTAAGAGGCCCCGACGGTAACATCATCGGGCTTATTCAGTCGCCGTGAGCGCGCCAGCGACCAATCTATATTTCGCTCGCGCGCACTGTGCGGTCGCGCAAGTCATTGACCAGAAACATTCACCCGCCCAACAAAGCGTGCACTGGACGCTGGGGATTCTGCGCCATCCCAGGCCGTTTTCTACGCCTCAACCTTTGTCCGCTCGGATGAGGTTCCCCCGTCCGCCCCGCCGCCGCTAACGCAAACCGTTGAGCCGCTTGCGGCACCGTGTTCAGGTGAAAATCGTTGCCCGTATTTACACGGTTCACTACACTTGGCGTGAGGGCATGACTGTGCCCCACCGTTAAGCGAAAACGCAAGGAGGTACCCAGCGCATCGCCACGGACCGGCACGTTGGCGCTGAACCCACCGCGACTGCGGCCACAGAACCGAGAGAAAACGTCCTTACCCGGCCGCTGCTTTGAGCGGCGTAATCTCGTAAATCACCCGCTGCTGGCCCGGCGCGGGGCGTCCACGGGTGGCCGTTGTACTTGAGGGACAGCGCGTTGACGCGCGCCTCCGCCCCTTCCGCCTCGTTAAACCGGATTAGAATTGCCGGCCCGGGGGTGAGCCGGTGGCTCACCCCCGGGCCAGTTCCCGGCCGTTTGCGCCCCACCGCCTGTTCGTCGTTATTTGACGGTGAAGACGAATCGCTGGCCGCGCTCGTAGTGGATGAACGAGCTGCCGTCCGCGTTTTTGCCGACCATCAAGCACACGGCTGCCCACACGCCGGGTGTCAGTTTGATCGTTTTCGTGTCGGTCTTGCCCGCCTCCAGGTCTTCCATCAGTTCGGTAGCCTTGATGGAATCGTAATCACCCTTGCCCGTCTTCAATTTATTGGCGACAAAATCGGACACGTCCCCCACGGGATAGAGCGTAAAGTCGTGCTCTTCCTTCATGTTGTTGGTGACCTTGAAGCTCACATCGCCGGCATTGACGACCAGCCGATCCGGCACAAACAGCCACGAGCTGGACAGGTCGCCGCTGCCGGGCATCATCTGTACAGTCATAGTGCTGGCGGCTGTCGCCACGTTCGCCGATGGACCGCCAGGGCCGGTGACCGCGAGCGTGAAGAACTGCCCCTTGTTCAAGTGGACATACGTGCTGCCATCCGGGTTTTTGCTGCGCACGAAGCAGGCGAGTTCGTAAAAGCCGGGCTTGAGCGTGGCTTCGATGGAGGCTGACTTGCCGGGGTCTACGTCCTCGGCCTCACCAACGACCCCTTTGATGTAATCTGTCTCCTCGAGTTTCTTGTCTGCGCGTTTCAGCGCCATCATCGCGCTAATGTCCTGGGTCGGATAGATCCAAATTTCGTGAGTCATCTTGCCGGCGTTCTTGAACTCAAACCGCACTTTGCCCGCCGGTACTGCGGACTTGTCCACCTCGAAGATGTAGCTGTTGCCCGCTTCTTTGGCGACCACGTTGACGGTCGTCACCACCTCGGCCGGCGCGGCAGGGGTCGGCGTGGCCGGTACCGCAGTCGGCGCGGGCGGTTTGGTGGGCGTGGGCGGCGGCGGCAAGGGCGTGACGGTGGGCGGTATGGCGGTTGGCTGCGCCGCCGGGGTCGGCGCGGCGCAAGCCGCCACCAGCGCCGCCAGCACGAGAACACCTGCAAGCAACTTGAAATATTTCAGCATGTTGATCTCCTCTGTTTTGATTGAGTTATCATGGCCGGTTCGTCCTGTTTGAGAGATACTTCTATCCTCAACTGTAGCCTCATCTCTTTTCCAACCGTGTTCATGGTTTGCCAATGGCCTTGAGATAGGCGGCGATGGCGGCCAGGTCTTCGTCGCTCAATGCGCCATGAGCGTAAGCGGGCATCCCGCCGGGTCCCTTCGAAGTCTTCTTGCGCAACGTATCCGCATCCGTGCCGACGATGACCGGCGCGATGATCCCGTCGCGGCCGGCCAACCCGTGGCACGAGGCGCAACCTTTGATGACAAACAGTTGGCGCCCCTGCTCAACCGGGTCCGCCGCAGGGGGCACGGCCAGATTCGCGCCCCGGTAGGGTATGGGCGGCCCGATCAGCGTTTGCTCCGTGCGCGTGTAGTTCGGGTCGTAACCCAGGTCGAGATTGGCCTGCGTATAAGGGCTGCGCGCCCCGATCGTCAATAAGGTCAGGGCCAGAGTGATCACGCCCATGAGCATCAGCGCCGGAAGTTGGTAGGGCGTCGTACCGGTAGCGCGGCTGAACATTTAAGCCTCCATCCTCTCGGTTGGGGACACGTCTTGGGGGGCACCGCTCCCCGCTGCCACGCGGAAGAACATCACGGCCACAAAGACGTAAAGCGACCAGACGACAATCAGCACGGCGGCAATCGGCCAGCCGGTCATCGCAGGCCACAGGGCCGCGATGTAAAAAGTGACGCCTGACCCGGGTCTAGTTGAGGCCCACGGATTGACGAAAGGGGGCGTGTTCAAGCCCGGGATGCGGACGGCGACATACTCCACGTATAACTGCTCGCTGTTGGACACATTGAGTTGAGCGCTCGCCTGTGCGGGCGCGTAACGCTCGTCGCCGCGGTACTCGGCCTTGAGTGTGAGGCGGCCCGCGCTGCGGGCTTCGTATTCGATGACCGCCTGCCCGCCCTTGTTCGTCACGGCCGTGGCGACGACCGCATCGCCGCTGTTATTCAGGAAGGCGGCCGGGCTGGTGAAGGCGATGAGCGCCTTGGCGATCGGCTTACCGGCGCTATCCACGAGCACAGCCTGTATCACTGCGCGCTGACCCGCTTCCAGAGAGGCCGGCGCGCCAATCCGGATGGCCGTGGCCTCGCGCGCATCCTGCGCGAAAGCGCTGCGCGCCCCGGCGGGCCA
>JACQDF010000084.1 GCA_016201205.1 Acidobacteriota bacterium
AAAACGGCCGGTCGAAGATCTCGTGTTTGAGGGCGTAGACGAGGGAGGACTACTCCCTTACCATCACGACTCCGAAGAGGATCTCCGCTCCTTTGAATCCACGTGTCGCAAGTTCCGTCGTTTCCTCGAACAACTACCCCGGTAGCACTGCCATTTGACCCACAGATTCCGCCGAGGAGCCAAAGAAGCATTCGCCTATTGCGACGAAGTCTACTCGACGATGACCGACGCCAAAGCGGTCGAAACGGTGAAGTTCTTAGGCCGTGATCGGCCGAAACTCCTGATCCAGAATTTCAACACGTCCCATAACAACGAGCACTACGGGAACATCGTCACCTACATGCGGATCAAAGGGCTGGTGCCGCCGTCGAGCGAGCCGCGGCGGTAAGCGGCCTTACCCGTGGCCGAAGAACATCAGCCACCCGAGCGTAAACATCCCCAGGATGAAGTAGCCGAACCAGCGCAGGCCGTACAGCATTTTGATTACAGCCCCGCCGTGCCTACCGCACCACGCAACCCAATTTGAAGAACCGGGAATCACAGGGTACAGCACTCCAGAGAGACATCAAGTCCGGAGGCCACCGCATGCCGGCGTTCAGTGCGCACAATCCGGTGCCACTTGCAATACGGACACCACGGTTGCCACCACATCGCGCGAATTCCAAAGCGCGCGTGGCCGCCGTCTCTTTCGACTTCGCTGCTTGTGGTGCGCTGAACTAACTAAACTTGTATAACATTTGCTATCGTGCGATACAAGTCGCAGGTGAGCCAAGATAGTGCCTCTTGTGAAAGATTCTGATCGCCCTCGCAGCGGTAGCTCTACTTAGTCTATTGCGGGCAAGAAATGGTCTTGACAATGGGGTCCACTCTATTACACAGTAAGGTTAGGAGGCAGAAGCGGGGCAAAATGAATCTGCTGGAATCCGATTTGCAGTCTATCACCTGCGGCCAGTGCGGTTCGGCGCTCCACCTGCCGCTTTACGAGCGGCCGGACGGCCTCAAGGTAGTCAGATGTCAGACCTGCGGCCTAGCCTTCCTGAACCCCCGTCCAAACGAGGAATCGATCCTGAAGACATATAACCAGGGATATTTTAGTGGGGACTCAGTCGGGGATGGCATCGGCTACGGGGATTACCTGTCGCCCCACGTGATTTCAGATCTCGAGGAGACGGCACAATTCCGCTTCAATCTTCTATCGCGATACTTGCGATGGCCCGGTTTACGCGTGCTCGAGGTGGGCTGCGCCAGCGGCGAGTTCTGTGTGCGAACGGCGCAAGCTGGGGCCCGCATTGTGGGGCTGGACTTAAGCCCGGAGATCATCGAGATCGCTCGGAGGCGGTACCGCGGCGTTGATTTCTATTCCGGTGCAATTGAAACGACTTCAGCTTTACAGAACCGTAAGTTCGATCTGATCGCCGCCTTCGAGGTGATAGAGCACGTCCCTGATCCAAAAGTGTGGCTCGCCGCCTTGTCCAGTAAGCTCGCGCCCGGCGGGTCGATCGCTCTAAGCACGCCGAACCTGAATTGCGGCGCGCGGATTGGCTTCGACCGCTGGGTGGGCTTCCAATCGAGTTTTGAGCATCTGTACTACTTCACTCCCGATACGCTCTCTCGCATGCTCGAAGAAGCCGGTTTCGCCTGCCGAGCCACTCTAAGCTTCGGCTCAGGCGATCGACCGACGCCGAATGGTGCTGCTCGCAGTGCTGTCAAACGGGTCTTGTGCAGTCTTGGCTTGTGGGGGCTCGCGAAGAAAGCACGCGGAGCGTTGAATCCGATAGACCAGCGCGTACCAATCTCGGAAGACGGCAATGGGCACACGATGCTGTTGGTGGCGACCAATCAGGGCGCTTTCGTATGAGCCAGCCTGAGCGTTTAGCCGCGATCCTGGTTTCCAAATTCACGGCCGGCCATCGGCCTGACGGACCTGTGGACAACGGCGGCCGTCCGCGCATGGTGCGCGATCTGGCGCGACTGTTGCGCCGGCTCGGCTTTCACGTGCGGATCGTCCAGCGAGGTATTGAGGATCGCCTCGTGCCCTATGAAGACCGCGTAGACGTGGAGACGCGAGCTGTTCCTCTTCGGGCATGGGGAGATTTCATCTTCGCCCGGCGAACTCGGGAGCTCGTAGAGCGCGCTGATCTGTGTTGCTACGCCTCACCTGAAGACGGGTATCCTTTCTACTCATCTCGCAGCTTCGCGATTCAGCATGGTATCTGGTGGGACGCTCCATATTCAGGCCCCAAAGCTGCACTCATCGAACGACTGCAAAAAGAACGTAACTTGCGGATGTGCGGGCGGGTCCGCGCAGTCATTTGCGTCGACAGCAATTTCATCAACTACCTTCGGCTCCTCGGGCCCGCCGGGCACACCGCGGCACAGAGGTGCTATTACCTGCCGAACTATGCCGATTGCCTCAGGTTTCCCGCGCCCACCCAGGAACGAATTCGGCATCGATTTGCGAGTCGCACGGTGCTCTTCTTACGGCGATTCGAAGAGGCGCGGGGTGGGCGCGAATTCGTGGAAATGTGTCGCCTACTGCGGGATCGCGGTGTTTCGTTTCACGCAAGAATGGTCGGCTGGGGAGCCCAAGCCCAGTTGCTCCAATCTCTCATTCGCCAACTTGGGCTTGGCGATACGATCGGTTTGTCGCATGGCGACATCGAGTCCGCGAGCGAGATTCTCGATGAAGCGACGATCTCGGTGGTGCCGTCAGCTTGGAGTGAAGGAACCAGTCTGAGCGCGATCGAGTCCCTGGTGATGGGAGTACCGGTGGTAACGACGGACGTAGGCGGCTTGCCTAATGTAGTAACACCGGAGTTCACGGGCGCCGTGACCAGAAGCAATCCGCAGGACCTCGCAGCTGCGGTAGAGCGCCTTCTCAGCTCCGAGACACAGTACCGTGCCATGGCCTGCAACTGTATTCTGATGCGTCCGGCATTGTCGCTTGATCGTTGGATCCGGCAGCTATCGACCATTCTCACGGACGCTCAATTGCTGACTGCTCACAGAACCCCCTACGGCCTGCGAGCGGCAGGAGGCCTCGTATAAACCATCTAGCCATCGTCGCGCTCTGCACGTTGTGGGTTCCACTGGTAGCTTTACCACGCGTATATCTCGGCGCATTGTTTTTTGTGGCGCCATTGCACGGGCTGTTCGTGCGCGAGGGAATCGACATCGACCTATTCAAGGCCGGCCTGCTGATGTCTCCACTTCTCTGCGTGTACGACATAAAATTGCAGCGGTTACGTTCCTTTGTCCGGCCTTTGCTCTTGCTAGTGGTCTGCGGTGGCCTGCTGTTCTGGTGGCAGGTGATGACCGGTGAACTCGCGGCATACGAGCCGAGGCTGGCGCACCAACGGATGGCGACCGGTCTAGGCATGTGGCTGTTGCGCATACTGACCGTGGGACTGATTGTGTCGTTGTCACGGGGTTTCAAGGATCTTAGAGCCTGGGGTTGGAGCTATGTCGCCGGAGTATTGACGGTCTGCGTCTATGGCCTTATGCAGCAGGGATATTTCCTATGGGCGGGGGACCCTATCACACCGATTTATCGCGATGGGTTACTTGGCGCGAGTACGGATTTCTCAGCAATCGACGTGGGAGGTCTTCATTTACTGCGGATCCACTCGCTTAGCCGTGAGCCGAAGGATCTGGCGCTGTTTTGCTGCCCAGCCATCGGCTGGCTGATCAGCCAGACCTTCCTTGGAGCACGGAGCGTCAGGAACTGCTTTCTGTTAGGCGTTGTACTGCTCACCGCCAGTCTAACGTTTTCATCTTCGTTCCTCTTGATTCTACCGCTGATTCTTCTGGGCGCGCTGTCGGCAACCCGCCTTGGGAATTCGCGCTTGTTGCTGTTCGTAGCGGTGCTGATGGCCCTCGCGCCGCTGATTTGGAAGGTTTCTGAGGTGCGCGTCCTTGAACGCTTCACCAGAACGGAAGACCTTCTTCAGGAGTCGCGCGAGCGGCCCGCCCTTCAGTTCATGAAGGATCGCTTCCCGCGCTCGCTGCTGGGCTTCGGCGTGGGATCGCAAGCCATATTTCTACCCTCGTACATGCCGCGCTATTATTCACTGCTCTCCGCAGAGCCTTCAGACAAAGCGGGGATGGACTCGTTAGCCTTGACGCTATTGGTCGATTTGGGTGTGTCGGGCGTGCTACTGGCGCTGTGGATAGCTTTGAGGGTTTTGCGTTCGCAACAGTTGAAGAGGCCGCGAGGCCAGCCTTTCCGGGCCGCCTTCTGGAGCGTGCTTGTAGCGTCGCTCCCTCTGAATCCAGACCTGCGAAATGCCGTCCTCTGGCTGTTTTTGGGGCTCGCGTGCGCGGCCATCCATCATCAGGTCGTCTGTACGAGAAGTCGAATGGTCCTTCAGGCCTTCGGCAATCAAGAGACAGCATTGAACCAGGACGAAAGCCTTGTCCAATAATCCGCGGGCACTTATGAGCGCTCCTATTGGTATGGAATCCCTGAAGGACAGAATTGTAAGCGCGACCGCTTGGTCCTTCGTTTCGGCGGTCTCATCCCAGGGACTTACTCTCCTGACGGCCATCGTGAGTGCGCGCTACCTCGGAACCGTAGGCTACGGTGAACTGGGCATGATCCAAAGCTCCATTACAACACTCGCTGCGTTCGCTGGCATCGGACTCGGAATGACAGCTACCAAATTCGTTGCGGAGCATCGACTAACCGACACCAAACGAGCCGGCAGTATCATCGCATTGACGTCGCGACTCAGTCTGGCGGCCGGCAGTATGCTCGCTCTCGGATTAGTTGCGTTCGCCCGGCCTATTTGTTCGCGCTTCCTGAATGCGCCCCATTTGGTGCATGAATTTCAATTCGCGGCCTGTCTTCTGCCGCTGGGGGCGGTTCATGGAGTCCAAACCGGAACCCTGGCCGGGTTTGAGGCCTTCCGATGGATTGCGAAGCTGAATCTTCTGCGCAGCGCCGCAATGGTCGTTAGCACTCTGGTTGGAGTGATCTATTGGGGTCTTCCGGGCGCCGTCCTGGCTCTGGTTGTATCGGCTTCCATCGCCTGTGCGGCAGGCAGCGCAGCCGTGAGGAGCGAATGTAAAGCTGGCGGAGTCACTATGTCAGTCGCTCGGAAAGATCTGGATTTGCTTTGGCGGTTCTCCGTGCCGGCCGTTCTGAGCGCAACAGTGGTCGTCCCGGTGACATGGATCACGAACGCCTTGCTGGCTAACCAGCCCAACGGTTACGCTCAATTGGGCATCTTCACTGCAGCCAACCAGTGGAGGCTGGCGGTGGCTTTTCTTCCCATGGTCATTGCTCAACCGCTGCTTGCTATGGTCTCGCGAGCTGCGGGCGAAAAACAGTTCTCTCAGGTTCGAAAGCTAATTGCGATGGGCCTACTCATTAACTCGTTCATCGGATTCGTGGCCGCAGCCGCAATCAGTCTCCATGCAACGAGGATAGTTGGTCTTTTTGGAAGTCAGTTTACCGCCGGTGGGCCGGCTCTTACGCTCCTTGCGTTCTCAGCGGCGTTGAGTAGCGTCGCCGCCGTCCTTGGGCAGGCGATCGCCGGCCTGGGACAGATGTGGGCAGGATTCTATCTGAACATGAGTTGGGCTGCCATGCTGCTGCTTTCGGCAGTGCCTCTCGCAGGAACCTACGGCGCCACCGGCCTGGCCGCTGCGTATTTGTTAGCATATGCGGTCCACACTGTCGCAACGATTGTCTTTACTGCCCGCCGAATGCACGTAGCGAGGCCAGCTTCGTGCGGCGTCGTCCGCCCACAGCCATCACAGGGTCTCAGAGTGAGCGATCAAACCACTGTGTTGCTGCTAACGGACTACTACTGGCCCGGTTATAAGGCAGGCGGTACTGTGAGGACAGTCAAACATCTGGTGGACCGCCTCGCGGCATTTCTGAAGTTCAGGATTGTAACCCGGGACCGCGATCTTGGCGACCGCGAACCGTACGCCGACGTTCCCTTCGGCCGCTGGCACGCTTCGAAGGGCGCCGAAGTGTTCTATATCAAAGAAAACAAACTGAATGTCCGGCAGTTCTCCACTCTGCTTAGAAACACGAACTACGACCTCCTCTATCTAAATGGGATCTTCTCCCCGTACTTCACCCTCCTGCCCTTGTTTCTCAGAAAGTTCTTCATAGTCAAGTCCAAGCCTGTCATTATCGCAATGCACGGCGAGTGCGCTCCGAGCGCCCTGGCGCAGAAACGCCTCCAGAAATGGATCTTCTTGAAGATGCAGTCCGTGATCGGCCTTTATGACGGCGTCACGTTTGTGGCTTCGAACGACATCGAATCCAGGCAAATCAAGCGTGTGTTCGGACGAACATCTAGAGTTGTTACTCTGCCCAACATTGCTGTTTCACCCCGAAACGGCGACCTGGCGCCGCGATCGCCCAAGCTGAGCGGTGCATTAAGGATCCTGTTTCTGTCACGAATCGTTCCCGTGAAGAATCTCAGGATGTGCCTGGGGGTAGTTCGGCACTTGAAAGGGCAGGTGACGTTCGACATCTATGGTCCCACGGAGGATGAGAAATACTGGCGGGAATGCCGACGCGCAATTGAAGCCATGCCAGAGAATGTTTCAGTCACCTACAAAGGAGTCGCACCTCCCGAGTCAGTGCCCGAAATAATGAACATGAGCGACGTTCTGCTGTTGCCCACGCTCGGAGAAAACTTTGGCCACGTAATCGTCGAGGCTCTTGGAAGCGGGATGCCTGCGATCATCAGCGATCGCACTCCCTGGCGGAAGCTGGGGGCAGCGGGGGCCGATCTTAGCCTCGAGGATTTCAGCGGTTTTGTAAGAACACTGCAAGCGTACGTCGACATGGGGCCCGGCGAATATTCGACTCACCGAGCGGCGGCGTTGGCGTTTGCCCGTCGTACAGCTCTTGACGACGCCAGCCTGAAGAGTCAGGCGGAGCAGTTGCAGGGACTTGCGCGTCGCTGCGAGGATATGCGTCCGGAGGCATCGATCCTGGAGAGCCCTAGCGGGCTAGGGGCTTTGGAAGTACCTGTCTGCGGGGAGAAACAAGGATGAACACTGTGCGAATCGTGGGAATTGGGGGCGGCACGGGCTTGCCCGCCCTGCTTGCGGGATTGGTGGGAAACGCCTCTGTTGAGCTCTCTGCAATTGTGAGTGCTACAGATAACGGCGGCTCAAGTGGGCGCCTGCGCGAAGACTTCGGCATTCCCGCCATCGGCGACCTACGCAACTGCCTGGTGGCGCTATCTGGATCTCACGCCATTCTGGGTGATTTATTTCAACACCGGTTCTGCGGCGGGAATGTTGACGGACACGCGTTGGGAAACCTCATCATGACTGCCCTGTATCAGAGAACCGGCAGCCTGCGTCAGGCCATCGAAACCGCGAGCCGGTTGCTTTCTTTGAACGGGAGGGCTTTCCTGGCGACAGAGGCGCCGGCGACGCTGTGCGCAGTGCTGCAGAATGGAACCATCGTTCGCGGAGAGTCCCAGATCACCGCATCGACCGGGCGCATCGAGCGTGTTTGGCTGGACCCACATAATCCACTCGCATCTTCGGGCGTGTTAGAAGCCATCCAATCCGCCGACGCGATCGTGCTAGGTCCTGGCAGTTTATACACGAGCGTAATACCCAACCTCCTGGTAGCAGGCGTGGTGGAGGCCATTCGCCGGTCGAATGCCATCAAAATCCTGATTTGTAACTTGATGACTCAACCTGGCGAGACAGATGGGTTTTCAGCTTCGGACCATTTGCGAGTGGTCAACACCTATCTGCTACAGACTGCTATTGACTTCTGCGTGGTCAATTCTTCCGCGGCCCTTTCTGAAAACTACCGGCAGGCAGGTTCGGAACCAGTGCGCTCGGACGTACAACAGGTCCGCGCCCTCGGGGCAATTCCGATTGAAGCCGACTTGGTAACGACACAAGGCGAAAGAATTCGTCACCACGCCGGACGACTCGGAAGCGTGGTTCTGACAACTGCGCGAAGGTATGCACGGCAATTTCGCACCTGCCCGACAGCGGCAGCGATTCCAGCAGAAACCGCAGGAATCATCGCAATGATCGCTGGAGATGGCTCGCAGCCACATTCCGGACTGCGTGAGGCCGCTCTGCTTCTATACTCTTTCTACAAGTTCAAGCCCTACGGACATTCGATTTCTGTATGAAAGCCGTTCTTCAACACTATGATTCCGGTGCGATCGAAGTGACCGAACTTCCGACGCCGGCAATGACGGCCGGGACAGTCACAGTCGCGACTGTAGCTTCGCTGATCAGCGTCGGCACGGAAAGAGCGATGCTGACGATCGCGAAGAAAAACCTCATTGGCAAGGCTCTGTCGCGTCCCGATTGGGTAAAACAGGTCGTCGACAAAGTGAAGAGCGACGGAATTCTCGAAACATATCGCCAGGCGCGTGCACGGCTCGATTTGCCGGTGCCCTTGGGGTACTCGTCGGCAGGCGTCGTTAAGGAGGTGGGCCCTGGAGTGACAGGGTTTGCGGTTGGGGACCGCGTAGCGTGCGCAGGATACCCGCACGCGGCGCACGCCGAAATCGTGCGCGTTCCCAAGAACCTGTGCGTGCATATTCCTGTTCAGGTGTCCTTTGAGGACGCGAGCTACGTCATGCTTGGCGCCATTGCGCTGAACGCCGTTCGCCTCGCGGAGCCCCAACTGGGCGAGCGGGTGGCGGTTATCGGACTCGGGCTACTCGGGCTGCTGGCCGCTCAAATGTTGCGTGCCGCCGGTTGCCGCGTGATTGGGATCGATATTTCCGCAGAAAAATTGGAATTGGCGCGTGAGCTTGGCGCAATGTACGCAATCCTACCCGAACACGCTGTCGGAGCGGTCGCGGATTTTACAGGAAAGGCCGGCGTGGATTCTGCCCTGGTGTTCGCGAGCACCGATAGCAGCCAGCCTCTTGAGCAGGCCGCCGATATCACGCGTGAACGGGGGAAAGTAGTGGTGCCAGGCTTGGTGAAACTTGATCTGCCCCGAAAGACTTTCTTTGAGAAGGAACTTCGGTTGATCGTGCCGCGGGCGGGCGGGCCCGGTAGTGGGGATCCATCTTACGAATCGCGTGGCGCCGATTTGCCGCTGCCTCTAGTACGTTGGACGGAGGGCCGCAATCTGGCCGCGTTCGTGGACCTGGTTGCAGACGGCCGGGTACGAGTTTCTCCTCTGACGACGCATCGGTTCCCGATCCACAACGCGTTAGATGCCTATCGTCTCCTTAACGGTGAGGTAAAGATGGATCGTGCACCAATTGGGATTGTTCTCACGTACCCGGAAAGCGTCGAACCTTATGAAAGCCGCATCATGCGGCTGAAGCCCCGTGTCGCTAAAGCCGCCGGAACTGACGAACTCGGAGTCGGCCTGATCGGAGCCGGTCTATTCACTCGAGGGGTCTTGCTGCCGCTTCTCAAGAATTTGAAAGCCATTCGCTTGCGCGGCGTCGCTGCGACTTCTGGCGCCAGCGCCAGGCATGCGGCCGAAAAGGCTGGCTTCGAGTACTGCACGACCAATTACCGGGAGATACTGGAGGACCCATCCGTCGATGCGGTTGTGATCACCACCCGACACGACCTTCATGCCCAGATGGCCGTGGAAGCCCTCCAGGCAGGAAAGCACGTGTTCGTCGAGAAGCCGCTGGCGATGAACGACCAACAGCTTCGCACGGTTCTGGAAGCCGCATCCCAGGCGCACGACCGCATTCTAATGGTCGGCTTTAACCGGAGGTTTGCGCCTGCTACGCGTCGTCTGATCGCAGAGTTCGGCTGCGGATCGTCAGCGATTCACTGCCGCGTCAACGCTGGAGCTGTCTCAGTGGGTTCGTGGGTGCAAGATCCCGACGAAGGAGGCGGGCGAATCGTTGGGGAGGTCTGCCACTTTATCGACTTGATCCACGGTATAGCTGGGGGCCTTACCTGTTCCGTCGCGGCTGCGGCTATGCTCGAAGGCGGTGAGAATCCCACCGAGGACACAATCGCGGTTGTCCTCCAACTCGACAATGGGTCAATCGGTTCGATTGTCTATGCGGCAAACGGGGACAAATCCTTCCCACGTGAGCGGATTGAGGTGTTCTCTGCTGGCGCAGTCGGCTTGATTGAGAATTTCCGTAGTTACCGCATCACAGCGGGCGGAAAAACGCGGCATTACAAACGGCTCGCGATGGATCGCGGTCACGTCGCCGAACTGAATGCCTTCTTCGCTGGAATTCGGAGAGGACAATCACCTGTGCCAATTGAGGATTACGCCGCGACCACTCTCGCGACTTTCCGCATTCGAGAGGCGTTAAGCACCAGGACGACTCTTTCGGTTGAGTCGGCGAGTCTATTCCTCCGCGGAGTCGAGCCAGTTCCAGAAACAGTCTGCCAATAAGCATCAGGACCGTCGCTGTGCATATTCTTTTCCTCAGCAATTACTGGCCTCCAGAGATCGGGGCCTCTTCCCATCTGACGTTCGAGATGGGTGAGACGCTGGTTGGCTTTGGACACCGCGTCACGGTCGTTACGGGGTTCCCGACATACAATCTGCCTTCGCTACCTCCAAAGTACCGTGGGCGATGGCTCTTTGAAGAAGAAATGGCCGGGATGCGCGTTTTGCGAATTGCGGTACCGGGCAGCCAGGCACAATCCAAGGTAAGGCGCGGATGGGCACACCTGGCCTCTCCGGCGTTGTACGCGCTGCGCACACTTCCCGTGGACACTGTCGATGTCGTTTACACGGTGTCTCCGCCACTGCCCATGGGTTTGTCGGCTAGCGCGGTGGCGACACGCTTCGGCGCCCCCTGTTGCCTCGGCGTCCAGGATCTGTTTCCGCAAAACGCGATTGATCTGGGCTTGCTTCGCAATCACGCTCTCATCCGCTTCCTTGAGGCTATGGAGCGGGCAACGTATCGCTCCGCCGAAGCAATCACCGTCCACTCAGAAGGAAACCGCCGATATGTAGTTTCCCGCGGGGGCAGGCCGGAGCGTGTTCAGGTCGTGCCCAACTGGGTCGACACCGAGTGGATTCGGCCGGGCAACAGCAACAACGAAGTGCGCCGAACCGCCAGCTTGAATGGCGAATTCCTGGTCGTGTTCGCTGGCACGATGGGCTGGTCCCAAGGGCTCGGCGTAGTAGTGGACGCGGCGCGCCAGTTGGCGTCAGAGCCGGATCTGGCCTTTCTCCTGGTTGGCGACGGCACTGATCGGGCAAATCTTGAATCCAAAGCATCGGGCTTATCAAATGTGCGCTTCCTCTCCATGCAGCCCAAGGAGCTTTACCCATCCGTCCTGGCTGCGGCCGATGCCTGTCTAGTGACGCTGCGCCCCGAGGTTGCTACTCCGGTTGTGCCGTCCAAGCTGCTGACGATCATGGCCGCAGAGCGTCCGGTCTTGGCGAGCCTTCCACTGTTCGGCGACGCACCCCAGATCATCTCGGAGTCAGGCTGTGGAATCACCTGTCCAGCGGGTGATGCAAAGGCGCTCGCGCAAGCAGTGTTGTTCTTAAAAAATCAGCGCACTGTGGCATCGGAAATGGCGCGGAGGGGAAGGCGCTTTGCCGAGGCCAACTTTTCCAGGGTCGCTTGTGTCCGCAGATTCGAAAGAGTGTTTCAGGAAGCGAGGAGAGCTGCATGATGACGACTTACTACGATGAAGATCAAGAGACCGCAGTCTTGACGGGGAACTGCTGCGATGCATACCGGAGCAAGACTGTCTTAGTGACCGGCGGCGCCGGCGCGATCGGCAGTAACTTGACGCGCGCACTTGCCGGCCACGGCGCCCGAGTGATTGTGCTTGACAATCTCTCGTCTGCCGAGAGATGGAACGTTCCTTCCTTGCCGAATGTGCTGTTCGTAGAGGGCGACGTGCTGGATGAAGTGAAGCTGAAGCGGGTGTTTTTCGAACGCCCTAGCATCATCTACCACCTCGCGGCGTTCTTCGCAAACCAGAATAGCGTGGATCACCCCGAGAAGGACTTGATGGTGAACGGGATCGGCACGTTGCGGCTGCTCGAATACGCGGTCTTTACGGGCGTAGAGAGGTTTGTCTACGCTTCCTCCGGATGCTCCATATATGGGAGCGCCGCGCCGCTGCCCCTGCGCGAAGAATTCATGTCCATGCACCTAAGTACGCCGTACCAGATCACGAAGATGTTGGGGGAACTCTACTGCAACTTCTTCCATCACCACTATGGAGTTCCAGTCGTCAAGCCCAGGTTCTTCAATTCCTATGGGCCCGGCGAAATTCCAGGACAGTACCGGAACGTCATTCCCAACTTCATCTACTGGGCCATGAAAGGCATGCCGCTCCCGATTACCGGAGACGGACAAGCCACACGGGACTTTACTTACGTCGCTGATTTGGTCGACGGTTTACTACGCGCAGGCGTTATGGAGAGCGCGATCGGGCGGGAGTTTAATCTAGGCTCGGCAGCAGAAACCAGGGTGATTGAGTTAGCTGAGACTATCAACCGGCTCACTGGCAACCAGGCAGGTGTGTGTTTCACGGCCAGAAGGAAGTGGGACACGAAATCCCGCCTGCGGGCGTGCATTGACCGGGCCGCGGAAGTGATCGGTTACCGTCCAGCAACTCCCTTCGACGTCGGGCTGCGCAACACCGTGCAATGGTTCCGCGATAACTGGGATCAGATCGAGGCAGCGGCGCGCTTCGGCCCAGGCGCGTCGGCCGCCTTGCCTTTAATGAGCGCGGTCGCCAAATGATTAGCGTTCTTACCATTTTCGGCACCAGGCAGGAGGCCATTAAGCTGGCGCCGGTAATCGCCGAGACGCAGTCACGCTTCGGCGAAATTGTCACGCATACTTGCGCCACCGCCCAGCACCGGCAAATGCTGGACCAGGTCCTCGAATGGTTTCAGATCCGACCAGAATTCGATTTAAATTTGATGGATCGTAATCAAGAACTGTGTCAACTTGCGGGAAAGGTCCTGGGCGCCGTGAGCGATGTGCTCGACCGTGTCCAGCCGGACGTAGTACTGGTGCAGGGAGATACAACTACGGCAATGGCAGCCGCCCTGGCTGCATCGTATCGCGGCATCCCGGTCGCCCACGTAGAAGCCGGCTTGCGCACATATGACAGCCGCAATCCGTTTCCAGAGGAACTAAACCGCCGGATCATCAGCGCCATGGCCTCAATTCACTTCGCGCCGACTTTTAAGGCTGCAAAGGCGCTGCGTGCGGAGGGGATTCCAGCGGAAGCTATCTATGTGACCGGCAACACGGTGATCGATGCACTGCGTATGACTCTAGCGCGACCGGTCTCAGTAGATCTGGCGGATTCCAGCGGTCGCCGGATGATACTGGTCACCGCCCACCGCCGTGAGAGTTTCGGTGGACCTTTTGAATCCATCTGTCACGCGTTGCGGCGACTGGCTGAACGGAATCGTGACATTCAGATTGTTTACCCTGTCCACCTCAACCCGAACGTAAGGGATCCGGTTGCTCGGATTCTGAGCGGACACGCTCGAATACGGCTGCTCGAGCCTTTGCGTTACGAGCTATTTGTCCACCTGATGGCGCGATCCCATCTGATCTTGACGGACTCGGGCGGCATTCAGGAAGAAGCGCCTTTCCTGGGAAAACCGACCCTCGTGATGCGGGAAACCACCGAGAGACCGGAAGCCATCGAGGCCGGGACCGCACGGTTAGTAGGGACCTCCGAGTCCTCAATTGTCGAGTCCTGTGAGCGCCTCCTGACAGACCCGCTGGAATACGAGCGAATGGCAACTGCCGGCAGCCCATTTGGCGACGGCCAGGCTTCCCGGCGGATTGTGGATGTGCTGCTTGGACTCCATAAACCAGACGACATGTTCGAGTTCAAGGAAGTGCAATGTGCCGAATTCGCGACCTGTTGATCGCCACGGTCATGCTCGTAATCCTCTCGCCAGTTCTATTGGCCTGCGCCGTGGCCGTGCGTCTCTCCTCGTCCGGGCCGTGCTGTTCCGCAGATCAACGGCCGCAACAGCATTCGCGAGTGGCCGCATATTCAAGCGGGCCCAACCGCTCCCTTACGGTCGCGGCTCGGAAACCCTTGCTGAGCCGCGCGCGTGAGCAAGCGGTGACAGGCCCTAAGCGGCCTTACCCGTGGCCGAAGAACATCAGCCACCCGAGCGCGAACATCGCCAGAATGAAGTAGCCGAACGAGCGCAGGCCGTACAGCAGACGCTCTTTGTCCGTCTTCTTGGTGACAACGCCCAGCACGACGGAGGTCAACAGCGCAAACAGCAGCGCAGCCTCGAAGTGCGTCAGGTTCACTTTCGGCATTCAGCTCTTCCTCCCGGAGACGATCTCGAACACGTCCACCATCGCCAGCACGTTCATCAGGCCGGCCGCCACCAGGAACTTGGTGCCATAGTCGTGCACGTGGCCGGCGACTTCGGGCTGGCTGTAGCCGAGCCACACGGTGAGCAGATACAGGATGCCGCTCATCACGTCGGAGATGAAACCGCCGGTGTAGATGATGGTGGTGAGCAGATCGCCGGACATCGGCTGGAACATGGCGCCGCGCATCATGATCCCAAACAGGAATGTCAGCGTAATGGCGGATGCCAGCAGCAGCGCACGGCCGCTGCGCCTCAAGTAGAAGTGTCCTGCGCCGGGGAGGATCCAGGCGAACAGGACGATCGGCAGCCAGACCTTGACAGGGGCCGCAGGCTGTTTCTTGACAGATTGATCGGACATGACTTGCTGGGACCAGTTTACCAGGGTGCGAGCGATATAATCGGAAGTGACTGCCATGGGGGCGATCTGGCTTGGGATTCTGTCGATGGCGGCGGCGGATGCGGCCGAGTTCAACCGCGACGTGCGTCCCATCCTGTCGGACAAGTGCTTCGGCTGCCACGGCCCGGATGCGACCGCAAAGAAGATCCCGCTGCGTCTGGATAGCGAAGCCGCGGCCAAAGCGGAGCTGGGCGGGCGGCGGGCCATCGTCGACGGAAAGCCGGACGAGAGCGAATTGATCAAGCGCATCACCGCGGAAAACAAGGCGCGGCGGATGCCGCCCATCACCTCCGGGCACACCTTAAGCGCGAAAGAGATTGAAACGCTGCGCGAGTGGATTGCCAAGGGCGCCAAATGGCAGCAGCACTGGTCGTTTCTGACTCCGGCGCGGCCGCCGGCGCCGGAAGTGAGCAACAAAGCCCGGGTTCGCAATGCGATGGACCAGTTTGTCCTTGCGCGTCTGGAAAAGGAAGGGCTGACGCCGTCTCGTGAGGCGTCCAAAGAAACGCTGATCCGGCGTGTCTCGCTGGATCTGACAGGGCTGGGGCCAACGCCGGCCGAAATCGATTCGTTCCTCGAAGACAGGTCACCAAACGCATATGAGAAAGTGGTGGACCGGCTGCTGGCCTCGCCACGCTACGGGGAACGCATGGCCATCCGCTGGCTCGACGCCGCCCGCTACGCGGATACCAACGGCTACCAGTACGACGGCGAGCGCGTGATGTGGCGCTGGCGTGATTGGGTGATCGACGCATTTAACCAGAACAAGCCGTTCGACCGGTTCACGCTCGAGCAGATCGCCGGTGACATGCTGCCGAATGCCACTGCCGGGCAGAAGATGGCGACAGGCTTCAACCGCAATCACCGCGGCAACACCGAAGACGGCATCGTTCCGGAAGAGTACGCTATCGAGTACGTTGTGGACCGCGTGGAAACCACTTCGGCTGTCTTTCTGGGCCTGACCATGGGTTGCGGGCGGTGTCACAACCACAAGTACGATCCCATCACGCAGAAGGAGTTCTACCAGTTTTTCGCCTATTTCAACAACGTGCCGGAAAGCGGCCGCGCGATGAAGTACGGCAATTCTCCGCCGCTGACGCCGGCGCCGACCGTCGAGCAGCAAGCGCAACTCGGCGAGCTCGAGAGAAAGATCCGCACGATCGAGGCCGAAATTGCCCATCATGCCGCCGCTACCCGCAAAGCTCAAGCGGCCTGGGAGCGCGAGCTGAAGAATGCGAGCCCGGTGTACTGGTCGCCCCCCGGCATGCGCGACGCCCATTTCCCCCTCGATGACAATCTACCGGCGCATGCCGGCTCGCCCGCCATCGTCGAGGGCAAGATAGGCCGCGCTGCATTGCTGGATGGAAAGAGCTATTTCGAGGTTCCAGCAGCCGGCCAGTTCGATATTGACGACCGCTTCACGCTGGCCGGCTGGTTCTATCCGGAATGCAGCGCCTGCTCGCTGATGAGCCGGATGAACGACAGCCCGAAGGGCAAGGGATTCGGCGTGCATCTCGGAAACGGCAAAGTGTTCGTGGCCATCAACAGCGTCTGGGAAACGGACGCCATCAAGTATGAGTCGGAGGAGGTTCTCGAGCAGGGCAAATGGCATCATATCGCCGTCACTTACGACGGCTCGAAGATGGCCGCCGGGCACACCCTCTACGTCGATGGCAAGCCGGCCCGCGTCCATGTCCTTCAGGACAACCTGTACCGCCCCTTCCGCAACGCTGGGGCGAGATTCACCGTGCCGTTCCGCATCGGCGCCGGCAATGGTTCCGGAGAGCGCTTCCGCGGGCGTGTGGACGATGTTCATCTTTATGCGCGGATGCTGAAGCCCGAGGAGATCGAATCGCTCGCTGTGGGGCTCTCGTTGCGGGAGATCGCCGCCAGGCGGCCCACGCCGGCCGGGCAACGCCAATTGGATTGGTATTTTCAGCACGAGGCAGCGCCTTCGGAGGTGCGACGCCGGTGGAAGCAGCTCCACACGCTGCTGGAAGAAAAGGAAAACCTCGAACGCACGTTCCCGACCGTGATGGTGATGGCCGAAAGCCCGGTCCCCAAGGACACGCACCTGCTCATCCGCGGCCAGTACGACAAGAAAGGCGAGAAGGTGCAGCCCGGGTTGCCGGCGATCTTCGGCCGGTTGCCGGAAGGCGCCGGGAACAATCGCCTCGGCCTTGCCAGTTGGCTGATCAGCGAGAAGAACCCGCTGACCGCCCGAGTGACGATCAACCGCTTCTGGCAGATGCTCTTTGGCGCCGGGTTGGTGAAAACGGTGGAAGATTTCGGATTGCAGGGCGAATGGCCGTCTCATCCGGATCTGCTCGACTGGCTGGCGACTGAGTTCGTGCGGACGGGCTGGGACGTGAAAGCGATCCTGAAGACCATCGTCATAAGCGCGACCTACCGCCAGTCTTCCAAAGCCACCCCCGAGCTGCTCCAGCGCGATCCGGAAAACCGGCTGCTGGCGCGCGGGCCGCGTTTCCGCATGCCTGCCGAGATGGTGCGTGACAACGCGCTCCATGCGGCCGGTTTGCTCAAGCATCGGCCGGGCGGGCCTTCCGTAAAGCCGTACCAGCCGGCGGGCTTGTGGAGTGAGTTGATCATGCAGGACATGGAGTATGTGCAGTCGAAGGGCGACGACCTGTACCGGCGCAGTCTGTACACATTCTGGAAGCGGACGGTGGCGCCCCCGATGATGGCGAATTTCGATTCCGCGTTGCGCGAGACGTGCACCGTACGCGAGAACCGCACAAACACGCCTCTGCAGGCGTTGAACCTGATGAACGACGTCACCTTCGTGGAAGCGGCGCGATTCATCGGCCAGCGCATGATGAGAGAAGGCGGAGCGGATGTCGAGGCGCGGCTGCGCCATGGATTCCGGCTGGTGACCGGGCGCGCGCCGTCGGCTGCCGAAGCCGGGATTCTGCGCGGCAGCCTGCAATATCACCGCGATTACTTCGCCAGCAAGCCGGAGCGGGTGAAGGCGTACCTGAGTCTGGGCGATTCGCCGCCGGATACGACCCTCAACGGCGCCGAGCTGGCGGCGTATGGCTCGGTGGCGAGCCTGATGCTGAACCTGGATGAGGCGATCACCAAGGAGTGAAGCGATGACACCGCTGGAAATCACCCGCCGTCACTTTTTCAGCAGGACGAGTACCGGAGTCGGAGCAGCGGCGCTGGCGTCGTTGCTGGGCCGGGAAGCGAAGGCTGCCGGCGGATTGCCCGGGCTGCCGCATTTCTCGCCGAAAGCCAGGCGCGTCATTTATCTGTTCCAGCACGGGGCGCCGTCGCAGCTTGATCTGTTCGACTACAAGCCGGATCTGGCGAGAGTCCGCGGGCAGGAGTTGCCGGATTCGGTGCGCATGGGGCAGCGGCTCACGGGCATGACGGCGTATCAGGCCTCCTTTCCCACCGCGTCAAGCATCTTCAAGTTCTCCCGATGCGGGAAAGGCGGAATCTGGCTGAGCGAGCTGCTGCCTCACACGGCCAAGGCGGCCGATGACCTCTGCGTGATCCGCTCTCTGCACACCGATGCCATCAATCACGACCCGGCGGTGACGTTCTTCCAGACAGGCTTCCAGTTGGCGGGACGTCCGAGCATCGGCGCGTGGGTTTCGTACGGTCTGGGCAGCGAATCGGACGAGTTGCCTGCTTTTGTCGTGATGGTGTCTCAGGGCTTGGGAAACGCGCAGGCGCTGGCGGACCGGCAATGGTCCAGCGGCTTTCTGCCCACCAGGTACGCAGGCGTCAAATTCCGCGCCAGCGCTGATCCGGTGTTGTATCTGTCAAACCCGGACGGCTACGAACGCGAAGCGCGGCGGCGCTATCTCGACGATCTGGCGAGGTTGAATGAACAGAAGCTGAACGATTCCCAGGACCCCGAGATTGCGACTCGCATCGCGCAGTATGAGATGGCGTTCAGGATGCAAGCTTCGGTGCCGGAGCTGACCGATCTGTCCAGGGAACCGGAGCACATCTTCGAGATGTACGGGCCCGACGCGCGCAAGCCGGGCACGTATGCGGCAAATTGCATTCTGGCGCGGCGGCTGGCGGAGCGCGGCGTGCGTTTCATCCAGCTTTTCCATCGCGGCTGGGACCAGCACAACAACCTGCCCAGGGAAATCGCCAAGCAGTGCATGCAGACCGATCAGCCGTCGGCGGCTCTGATCCTGGACCTGAAACAGCGCGGGCTGCTGGAGGACACGCTGGTGGTGTGGGGCGGCGAATTCGGCCGCACGGTGTATTCGCAGGGTACGCTCACCGAAACCAACTACGGCCGCGATCATCATCCGCGTTGCTTCTCCATCTGGATGGCGGGCGGCGGCGTGAAAGGCGGCTTGACGTACGGCGAAACGGACGATTTCAGCTACAACATCGTCCAGGATCCGATGGACGTTCACGATCTTCACGCGACCATTCTGCACTGCCTTGGCGTGGATCACACCAGGCTGACCTTCAAGTTCCAGGGGCGGCACTACCGGCTGACGGACATTCATGGGCGGGTGGCGCAGGGTCTGCTGGCGTGATCGGCCGGCCGGAAGGCCGCGACTAGAAGGACAATCGCAACGCGAACTGCATCTGCCTCGGGATGCTCACCGTGGAGCGAATCTTGGCGACATCCGGACTCTCGATATTCACCACCGGATCCGCCAGCGTCGGCGTGTTCGTCAGATTGAACATCTCCCAGCGGAACTGCAACTGAAACCGCTCGCCGACCGCGAAGTTCTTCATCACGCCCGTGTCCCAGTTGAACATGCCGTCGCCGCTCAGAATTGCACGCCCCGCATTGCCCAGACGCCAGCTTCCATCCGGATTGCGCGGCAAGGAAAAGGCCGCCGCGTCAAACCAGCGATCCGCCGTCCTCGAGTCCAGCCTTGGATCGCGAATCCGGTCGGGCCACCAGTCGCCGACCGCGGTCGCCCCCAGCCGCTGCCGCGCATTCGGCACGCTCATCGTGAAGTAGTGCCCCGTCTGCATCGACAGCAGTCCCGAGAGCTGCCATCCGCCCAGCCTTCGTCCTTTGCCCACCGGCAGTTCATACACCACGCTGGAAACAAAGCGGTGCCGTGTATCGTAGTTCGAGTTCGCCCGGTTCAGCCGGATGTTGAGGAAATACATCAGCCCTCCGCCGCCCGAGCCGAATTGCTCGGGAAGGTTGTCGATCGAGTGGCTCCAGGTATAGGCCCCCGTCAGCGCCACCCCGTTGGCGTAGCGGCGGTCCAACTGCACATCCAGCCCGTGGTAGTTGGCCGCCCCGAACGGCGTGCGGAACGTGATGGTGTTCCACTGTGGAATCCGCCGCCTCTGCCGCTCGGTGGCCGGCGGGCCGATGTCGGCGCCGTTCCAGTTGTAGCTATCCATCAGATAGTTGCTCGATGAGCCCACGTAAGCCGCGGTCAGCGTCATTTCGCGGACGAGCTCCCGTTCGACGGCGAAATTCCACTGGTACACTGCCGGCGCGGGGAAATTCTGCTCCCACACAGTCCAGTTCAGGTTGTCGGGCAGTGTCGTGCTGTCCCCCAGCGCGTTGTCGGGGAAGCCGCTGCTCAATTGCAGAGCCGGACGAGTCGCGGTGGATTGGTAGGTGACGCGGCGGTTGAAGGGAAAATTCGCGAGCATGCGCCCGTCCGCGCCCAGCGAGCCCTGGCCCGCGTAGAAGACACCGGCGCCGCTGCGAACCACTGTCTTGCGCCCCAGTTGGTAGGCGAACCCCACCCGCGGCCCCCAATTGTTCGTGTCCATATTCACCAGCCCGCGGCAGGAATACGAGCTCCCGCAATAGCCCGCTTTCACAATGCTGTTGAAGGCCGGCCCCGGCGCCAATTCGAGTTTGTTCATGTTGTTGTGCTTTTCAAACCACGGCGTCGTCAGCTCATAACGGATGCCGAGGTTGAGCGTGAGCTTGGGCGTCAGTTTCCAGTCATCCAGCGCGTAGAACATGAAGTTGCGGAACCGCATCTGCCCGGGCAGCAGCGTGGTCAGATTCGCGCTCGCGGGCATCCCCAGCAGAAAATCGGCAAAGCTGATCCGGGTGAATTGACCGTCAAACGTGAAATCGCCGTGCGCGCTGGCGCCGCCGTAAATGTCCGAGCGGTTCCAGCGAACATCCGTCCCAAACTTGAAGTTGTGATTCCCGCGGTTCCACGACAGGTTGTTCAGATACTGGTGCACCTGGTGAATCTTGAAGTTCGGCATCGAACCGGGCTCGCCCAGGCCGGCGTAGCCGATGGCGCCGCCCATGCTGAACTGCGGCAGCCCGAACATCCGGTCCTGGACCGGGATGCCCTTGATCCCATAGCGTGCGTTGATCTCGCCCATCGGCTCCCTTGTCAATTCGCGTTTGTCCACCTTCTGGCGGATGAAGCCGTAGCGGAATTCGTTCACCAGTGTGGGACGCAGAATGCGCGTCCAGGAGAATGCCGCTGTGCGCGCGTCATCATCGTCCACGGCGCGGTCATTGTTCTGGCCGCCGCGCGCCGGCGATGCGAAAATCGAGCCGCGCAAGTTGTCCGTCCGGTTCAGGCTGAACCGCCCGAAGATGTTGTCCTTCCCGGTCAGGTTATGATCCACGCGTCCGTCGATCTGATCTCGTGTATTGTTCCACGGCGGGCTGCTGATGAAGTTCTGCCGCGTTCCGGAGCCCGCAAAATTCGGCGCCGGCCACAATTCGAGCAGCCGCAGGGCGGTGGAATCAAACCTCGAGCGCGGAACCTGGTTTCCGGGAAACGGCTGGCCGGCCGCCGGATCCAGGATCGTGGCCAGCCGGGACGCGAACATCCCGTTCTTTTCATCCGCCGCCGGCACAATCCCGAGATCGGTCTGCCCGCGCCGCTGCACACGCTGTTCCCAGCTTCCAAAAAAGAAGGTGCGGTTCCTGGCAATCGGCCCGCCGAAGGTGGCCCCGAACTGGTTCTGCTTCAGAATCTCGGGATCCGCTTTGCCGTCGCCGTTGCGGTCGGCGTAGGTGAACGTGTCGCGAGCATCCGTCTTGTCGTTGCGCAGGTAGTTGTACGCCGTTCCATGAAACGCGTTCGTCCCGCTCTTGATGCTCACCAGCATCACCGCGCCGGAGTTGCGTCCGAACTCAGACGAGTAGTTGCTGGTCTGCACCTTGAACTCGGCCACCGCATCGAGCGACGGAATGGTCACCTGAGCTTTGCGGTCCTGCATCCCCATCACGTTGTTGTTGTTGTCAACGCCGTCAATGATGAAGTTGTTCTGCGTCATCGGCTGGCCGTGTGAGTTAAAGCCGCTTTCGCGGTCGCGGCTGGCCTTGGCCGGCGTCACGCCTGCTGTCAGCCACGCAAGCTGCTGGAAGTTACGCCCGTTCAAAGGCAGGCTGCGGATCTCACGCTCAGCTACGACGTGCGCCAGACTCGACGTCTCGGCTTCGAGCAGCGGCGCCTCGGCGGTCACCGAGACCGTGTCCGACACCGCCCCCAGCTCCAACTGGAAATCCACCCGCTGCCGGTCCTGAGCGCTCAGCCGGATGTTCTCCCACACCGTTCGTTTGAAGCCCTGCTTTTCCACCTGAAGCCGGTAAGCTCCGACGCGGAGCGGCCCGATTGTGTAGCTGCCCGTGTCGCCGGTTTCCACCGTTCGTGTTTCGTTGGTTTCCTGGTTGATGGCAATGACACGCGCGCCCGGCACCGACGCTCCGGTCGCGTCGGTGACAACGCCCGTGAGGACGCCCATATCCTGCTGCGCCGTGAGCAGGACTGCGAAGCAAAACAGCCCGAGATAAAACCTCATAAAACCTCATAAGGAACCCCCGCATCATGATACACCGCAAAAACCGGGGACAGGCTACCCTGTGCCCGGTTTTGTTACTCAGCAAACACCAGTTGCACGATATTGGAGACTTCGCCATCCGCTTCCAGCCACACGTCCAGTTTGCCTGCGCCGGCGAGGTCGCTCGAAAGCAGCACGTTCACCTGCCCACCGTCCACGTATTCCGCCGGCAAAATACGCCCACCGGCATGCAGGTGCGCGAGCGAGACCTTGTGCGTGCCGGTCACCGCCAGCGTCACGTACAGCTTCTCGCCTTCCTCCCCGAAGCGGATCTCGTCGAGGGGCTCGTACGAAGCTTCTTCACCCCGCACGCGCACGAGCAGGCCTTCGGCCAGTCCCTGCCCGTCGCGCGACTTTGTGTAGATCGCCGGCGCCCCCCGCCGGATGGTTGCTTTGTGCGCCGCCAGCACACGGCCGGCGTCGTCTTCGAGCGACACCGCAATTCGCCCCGGCTCGAGCTCCTCCGGCAGTGGATACGTCAGCCGGGACTCGTCCGCCTCCTCGACGGGCACGAAAAACTCGAGCCCCGATGCATCCCGCAGCCTCACTCGAGTCACGTTTTTCAAAGCCCCGTCCACCAGCACGGCCGCCAGCCCTCCCGGTGCGAGCCGATCCAGCAAACTCGCCGCCGAAAGACTGACGCGAAATCCGTTCCGGGCAAATCCAGGGCTCTCGACGCTGGTCGCTCCCATCTCGATCACAGGGCGAAATGCGGACGGCGGCACCGGCTCCAGCCGCTCGTGCTCGGCGCGAAAGATGACACTGACCCCTTGCCGCAGGGAGTGCAAGAACGTCCAGTACCTGCCCGTTTCTTCCTCGAAGTGCCCGCTTGGCACGCCGCCGGCAGTGGTCAGCACTCCGTCCGGCAACCCCAGCGCCGGCCGGTAGGCTCCATGCAGCGTATCTCCCACATAGGCCCAGGTGTTGGCGCCCGCCGATAAATAGAGCACCCAGCGGCTACCGTCAAAAAAGATGTCGGGATCGGCAATAGTGCCGCGCTGGAGAACGACCTCCGCTCGCCATCCGGGCATCTGCACAAATTCACGCCCGTCCGAGCCGGCGACCTCGACCGCGGAGCCGAAATACTTCGTGCAGGGATAACTCCGGCAGCCGGCTGGATCCCCAGCCGCCGGATCCGTGTTCCCAACCAGGTAGAACAGCGCCAGCCGCCCATGGTCGTCCAGCACGGGCGATGGATCGACAAACGGTGTAACGCGCCCTTCCGCATCCCGCACTGCCACCGGCGCTGCCTCCTCCCATCGCTGCCCGAAGTGCCGGTACCGGGTGACACGCCCGGGCGTGAACACGTACAACGTCGCACCGCGGACAATCACATCCGGGACGCTCCCCCGGAAGCCGCCCGCAAACGGCTTCCATTCGACGGCGTCTTCCGACTCCGCCAGCCTCACCGTGTGATTCTGCGGATCCCGGCACGCCTGCCCCTCGCACGTGTGGAACGCCATCAGGTACCGCGCTGTGAACGGTTGCGCCCACAGCGCGGCAGTGAGCAGCACCAGGACTGTCGCCATGCCTTCACAATATCCTGTCTGCCAGCCAAGTTCGCCACAACAGGCTGGTATGGAGCGCACCACCAACCGCCAGCTACACGCGGTTGATCAAGCTGGCCACGTACCCCCCGCCGAAGCCGTTATCGATATTGACCACGCACACGTTGCTGGCGCAACTGTTCAACATCCCCAGCAGCGCCGCCAGCCCGTAGAAGCTGGCGCCGTATCCCACGCTGGTGGGCACCGCGATCACCGGGCAGGAGACCAGCCCACCCACCGCGCTCGGCAAGGCGCCCTCCATGCCGGCCACCACCACGCACACCCTGGCTTCGGCCAGCCGCTCGACGTTCTGAATCAAGCGGTGAATCCCCGCCACGCCCACGTCATGGATGGTCGTCACTTCATTGCCCATCACCTCGGCGGTGATCTGCGCTTCCTCGGCAACCGGAATGTCGCTGGTTCCCGCGCACAGCACGGCGATCTTCCCTTTGCCTCGCATGGTGTGGTCTCGCCAGACACGGAAAGCGCCGGACAAGGGAAAATGCTCACCTTCGGGGAACTTCCGGTTCAACAAAACAGCCGCCTCGGGTTCCAGGCGCGTCACCAGCACGTTGCTGTTACGATCCATTAGCCGCGAGACAATCTCAACCACATGCTCCGGCTGCTTTCCCTTGCCGAAGACAACCTCCGGCATCCCCTGCCGCAGCGCCCGGTGATGATCCACTTTGGCAAAGCCCAGATCCTCGAAGGGCAGATGCCGCATCCGCTCGAGCGCGGCATTCACTTCCACCGCGCCCTCCTTTACCTGCTCCAGCAAACGTCTCAGTTGTTCCTGATCCATGACTAAAAGCCGATCGTCTGTCCTATTCTCAGACCGTGCCTGTCCGACATCCCTCCCGCCACCTCGAGTGCAAACATCGACGCAGCCTGGCCGCCATAATGAGGGCACTTCGCCGGATCGGATTCCAGGCAGGCGGGCGTACGGGCCGAAATCTCGACAATGCGGCGCTCTTTGTCCATCCAGATGATATCGAGCGGCACCCGCACGTTGTGCATCCAGTAGGGGTACCTGCCAGGCCTGCCGTGGAGGAACAGCAATCCGCGATTTTCGGCCAGCGACGTACGGAAC
>JACQDF010000051.1 GCA_016201205.1 Acidobacteriota bacterium
AACGCCCATTTTACGGGCACTTCAGACCTCCGACTCCGAAGACGATTTACTCGACTCCGGCAACCAGTTGAATCTATGGGACTTCTAACCGGACAGCAGTGATATCGAACGAGGACTCTTCTGCCTCGTAGACCACGGCAAGCTCGAACTCGCAGAACAACTCCTGTCGGTTGTGGAGTAAGTTCGCTACAGGCACTCCCTTGTCCGAGTGTGGGTACGAGCTCCCCGAGTACCACAGGGCGTTTGGGACCGGCGAAGCCACCGGGAGCCTCGGCCACATGGGCGTATCGGGGAAGGCGGCGCCTCTTTGAGCCGGCGCAACTACGGGGAAACGGTGAAGCATCTTGAATGCGAATTTCGGGTATCAGTTCTGCCGCAATTATCAGAAATTCGGGGATCACGTCGATGAACTACCCGTGGACGCGCATATGCTGCTTGCACTGATCGCTCCAAGGCCCGTATTTCTTCAGACCGGCGATCAGGACAGGTGGTCCGACCCGAAGGGCGAGTTCCTGGCAGCGGTGGCGGCCGAGCCGGTGTACCGTCTGCTGGGCAAACAGGGATTGGGAACGGATCAACTGCCGCCGGCCGGACAGCCGATCATGCACACGATCGGCTACACATGCACGCCGGCGGTCATCTGCGGCCGGGGCAGTGAAAGACCGGATGATCGGCCTGGCTTCTACACGGCGGATATCGAACCGTGGGTCACCGCGCCCGCCGGTCCGCCCACTTCTCCTCAAAGCGCGCCTCATGTTGCCCCAGCCGGCACACCAAACGCTCGGCATCCTCATCCGCCACGAACAATTCCCGGTTGGCCTGCTTGAGGAAGCCCTCGGCGACAGCGTTGTCCAGAAACGCCAGCAAAGAGTCAAAGAATGCTGCCACGTTGAGCATGCCGCAGGGCTTGCGATGGATGCCGAGCTGCGCCCAGGCCAGGATCTCGAAGAACTCATCGAGCGTGCCGTAAGCCCCCGGCATGGCGATGAATGCATCGGAGAAATCCGCCATCATCGCTTTGCGCTCATGCATCGTTTTTACGACATGCAACCGGGTCAGGCCCGTATGCGCGATCTCGCGGTCCACCATCGACTCCGGAATCACGCCGATCACTTCGCCACCCGCATCGAGCACCGTGTCCGCCAGCGCGCCCATGAGACCGACGTGCGCGCCGCCGTAGACCAGGCCGCAGCCACGGGAGGCCAGCGCCCGGCCCAGCCCGCGTGCCGCAGCCAGGTACCCGCTGTCGAAGCCGGAGCTCGATCCGCAGAACACGCACACGCGGCGGATGCGCATCAGCGGCTCCTTTCCACCCGTACCTGCAACTGCCCGCGCGCCAGCCGCACGCGCAATGCGCTCCCTACGGCCGCTTCGGCTGCGTCCTTCACCACCTGGCCATCCGGCGTCTGCACGATCGCGTAGCCCCGGTCGAGCACGCCCAGCGGGCTCAACTGGGTAAGGTGCGCTTCGAGCGGCTCGAGGCGCATTCGCGCTGCCGCCAGCAGCCAGCGAATTCGCTCGGCGATCCTCGCCGCAGCCGCATCCAGCCGGCGCCGTCCTTCAGCCAGACGCAAGCGCAGATCCATCCGCTTGAGTCGCATGTCGAGCAGCAGCAGCCTCTGCCGCCGCAAGGAAAGCACATTGCGCAAAGTCTCCCGCGCACTGCCCTCCAGCTCATCGGTTCGCTGAAGCCGCTTGCCGATCATGCGATGCAAGGTGGCGCCGGCGCGGTCCACGCTCACCTGGCGCCATCGACTTCGCGCATTGGCGAGCCGGAAGCGCATCGCCTGGCGCAGATGCGTATCCGCGGCCTCCAGCCGCTCGAGCACCTGCTGGCGCGTCCCCACCGCCAGCTCGGCGGCCGCCGATGGCGTGGGCGCCCGCAGGTCCGCGACGAAATCCGCAATGGTGAAGTCGGTCTCATGGCCGACAGCGGAGATCACCGGCGCCGTGCAGGCGGCGATCGCTCGGGCGACCGCCTCTTCATTAAACGTCCACAGATCTTCGACCGAGCCTCCTCCGCGGGCAACGATCACCACTTCGGCCCATTGGCTGCGGCTGAAGAATTCGATCGCACGGCAGACCTGCTCGGCCGATCCCTCCCCCTGGACTAAGGCCGGATAAAGACGAATGTGCAGGCCCGGAAACCGTCGCGTCAGGATGTTGAGCAGGTCGCGAATGACCGCGCCGGAGGGCGAAGTGACAATGCCGATGCGGCGCGGATAGGGCGGGATGGGGCGCTTGCGGGCGGCGTCAAACAAGCCCTCGGCGGCGAGCTTCTGCTTCAATTGCTCGAAGGCGACTTGCAGGGCGCCGTACCCCCGCGGCTCGATGGCATCCACCAGAAACTGGTACTCGCCACGAGGAGCGTACACGTCAATGCGGCCGCGCGCCAGCACCTCGATGCCATCCTTGGGTTTGAAACGCAGGAAGCGCGCCGTGCCCGAGAAGCAGACGCAGCGGATCTGCGCGTTTTCGTCCTTCAGCGTGAAATAAATGTGACCGCTCGGCGCCGTCTTGGTCCCCGAGGTCTCGCCGGCCACCCAGATGTCGGTGAATTCGGAGGCCAGAGTGCGCCGGATCGCCTCCGTCAAATCACTGACGCGAAAGAGCCGCTGGGGCGCCTCCCAACGGATGGGAATCTGCACTCTCTCATGCTAGCAGCCGCTCCGTTTGCTGCCCTATCGCCCCCATAAGCTTTTTCTATTTGACGGCTGAATTGCCTGTTGGGTACCATACAGGCTTACACGCAGTCGCCCCACTCCCATCTTTTGTAATTGAGGAGAGCCACTTGCGTGGTGGCCAGGAGACTGGTGTTTGCGAAGAGAGGAACTCACTGATGACTCCGAAGGAAGTGCTCGAATTTGCAAAAAAGAACGAAGCAAAGCAATTGGATCTGCGCTTTACGGACCTGCCGGGCCTGCAACAGCACGTCTCCTACCCCATTTCCGAGCTGGAAGAAGACTCCTTTGAAGAGGGGTTCGGCATTGACGGCTCGAGCATCCGCGGCTGGGCGGCGATCAACGAAAGCGACATGCTGCTCATCCCGGACCCCAGCACCGCGTTCATGGATCCTTTTTACGAGATCCGGACGCTGGTCATGACGTGCACGGCCATCGATCCCATCACCAAGCAGCACTATGAGCGCGACCCGCGCTGGATCGCCATGAAGGCCGAGAATTACCTCAAGAACAGCGGCATTGCAGACACGGCCTACTTCGGCGCCGAAGCCGAGTTCTTCATCTTCGACAGCATCTCCTTCGATCAGAACCAGCACTCCGGCTTCTACTTCATCGACGCCGAGGAAGGGCGCTGGAATTCAGGCCGCCGCGAGAATAACCTCGGCTATCGCCCGCGTTACAAGGAAGGCTACTTCCCGGTTCCGCCCACCGACCACTACCAGGATCTGCGCGCCGAGATGGTGGACGTAATGATCAATTGCGGCATGGACATCGAGTGCCATCACCACGAAGTGGCCACCGGCGGCCAGGCCGAAATCGATCAGCGCTTCAACACGCTGGTGAAATCGGCCGACGGCATGATGCTGTACAAGTACTGCATCCGCAACGTGGCCAATCAATACGGCAAGACGGTGACCTTCATGCCCAAGCCGCTTTTCGCCGACAACGGCAGCGGCATGCACACGCATCAGAGCCTGTGGAAGGATGGCAAACCTCTGTTTGCCGGTGACAATTACGCCGGTCTGAGCCAATTGGCGTTGTGGTACATCGGCGGCTTGCTGAAGCACGCCCGGGCGCTCTCGGCGATCATCGCGCCCACCACGAACAGCTATAAGCGGCTGGTGCCGGGCTACGAGGCGCCGGTAAACCTGGCCTATTCGAGGCGCAACCGCTCGGCCGCGGTCCGCATTCCGATGTACTCGCCAAACCCCAAGGCCAAGCGCGCCGAATTCCGGCCGCCCGATCCGGCAGCGAATCCTTATATGGCGTTCGCGGGGATGCTGATGGCAGGTCTGGATGGCGTGATCAACAAGATCGATCCGGGTGAGCCGCTCGACAAGGACATCTACGATCTGTCCCCCGAGGAGATGAAGAACGTGCCCTCGATGCCCGCTTCGCTCGAAGAAGCGATGAATTGCATCGAGGAGGATCATGCCTTCCTGCTCAAGGGCGACGTGTTCACCGAGGAGCTGCTCGAGACTTACATCGCCTATAAGCGCAAGAACGAAGCGGACGCCGTGCGCCTGCGGCCGCATCCTTACGAGTTCGCTCTCTACTACGACATCTAAGGGGCAATACTGTTCACTTTGTCTCGGATCGGGTTGAGGCTACGGGATTGCGCCCGTAGCCCCTCCCACACCACCGTATGTGCCGTTTTCAGCGTACGGCGGTTGAACGCAGCGGCCTTCTTACATCGTGGCCGCGAGGTCTGAGGGCATCAGGAAT
>JACQDF010000082.1 GCA_016201205.1 Acidobacteriota bacterium
CATCCAGGGCGGCAGGATCGCGGCCGTGGAAGCGGACATCGCGGCCTCCAAAGCCAGAAAAGTCGTCGACGTATCAGGCCTGTATGTGACACCAGGGCTGATCGACATTCACGTGCACGTGTTTGCCGGCGGCATGGGAGAACAGTATGCTTCCGGCCGCCTCAGCGTGTATCCAGACGGACACACATTCCGCAGCGGCGTCACCACCGTTGTGGACGCAGGAACCTCCGGCTGGCGCAATTTCGACGAGTTCAAAGCCCGCGTCATTGACCGCGCGCGAACCCGTGTGCTGGTGCTTTTGAATATTGTCGGCGCCGGCATGGGCGGCGACGTCGAGCAGAACACGCAGGACATGGACCCGCAAGCCGCCGCCAGCAAGGCCAGGCAGCATCCGTCGATCATCGTGGGTTTCAAATCAGCCCACTTTCAGGGCCCCGATTGGATTTCCGTCGATAACGCGCTGGAAGCTGGCAAGCTGACCAACCTGCCAATCATGGTCGACTTCGGCACTTTCCGGCCCGAGCGTCCTTATGAAGAGCTGGTCACCAGGCGGCTCCGCCCCGGCGACATCTACACGCACATGTACCTTGCGTCGGTTCCGATGCTCGACGACTCGAAGAAAGTGCGGCCCTACCTGTTTGAGGCGCGCAAGCGAGGCGTCATCTTCGATGTCGGCCACGGCGGCGGCAGCTTCATCTGGCGGCATGCCGTGCCCGCGATGGAACAGGGCCTTCCCCCCGATTCCATCTCCACCGACCTGCACTACACGTCGATGAACGCCGGCATGAAGGACATGCTCAACGTCATGTCGAAGTTTCTCAACATGGGGATGAAACTCGAAGACGTGATTCTCCGCTCGACATGGAGCCCCGCCAGGGAGATCAAGCGTCAGGAGCTGGGGCACCTCAGTGCAGGCGCCGGCGCCGATGTCGCCGTGGTGCGCCTGGAAAAAGGCAACTTCGGATTCGTCGATGTTTACGGCGCAAAGCTTCTTGGGTCCCAACGGCTCACCGCGGAACTGGCTCTGCGCGACGGCAGAGTGGTCTGGGACCTGAACGGCCTCACGCGCGAGGACTGGCGCAAGCTCGGCAACTACCAAGCCCAGGGCGATGCCGTTTGGGACGGCACGCTCAGCCAGGGCGGGCGCCAGCGCAGAAGAAGCAAGTAAGCGGCAACGCGGGCCGCTATTGAACCGCGATCTTCACTTCGGGTCCCACAATCCATGCCGCGCTCAGTTGAATCGCGACCTGCCCCCTCGTCGCGTCTGCGGGAAGCCGAAAGTTCACCTGGTACCGATCTGCTGTATCGGGATAACCCGCTGCGCCCAGCACCTCGACCGGTTTTCCATCCACCATCACCTCCACCGGCGAGTTCACCATAGCCAGCGGGCTGGCGGGGAACGGTTTGCCCGGATCGACTCCAGGCCGTGTCGGACCGAGGCCAGTGGCGATCAGGGACAAGATCTCTCCCGGCCTGGCAGGCTTCGCGCCCGTCACCCGCGAGAAATCGCTGGAATGGACCACCAGCGGTCCATCTGCGGTGGTGGCGATCTCCGGCCGCGACATCGGGATCAGGTGAACCACAAAGCGGAGTTTTCCGCCCCCGTTCCTGCGCCGGTTCGCCGGATCTTCAGTCACCGAAGCAGTGCGGAAGCTAAGCACGCCTGGAACTACCGCGCCACCCAGTTGCCCCCGCGCGCCAAGGAAGGCGCCCGTGCCTCCCACCACAGCATTGTTCGAGGCGGTCACCGCCAATGGCGCACCTGGCGGCGGACTGCCCCCGGACAGCCCCAACACATAGATACTGCCGACGGGTACCCCATCCGCCTGTAAGATGTCCAGGTAGTATTGCGAGCCGGCTGTGCGCACGAGGTCAGCAACGGCTTGGCCAGGATTCGGGTTATCGCTGAGGTTGATTGTCCGTGTGTGAACGATACTTGTTCCCTTGGCGGGTCTGCCGTTCACTGCCACAATGTCGCCAATGAGCACGGTGAACCCGAAGTTTCTTACAGCAGCCGGAACGGTGACATTCGGGTCGGCCGCAAACTTCGAGGCATCAAAGACATCCGTATTATAGAGGACAATGTTCTCTGCATCGACCTCTAAAACCGTAACCGGCGGCGCCTGCGCCAGACCTGCCGTTCCCCATGCGGCGCAGACGGCCACGATGCACACGCTCTTCCATCTCGCAGACATAGACTCCTCCTTCGGTGGCTTGGCGACAGAAGGGTTGCCAATTCATCCGAGACCATAAGGGATCGCCAGCCGGGCGTCAAGCGGTAATCCACCGCGACACACCTTGCGCCGCACCTTGCCGTACCGTGCGGCACTTTGCAGCAGGGGTATAATGAGGACCGACCAACGACCGGGTGAGAGGAGACTGGCTCGCCCATGCTCCGGGAAGATCCCAACGCAGTACCGCCACCCTCGCCTGGGCCGGCTCACAGGCGGCTCGATTCCTGGAAAGAGATCGCTGCCTACCTGAAGCGGGACGTCAGCACAGTGCAGCGGTGGGAGAAGCGGGAAAGCCTGCCGGTTTATCGACACGTGCACGAGAAATTGGGCACCGTTTACGCCTTCGAGCCTGAGCTCGACGCATGGTGGAACAATCGGAGGCGTCACGTGGAGCCTCAGACCGGGTCCAATGGAATCCGGCCGGGGTGGCTGGCGGCAGGGGCGGCGATTCTGATTGGCGGCGTCATCCTTGCCTGGTCGGGCCGCACCCTGCTGCGCTGGCAACGCGCACCGGATCGCTCCGAGATCGTCACCAGGAGGATCTGGACAGGGCCCGACTTGTCTAGTCTGGGAACGGTCTCACCGGATGGCCGCCGGCTGGTCTATCGCGATCCGGAAACGGCTGACCTTGCCATCCGCGAAATCGTCACCGGTGAGCAGCGGCGTCTAACCAGGAAACCCCCGAAGGCCCGAACGGGAGGAGCCGAATCCCCCACCTTCTCGCCTGACGGAAAACGGATCGCATACTCCTGGGACCAGGCCTTCTATTATGAGCTGCGTCTGATCGAATCCGATGGCTCCGGCGAGCGGGTACTGTACCAGGACGCCGAGGTGTTCTTCATCGCGGTGGCCGATTGGTCTCCCGATGGCCAGCACATCCTGGCCACATTCGTCAGGAAGGACCGAACGCATCAAATCGTGCTGATCAGCGTTGTGGACAGCTCCGTGCGCGTCCTCAAGACTTTGGACTGGCGATCTCCCTCGAGGATGAATTTTTCTTCGGATGGTCGTTTCATCGCCTATGACTGTCCGCCGCGCGACGACTCCCCCGCGCGCGACATTTGCCTGGTGTCCATTACCGATGGCCGTCAAATCACCCTCGTCGAGCACCCTGCTGACGATTACCTGCTGGGGTGGACGCCGGACGGGAAAGGGGTCCTCTTTGCCAGCGACCGCACGGACGCAGTCGATGCGTGGCTCATTCAGATTGGCGGCGGGAAGCCGCAAGGGGCGCCGCTGCTGGTGAAGAAGGACATCGGAAGCGTCTGGCCGGTGGGATTTGCCAGGAGCGGCGCCTACTACTATGGGGTCCAGACTTCGAAAGAGGAGGTGTACCTGGCGGAATTGGACCCGGCGACGGGCAGGATTGCGTCAGATCCGGCGCCCGTCGCCCGGCGCTTCGCGGGATTCAACCGCTCCCCAGACTGGTCGCCGGACGGCCGGCGACTGGCGTACGTCAGTCAGCGCACGCCGGCCACCCGCTGGCCGACTCCGCGAATCATCCTTCGGTGGACAAAAACAGGCGAGGAGCGTGAACTCAGGCCGAAGCTGAATTTCGTGGAAATGCTGCGCTGGTCGCCGGACGCCCGCTCCTTTCTTGCCATGGGCTCCGACATGAAGCATCAGCACGGTCTTTTCAAGGTCGACGCAGAGACCGGCGATGCGAGCCCGGTCGTGCAGAGCGACCAGCCCAGTGCAATGTTCCACGCGCCGGCGTGGTCGCCCGATGGCCGGACCATTTTCTACAAACTGAGAAACAAGGGCATGGAGCCCGCTCCCTTGCTGGTCCGGGACCTCGAAACAGGACGGGAGAAGCAGGTCCTCCCTTCCGTCTACCGATTCGACCTCTCGCGCGACGGCAAGTGGCTGGCCTTTTCGAGCTTCGACGAACAGTTCGAGTTCCTCGGAATCAAGCCGGCCGGCGGCGGCGAAGTTCGCGAGTTGTACCGGGAGCCGCGGTCGGGGAGAATCTATTCTGTGGCATGGACTCCTGACGGCCGTTATCTGCTGTTTTCAAAGAAGGGCCAGCTTTGGCGAATCCCGGCCGCAGGCGGCGAACCCGAAAAGCTTCCCCTCACGATGACGGCTCTCCGAGAGCTGCGGCCGCATCCGGATGGAAAAAGGATTGTCTTCACAGCAGGGGCAGCCAAGGCCGAGGTGTGGGCGATGGAGAACTTTCTTCCGGCACGCTGATGGCGCCGATCAGAAGAAGAATTTCATGACCATCTGAATCTGCCGGTTCATCGAAAACCGCGTCGAGCTGATTCTTCCCGCCTGCGCGGTCCCGATCGTGTTCCCCGGCGAGTTGAATTGCGGCGTGTTGGCCATGTTGAAAAAATCCGTGCGCCACTGGAGGTTGTAACGCTCGCTGAAGCGCGTGTCTTTGATGATCGAGAAATCCAAGGTGTGAAGGCCCGGCCCGCGCAGGATATTGCGGCCGGCGTTGCCAAAGGTGTAGATGGCAGGCGAACGGAACGCGGTGATGTCGAAGTAGCGATCGGTCGTCCAGTTGTCGATGCGGCCGCCGGCGACTCGGTCGGGGCGCTGGAACGTGCCCGTATTGAGCGTCGATGGCTGAAAGAGGATGTCGAACGGATTGCCGGCCGAGAATGTCGAGATGCCGCTGATCTGCCAGCCGCCTGCCAGACGCCGGCCCTTCAGCCACGGCAGTTCCCATCCGTAGCTCACCACCAGCCGTTGCGGAACGTCGGTGTCGGTGAGGCTGCGGTCAGCGCGCTGATTGCGAGAGTTTTGCGCCGAGCCGGAGCTGCCGACGCCCGGTACGCCGTTGGAAAAATTCGAATCCACATCGCCGATGTTCTTACTCACCGTGTAGGAGCCAAGCACGTAGTAGCCTCTGGAAAAGCGCTTGTGCATCTTGAGCTGGAAGGAATGGTAGCTTGAATTGCCGATGCTCTCGCCAATGTTGGTGGTGACGTTCGGCGCAAGCGCGAACAGCGGCCGCCGCGGATTGATCCCGCCCGGGCCGGGCGCCGGCTGGTTGGGGTCGGTGATCTCGAGCAGGTTGGTGCCTTTCGAGCCGGCGTAGGCAGCATCCATCAGCCAGTGCTGTCCGAATTCGCGTTGCAGGCTGAAGTCCCAGTGCTGGGCGTACGCAGCGACGGCTCCGTAATTGATCTGGCGGTATTGGCCCGACGGGTTGTTGATGTCCACGGGGCCGGGAACAGGGATGCCGTCGGTGAGCCTGGCCGGCGGCAGTTGGGTGGTCGAATAGACGATCTGCTGCGTCGAGGAATTCGGCGGATTCTGAATCGGGTTGGTGCCGTTGCCGCCGAACTCCTCGATGTAGGTGATGCCATAACCGCTGCGAACCACCAGCTTCGAGGGGCCAGGCACGCGCCAGGCGATGCCGAAGCGGGGCGCGAAGTTGTTGTAGTCGCCCTGGCGCAGCGCGCGGCCGAACTTGTTGTCCGCGCCCGCGAGAATCACCTTCCCGGTAGCCAGATCGAGCGCGCTCATGCGGTCCGCGACTTCGTACCACGGCGTAAATAATTCGTATCGAATGCCGTAGCTGAGCGAGAGCGAAGAGTTCAGCTTGAAGTCGTCCTGGAGATAGACGCCCCACTCGGTGTTGCGGCGGCCCGTGCGTCCGGACACGCTGCCGCGGTTGATGGAATCGGCAAGGCCCAACAGGTAGGTGGCGAAACCAGCGCCACCGCCGCCCACGCCGGTCTGGGAGGTGAAGTTCGCCGAGAAGTTGAACTGGCCGGTCGGCTGCGCGGAAATGAAGTAGTTGTTCCGTTGAAAGCGCTTGGCATCGACGCCCGCTTTCCAACTGTGCCGGGCGCGCGTGTAGGAGGCGTTGAACACGTACTGGTACACATTCTGCACGCTGAAATTCGGGAGTCCCGTGGTGGGCCCCAGCGTCGTCAGGCCGGTGATCCCCATCGCGGTGATCGAGAGCGCGTTCTGGGCGATGTGACTGCCCGGCAGTTTGTACTTGTCCACCAGCGTGTTGCCGGCGCCGAGAGGCACGCCCCGGAAATCATAGCGGTTGAAGCCCAGACGCACTTCGATCACCAGCGCATTTGTTACGACTCGAGTGGCGTTGATGGCGAGACTCTGAGCGGTGAGATCAAGCTGATTGGCCCGGCCGCCGCCGCCGAACGGATTCCGCGGCGTCGTCAGATCGTTGGGGAAGATCTGATTGGCTTTGTCCATCGAATAGCGGCCGAAGATCGTGCTCCGGGGCCCGAAGTTGTAATCGAGGCGGATGTCGCCCTGATTTCCCTCGCGGCTCCACTTCGGGTTGTTGATGAGATTGAGCGCGATAGCGTCCGCCCCGCCGGTGTTCGGCGAAGGCATCAGGTCGATGAAGCGCACGGCTGCCGGGTCGAAGCGATTCGAAGGGATGCGGCGGCTCGGAAATGGATCGCGCACGATACCCGTGCCGGAAGGGCGTGCTGTCGCCGGATCGTAGATTACCGGCAAGCGCGGATTCGAAAAGTCGCCCTCGCGCATGGCAGTGGTGGCGACGCTCGCCAGATAGGTAAGCTCGCGGCGCTGCCGGACGCCCTGATAGTCCATGAAGAAGAAGGCGCGGTCGCGCCTGATCGGGCCGCCGAAGGTGGCCCCAAACTGGTTTTGCCGGAACGCCGGCTTGGGGTTGCCGGAGGCGTTGTTGAAGAAGTCGTTGGCATCGAGGGCGCTGTTGCGGAAAAACTCGAAGGCATTGCCATGGAATGCGTTGGTTCCGGAGCGCGTCTGTACATTGACGACGCCGCCGGCGGCGCGGCCGAATTCGCTCGAGAAGTTTCCGGTGGAGACTTTGAACTCCTGAATCGCGTCGATCACCGGCAGCAGAATAATGCCGCCGCTGTTCCAGGCGCTCTCGTTGTTGTTGATGCCGTCGAGGATATAGTTGTTGTACCAGGTGCGCATTCCGTTGGCGCTGAAAAAGGCCGAGCCGCGGAAATGATTGATGACGAGGTTGTTCTGCTGGTCGCCGGCCGCGCCAGCGTTGGTGCCGGTGGTGAGCTGGATCAATTGAACGAAGTTGCGCCCGTTGAGCGGAAGCTGCTCGATGCGCTGGCGCTCGACCACCTCAGCGGTTTCCGCGTTCGTGGTATTGACGAGAGCCGCCTCGGAGGTGACAACCACTTTCTCGGAGACGTTCCCGACCTGAAGGGTGACATCGACACGCGCCTGCTGGTCCACCTGCAACGTGATGCCTTCCTGTGAGAACTGGCTGAACCCCGGATGCTCGACGGTGAGCGTGTAAACGCCAAGCGGCAGCGAGGGGAAGCGGTAATCGCCCTCGGCCGACGTCGAGATCGAGCGGGTGTAGTTGGTATTCCTGTTCAGCACGGTGACGGTGGCGCCCGCGATCGAGGCATCACTCGGGTCGCGGACAACGCCATGGATGGTGCCGGAGACGGCTTGCGCAAACAGTGCGCCTGGAATCGAGAACAAGAGCAACAGCAGAACCATAAGACAACTCCTGTCAGCCATGTGCTTCTGTGTACGTCTTCAGCCGGTCGAGGCTGCGGACGTACGGCTTCAGGCCGATCCGCCAGATGATGGCGGAAAGGACATGCGCGGTGACGCCCACGATGAGTAAAGAATATCCCACCTTGCTGTCGTCGTGGAAGACGTAGTCGGTGACGATGGCAACGGCGGTGGGCCCGAGGCCAAGGCCGATGAGGTTGTTGACGAAGAGATAAATGGCCCCGGCCTGCCCTCGCATCTGGTTGGGCATGATCTGGGTGATGGCGGCGGGGGCGATGCCGAACGGCGCGGCAACGGTGAACACCGTGGGCGCCAGAAGCGCCATCGCCCACACTGGATCGGGAACAAGCAGATACGCGATGCCGGTCGGCATCCAGATGAGAGAGACGAGGAAAGCGACCCGGAAATTGGCATCACGATAGCCGCGCTCAGCCAGAAAATCAGCGAACCGGCCGCCGGCGGCGATGCCGAGCGCTCCGAACGTCATGACGATCAGGCCGTAGATGATGCCGGTCCGGGCCGCGGACCAGCCGTGGACGCGAACGAAAAAGGTGGGGATCCAGGCGGCGCTGCCGTACGAAGAAAAGGACAGCAGCGAGATGCCGAAGTTGTGACACAGGAACGTGGTCTTGTTTTCGCGGATGTAAGCGGCGACTTCGCGCAGCGGCAATCGGGAGCCGCCTTTCTTGAGGCCGCGGCGAATGGGCTCGCGGACGGTGTACATCAGCATGGCCAGAGCAAGCCCCGGCAACCCGACGGCAAAGAAGATCAATTGCCAGCCTCGGGTCGCGCCGATGAGCGGCAGATTCCAGGATTCCTGCTTCGTCGCGAATCCGGTGACCAGGCCGCCGAGCAGGAACGCCATGCCCGAGCCGATGTAGATGCCCATTCCGTAAACGCCCATGGCGGTGGCGCGTCGATGGGGCGGGAAGTAGTCGGTGATCAGCGAATAGGCGGCCGGGGACAGGGACGCTTCGCCGACGCCAACGCCCATGCGCATCAGGAGCATCCCGGCGAAATTGCGCACCACGCCGCAGCCGGCGGTGAACAGGCTCCAGAGGGCGAAGCCGGCGGCGATGATCGTGCGGCGGCTTTGGGTATCCGCCATGCGGCCGAGCGGGATGCCAAAGAGCGTGTAGAACACCGCGAAGCTGAAGCCCATCAGCAGGCTCATCCCGGTGTCGCTGATGTCGAGATCGCGCCGGATGGGCCCGACCATCAGGTTCAAGATCTGCCGGTCAATGAACGAGAAGATGTAGACGAAGGTGAGGACGCCGACTACATACCAGGCGGAGCGCGGCGAAGGATAGCCGTTCATGAGGAGGTGGAGTAGGAGTCTATCACAGCGCGCCGCACTGATTGCGCGCCGGGCGCCGGGAAAAGCGTCACAAGATGTGATATGGTGAACGGAATCCTGATATGCGAAAGAGATATCTGTGTGCGGTGTTGGCTGCCGGAGCGTCCTGGCTGGCGTTGGGGCAATCGTCGCGGCCGCGCCTGCCTCAAACACGCGACGAAGTGGCGCGGCCCGGTGGAAAGCTGCCGGGGAATCCCAGGATCGCGCTGCTGAAGATCGCCGAAGGCTTCAACGATCCGACCAATGTCGGTTCAGCGAATGACGGAACCGGGCGGCTGTTCGTCACCGAGCGTGTAGGGCGCGTGAAGATCGTCAACAAAGACGGCTCGGTGAACAAGGAGCCGTTCCTCGATCTGACGAACATCAATCCGCTGGGCAGCGATGTGCAGACGGGCTTTGTCGAGCAGGGGTTGTACTCGATCGCCTTTCATCCGAAGTTCAAGGAAAACGGCTATTTCTACGTGCACTACGCGTCGCTGCCGTTCAATGGCGACGGCATGATCGTGCGCTTCCAGGTGGATCCAAAGAGCCCCAACAAGCTGACGCCGGAGCGAACCAACCAGACGGCAAAAGTCCTGCTGCGCATCGAGCAGCCGTACTACAACCACAACGGCGGGCAGATCGAGTTCGGCCCGGACGGCTACTTGTATATCGGCAGCGGCGACGGCGGCTGGGAAGGCGATCCGCTTGATGCAGGGCAGGATCTGAGCACGCTGCTCGGCAAGATTCTGCGAATCGACGTCAACACCTCCGATGACGACACCATTCCGTACAAGATTCCGAAGACGAATCCGTACGCGCGCGCCAGGGACGAGCGGCTGATGCAGCTTTTCGGCATCAGCGAAGCGGATTTCGCCAAGGTCCGGACCAGGGTGCGGCCGGAGATCTGGGCCTACGGCTCGCGTAATCCTTACGAGTTCTCATTCGATCCCAAGAGTGGAGATCTGTTCATCGCCGACGTGGGGCAGAACCACTGGGAAGAGATTCACTACCAGCCGGCGTCGAGCAAAGGCGGCGAGAACTACGGCTGGAACCGCATGCAGGGAAGCTGGTGCCATCCGATGACCGGACCCAACGACAAGTGCCCGCAGGTCGGCGTCCTGCCGGCGGGCGAGTATCCGCACGAGGTCCCCTATCCCGGCGCGCAGCCGCTTCGGGACGGGCACGGTTGTTCCGTGGAAGGGCTCGGTGTGGCCAACTACGGCGGCATGCGAGGCGTGTACCTTGTCGGCGACTGGTGCTCGGGGCGCGTGTTCGGGCTCGGATGGGACGGGAGCAAGTGGCAGTTGCAGGAACTGGCGCACACCAATCTGCAATTCACCGCCGGCGGGAATGGCGAAGACGGATCCGTGTACGCGGTGAACTGCTATTGCTTCTATACGTCGGACCGCGGGCCGATGGCGAATCCCCCAGGCGCGCTGTGGAAGATTGTCCCGGCGAATGAAGTGCCGCGCGGTGCGGAGACGGCGCGTACGGTGCAGCAAGTGACCGAGGTCACAACGCCCGGTTCGGGCGCAGTGGCGTTTCTGCATCCGCTCGACAACAAGCCGATTCCATTGAACATGCATCCCAACGAGACGATCACCCCGCAGGTGGGCGCATTTCAGAAGACCGGAAAGAATCCGTATCGAGGGAACGCGCAAGCGATCGAGGCCGGCAAGAAAGTCTACATGCAATGGTGTGCGTCGTGTCACCTCGAGAATGCGACCGGACGCATGGGCTCGAATCTGGTGGATGACCAGTTCAACTATCCGCGGGTGAGCACCGATGTGGGCGCGTTCGAAGTGATCTACGCGGGCGCGGCCGGCGCCATGCAGGCATTCGGCAACCGCATCACGCAGGACGACATCCTGAAGATCATGGCGTACATAACCAGCCTGCGCCGGTAGATCACAACCCGACCAGATTCGGGAAGATCTTTGTGTAGCCCTGATCGAGGGCCCAGACATCGAGCGGCTGGGCGGCGATCTCGTCGGCCTCGGGGATGATTTCCGGATCAGCGGCGAGATCCAGGATGTGGAAGTAAGTCTTGCACGTTTCGCACAGTTGTGTTCGAACGGCGGGAAATGCTTCCGCGGAACCGAACGTGATCTTGTCACTGCCGCACGCGGGACACTTCGTGCGAGGGAAGGACCATTCGTGGCGGCAGAGGGCACAGGCGAGCGAGAGCGCTTTGCCGTCGCCTTGAGGGCGGAGAACACCGAGCTGGGGGACATGTTCGCAGGAAGGCTGCGCCTCGGTTTCGCGGAGGATGCGGTCGAGATATTCCGGCGCCAGCGGAGCGGGCGGCTGCGGCATGTCTCCGCTGCCGGCCTGGAATTCGGAGACGGCTGCGAAGTAGACCAAAGCCTCACGCGAGGCGGGATAGCGATCCGCGAGTAGGCGCGCCCGGGCGGCGCGTTTCCAGAAGCGCTCAGCGGCGATCGAGATCACGGTACCACTTGGCATGGTGAGAAGCGGCCCAGCGCGGCGTGACCCAGCCGCGGGCCATGGCACGGAGCGCGCCCGGCACGACGAGCGTGGTCATGTAGATGTGCACGATGATGCCGCCGATGGAAGCGACAGCGGCCACCGGATGCAACAGCACGGCTGCCAGGCGCAGCCCGCGCGGCATCCATTCGGGGAACCAGAGGACAAGGCCGCTCGCAAACAGCAGCAGCGCGCTCGAAGATTGCAGCCAGAAGAGCATCTTCTGTCCAGCGTTGAAGCGGCCGGCGGCCGGGACGCCTTCTTCCTGGTTCATGGCGTACTTGTGCGAGACGGCGAGCCAGCGGCGGTCGTCAGCGTCGAGCTTCATCTGCGCGGCCCAGTTGCGGAAGATGAACGCAAGCAGAAGGGCGAATACGATGCCGCCGATCGGATGCCAGCCACGCACGGTTTCGCCGCCACCGAAGACGGCGGCGAGCCAGAACATGCGGTGGGACCAGAGCGCGAGGCCGGTGAGCGCTGAGTAGAGGAAACTGAGAGCGACCATCCAATGGGCGATGCGCTCGGTGGAAGTGAAGCGCTCAATTCTCTGCTTCATCGTGCGCCTCCTTCGGCCCGACTTTGATGTAATGCACCAGCGCGGCCAGCAGGCCTCCGAAAAAGACAGTGTTGCCGAGCCACTTCAGCGGCCCTTTCCATAGCGACACGGTCCAGGGGATGCGCGGGTCTTTGGGCAAGCCATAATCCTGCGGCCGATCGGCGTGCTTGAGAACATAGAGGACGTTCGTGCCGCCGACGCCGGGGCCGTCATAGACTCCGGCATTTGCGAGGCCGTCTTTGCGCAACTCTTCGGCGCGCTTCTCAGCGAGAAACTTCAGATCATTCCGGCTGCCGAAGGTGAGGCAGTTGGTGGGGCACGTTTTGATGCAAGCGGGTTCGAGCCCGGCAGCGACACGGTCCGAGCACAACGTGCACTTGTAGACCTTCCTGGTCTTAGGGCTGAGGCGCGGGACATCGAACGGGCAACCGGTGATGCAATAGCCGCATCCGATACAATTTTCGTGAACGAAATCGACGATGCCGTTGGGGCGCCGGACAATGGCGCCGGGCGCAGGGCAGGCTTTGATGCAGCCGGCATCGGCGCAGTGCATGCACTGATACTTGGCCATCAGCCAGTGCTGTTCGCCGTTGATGTCGTGTTCAGAGAACTTGATCAGGTTCCAGAAATTGGGAGCGAGGTCGGGCAGCGTCTGGTACGTATTTCGGAAAACGCCGGTGGTGAATTCCTGGTCGTTCCATTCCTGGCAGGCGACTTCGCAGGCCTTGCAGCCGATGCAGAGCGTGGTGTCGACGAGTTTGGCGACGGTCTCGATCACACCTTCTCCAGGTTCACCAGGAAGCCCTTGTACTCGGGCGTTCCGGAATTCGGGTCGTAGACGGACGGAGTCAGGTTGTTGACGAGAGGCCCGCGGACGCGGCCGACAAAGCCCCAGTGGATCGGGATGCCGATTTGATAGATGGTTTTGCCTTCGACTTTGAGCGGGCGGATGCGTCTGGTGACGAGCGCCGGGCCTTCGACGGAGCCGCGGGCGGAGGTGACGCGCACGAAATCGCCTCCTTTGATCCCCTTCTCGCGCGCCAGCTCCTCGGGCACTTCGACGAAGAAGTTCGATTGCAGCTCGCCGCTGGCGTGCATGTGCTTGGTCCAGTAGTGGAAGTGCTCAGTGAGGCGATAGGTGATGGCGACGTAGGGATAATCTTTCGCCGAGCCGAGTTTGTCAAGCGCGCCCTGGAAGACGGACGCCAGTGGATTGCTGGAGACTTCCTTGTGCAGCGGATTGGGAACAGGCGACTCAGCGGGCTCGTAGTGTTCGGGAAACGGCCCTTCGAGGAGATCGGCTGCGAAGAGTTTGGCGACGCCCTCGGGCAGCATGATGAACGCTCCGAAGTCGGAGGGTTTGGCATCGGCTTTGTAATCGGGCGTATCGCCGGTCCAGCGGACGCCGTCCCAGCGGATGGAGGTGCGTTGCGGATCCCAGCCTTTGCCTCCGGCGTCGGAGGCGGCGCGGTTGTAAAGGATACGGCGATTGGCGGGCCAGCTCCAGGCGTAATTGGGAAACAGGCCGAGGCCGGTGGGATCTTCCTGGCCGCGACGCGCCATCATGTTGCCGGCCTCGGGCCACGAGCCGCAATAGATCCAGTTGCCACACGCCGTCGAGCCGTCGTCTTTCAATTCGCCGAACCCGTTGAGCTGCTTTCCGGCAAGGTCGCGGCCGTTGACTTCGCGGGCCACTTCTTCCAGCGACGGGCTGAGCGGATTCGCGTAATCCCAGCTCATCTGAAGCAAAGGCTGCGGCGCTTTGCCGCCTTCTTTTTCGTAGAGCTCGCGAACCTTGAGGAAGAGACGAGCGATGATTTCCTGGTCGGGTTTGGCCTCGCCGGGCGGAGGCACGGCGGCGCTCTTCCATTGAAGCCAGCGCGAGGAGTTGACGAATGCTCCGTCCTTCTCGGCGAAGCACGCGGCCGGAAGCAGGAAGACTTCGGTCTGGATGCCGGCGGGATCGATAAAGCTCGAATAATACTTCTCGCCCAGCTTCTTCGCATTCCAGAACGCAGCCGTTTCCGTCTCGAAATTCTCGACCACGATCATCCACTTGAGCTTCGAGAGCGCATCGAGCATCTTGGGCGTGTTGGGACCGTTGGCGACCGGATTCATGCCGAAGCTGAGGAAGCCTTCGATCGAACCCTTGTGCATACGATCGAAGAAAAAGCCCCAACTGTTGTTGTCGCTTTCACCGATCTTGGGGAGGTTGTGGTAGCCGAAGCCGTTTTTCCTGGCGGCGTGGCGGCCGTAGTAAGCCTTCAGCAGGCTGGTCATGAACTTGGGCGTATTGCTCCAGTAGTTCATCGAGTTGGGCCGCAGCGGCTTGGGTGTGTTCGCCTTGAGGAATTCGTCGAGCGAAGTGTGGTTGGCGCGCGGGAGCCGGAGATAGCCGGGCAGATTGTTCCAGGAACCCATGTCGGTGGAGCCCTTGATGTTGGCATGCCCGCGTTGCGCATTGACGCCGCCGCCGGGGACGCCGACGTTACCCAGCAGAAGCTGGAGCATGGCGGCGGTGTGAATCAACTGGACGGCGTGGCTGTGCTGGGTCCAGCCGAGAGCATAAAGAATGGTGCCGGACTTGTCAGGCCTGCCGGTGGAGCAGATGATAGCGGCGGCGCGATTGAATTCCCCGGCGGAACAGCCGGCGATGTTGGCAACGGCTTCCGGCGTGTAGCGCTCGTAATGCTTCCTCATGAGCTGGAAGACGCAGCGCGGGTGTTCGAGAGTGGGGTCGACTTTAGCGAAGCCTTGTCCGTCTGACTCATACTGCCAGGTGGAGCGGTCGTAGGTTTTCTTTTCCGCGTTCCAGCCGCTGAAGTGGCCGTTTTCAAAGCCGAAGCCTTCCTTGACGAGGAACGAAGCGTTGGTGTGCAGCTTGATGTAGTCCGCGTGATAGAGCTTGTTTTCGAGCGCGTAGTGAATGAGGCCGCCGAGGAACGCGATGTCGGTGCCGGCCCGCATGGGGACGTAGCAATCCGAGACGGCGGCGGTCCGGTTGAAGCGCGGGTCGATCGAAACCAGCTTCGCTTTGCGGCGGCGTCTTGCCTCCATGACAAAGCGGAATCCAACGGGGTGGTTTTCGGCCGGGTTGCCACCCATGACGAGGATGACGTCGGCATTGACCACGTCGGTCCAGCCGTTGGTCATCGCCCCGCGTCCGAAGGTGGCGGCCAGACTGGCCACCGTGGGGCCGTGTCAAAGACGGGCCTGGTTTTCGTAAGCGGCGATGCCGAGCCCGAAGCGGAACTTGCTGATCAGGTAATTGATCTCGTTGGTGTCGGTGCAGCCGCCAATGAGGGCGAGGTTCGGGAGGCGGTTGACGGTGCGGCCCTGGGCGTCTTTTTCTTCGAAGCCGCGGTCGCGGGTGTCTTTGATGCGGCGCGCCATCTTGTCGAGCGCTTCCTCCCACGAGATGCGGGTCCAGGCACTCGATCCCGGCGCGCGATAAAGCGGGCGCGTGAGGCGGCGCTCATTGACGACGAATTCCTTGAGCGAGATGCCTTTCGAGCAGAGGGTGCCGCGGTTGATCGGGCTGTCAGGGTCTCCTTCGATGTGGACGACGCTGGGCTGGACGTTGCGCGCTTTATCGCCGAGGGTGTGGATGACGACCGAGCAGCCGACGGCGCAGTAAGGGCAGACGCTGTGAGTCTGGGTGGTGCGGGAGATCTTCAGCTCGCGAGCGGCGGCGATGGCGGGCTTGAGGTCGAATCCGAGCGCAGTGGTGGTGAGCAGGAAGCTGCGCCGTGAGACCGAATCACCCATGGGAATCCTTACAAATTTGTATCACAACCGGATTGCAGATGCTGTAGGTTAGGGGTAGAAGCGCAAAGGCCGCGCCCCGCGGCGTGATAGCCTTGTGGAACACCGGAGTGTCCCTCCCGCGGTTGCGGTCCGTTTTGCGCGTGTTGATTAGAAGCGCAACGGTATGGAAGAGCAGTACGAGCCCGTCGAGATCCCCATCACGGACGTCTTCGATCTGCACAGCATCCCGCCGCGCAACGCCAAGGATGCCGTCGAGGCGTACCTGGAAGAAGCCCACCGCAAGGGGCTGAAGGCGCTGCGCATTATCCACGGCCGCGGGATTGGCGTCCAGCGGGAGATGGTGCGCCGTGTACTCAGCCGCACTGGTTTTGTAAAATCTTTCTCTGATGCTCCCGTGGAGGCAGGCGGCTGGGGGGCGACAATCGTTACCCTATATGATGAACGGACAAAGGAGGAGCCAATGATTGCTGCAAGGGAACTGGGCGAGGAGTTGTCGGACCTGGCAGCTCTGTATGAAGCCGTTCTGTACGATGCCGAGTCGCTGGCGGCAAAATTGTCAAAAGAGCAGTTCAACTGGCGCGAGCAGCCGGGCCGCTGGTCGGTCGGCGAATGCCTGGATCATCTGTGCCGCTTGGATGGCCTGTATGCCGGCAGGATCAGCAAGGCCATCGAGCGTGGGCGGCGCGAGCGTGAGTTTGGCACAGGCCCATTCAAGTACGGGTGGCTGGAATCTTACATGTTGCGGAACATCGAGCCGCCGGCGAAATTCCGGGTGAAGTCACCAAAGGCCTTCCGGCCTGCCCCGGAACTCGACCCGAAAGAAACCCTTGGCCGCTTTCGAACGCACAACCGCCGGCTTCGAGAGTTGGTGCGCGAGGCGGCGGGGCTGAATCTGCGGAGGATTCAAGTGAGCTCGCCGGTCACGAAACTATGGAAGTGGTCCCTCGGTGTGGCCTTGGCAGCGTGCGTGGCGCATGACAGACGCCACATTCATCAGGCTTTGCAGGTGAAGGCGCACCCGGATTTCCCGCGCTAGCCTTTACGCGTAGCAGCGCACTTCGAAGATGCGCACGGAGTCATCTCCGTTGGTGGCGGTGACGTGGATGCGCAGGCGTGTGGCCTCGATGGGCTCGAAGGTGTGGCGGCGCAGGCGCTGGTGGTTCCCGCTCACCATGGCGATCTTGCGCGGCTCACTCAGTTTCCCTCCGCTCGCCCAGATGGTGTAGTCGCGAACGGTCTCCGTCTGCGCTGCTCGCACGATGCCGCGATTGGCGGTGTCGGATGCGGTGAGGGTCAGCTCACGCTGGAAGCCGCTGTCAAAGGTGATCTGCACGTGGCGCAGCGTCCGCGGCGTGTCCCAGGTCAATTCGATCCAGGCCCCATCGGGGCCCATCGCGGCTTCCCAGTGATGCACCTCTTTGCCCGGGATGTCGCGCACATCACCATCGTTCAGCAGGGCGGCCCTGGCGACGCCGCGCTCGCCGGAAGCGCGGATCTTCGCCAGCCGGGCGATGTCCTTGGGATCCTCATTGCGCACTCCGCGAATCGTCTGATCGTCACGCAACAGCGTCTGCTGATAGGAGAACAGGCGTTTTCGATCGCCGCCAAGCTGGCGCGGCAGAATCCCGTTCTCGATGCAAACGGCGGCGGCTGTCCCGGCCGCCTGCCCCACGACGGCACACGTCCCCATGACGCGCGTCGACGTGAAGGCAACATACGAGGCGCTGATGTTGCGGCCCGCCATCATCAGGTTCGGCACATTCCGGCTGTAGAGGCAGCGCAGCGGGATGTTGTAGACCTCGGGCGTGCGGATCTGCACGGTGGGAGGCACGTCGGCACGGTCAAAGCCGCCCGGCGGATGGTCATCCATCGGCCAGCCGCCGATGGCGGCGGCGTCATGGAACTCGCCCTTCAGCAGATCCTGCTGTGTCAGGATGTGATCGCCGGTGATGCGGCGGCTGCCGCGCTTGCCGGGCATCATGCCGATCCAATCGAGCGCCCAGTTCGCGCTTTCCGGCTGAGCGCCGCTGTTCTTGATGTAATCCCAGACGCCCATGACGATAGAAAGCAGCTCGAAGCGGATGCGCTCGTTGTCGAAGATAATGTTGCGGTCTCCACCCCATTCGATCCACCAGTAGCCGTATTCCCAGGAATTGACCTGGCGGAATTTCAGATGCTCCTTTGTGACTTTGCGGGCCCACTTGGGCGGGGTGAAGGGCATCGGACGGCGATGGAGCTTGCTGGTAAACAGAATGCTGCTGCCCAGCGTTTCCTGGTCGGCGGTTTCCGGAGCCAGGGATTCGTTAAACTCGCCTCGGGCTTCGCGGCCGGAGCGCATCTCGGCGCCTGCCTCCAGCGCGAGGCGGCTGTCGCCGGTGCAATCGATAAACAGCTTGGCTTGGATGCGGTAGAGGTGCTCGCTCTTATCGCAGCGGGCGAAAGCCTCCCGGATGCCGGCGCCGTCCTTGTTCACGGCAAAGAGCGTGGTTTCCAGCAGTAGTGTGATGTTGCGCTCGCTGATCACTTTGTCATACAGCAGCAGGTCCCACATCTCGAAGCAACGCTGCGGATTGTTGACGGCGTCATCGAGGCGGAACTCTTCGAGCAGGCCCCCTTCGCGCCAGCCAGGACGGCTCTTGTGGCTGTTGGCGCCGACGACGTGCATCTTGACTTCGCTCGACGAATTGCCGCCGAGCCGCGACCGGTCCTGAAGGAGGATGACCCGCGCGCCATGGCGGGCGGCGGAGATGGCTGCGCAGATCCCAGCCAGGCCGCCGCCGGCGACGAGGACATCGGTCTCCAGATCCACCGTGGCCATGTGCGGCTCCCGGCCGTTGTAGCGCCGCTGGGCAGGAGCGATGCGCGAGAAGACGCTGTCCAGCTCTTCTCTGGTGGGAGTCGTGGGGGCGGGCGGCAGATGCTGGGCGTTGACCAGGAGCGTGTAACCGCCTACGCCGAATCCAGTGAGAAAATGACGCCGGCGCATGAAAGAGCCTCTGCCAACATCGTACACCTGGGACGCCCATGCTAACCTAGCGAATGGAGTGACATCCGGCGTGCTGGCGCATTTGCTGGAGCGAATCCGGCGGCGCACGATTGTACAATCCGTTCTCGAACAGGGCGCTGTCGCGCTGGTGGCGGCGCTGGGAGGGCTGATTGCGCTTCTGGTGACGGGCACGCAGATTCTCGATTGGTACTGGCCGTTGCTGCTGATGGCGGGCGCGTTTGGAGTGGGTTTGTGGCGGATGCGCGGGCGGGTGCCCACGACTTATGAAGCAGCGCGGCAGGCGGATTCGAGGCTGGGCCTGGCGGACCTGCTGTCGACAGCGTTTTACTTTTCCCAGAAGGGACGCCAGGAGCGAGCCTCCGCCGAATTGGTGCTCGCGCAACGCAGATGCGCCGAGCAAACTGCCGCCACCGCCGATGCAGCCTCGGCCGCTCCGATGCGGATGCCACGGCGGGCCTGGGTGAGCATGACGCTGCTCGGCCTGGCCGGTGCACTCCTGCTGGTGCGCTATGGAGTCCGCGGCAATCTCGACTTGCGGCAGCCGCTGGTCCACATCCCGTTCGAATCGTTTGCGGCGGGCGCCGATCTGTTCGCCAAGAACCAGCGACTACCGAAGCAAAAACTGCCGGAGGGGATGCAAGGGCTCACCCTGCCGGATGACGAGCGCGGCGAGCGGGCCGGCGACCGAAGACCGACGCCGGACGAGATGTCCGAGTCAGAGACGATCGAGACCGATCAGGCAGCCGGCAGAGACGCCCAGGCCAGGCAAAGCAGCGAATCCGAAAAGGCAGGGCGGGAATCGGGCGAGGCGGGCGAGAAGGGCGAGGGCGGCGCAGCCTCCGACGACCGCAGCCAGCAGGAAAGCGGCTCGAAGACGCCTGGACAGCAGAACGCGAAGTCGCCATCGCAGAGCAACCAGCAGTCGTCACCGCAATCGAGCGAGAACTCATCGCTCATGGACAAGATGCGCGACGCAATGGCGAACATGCTGGCGCGGCTGAAGATGACGCCTCGTCCAGGCGACTCGAGGCAGAGCATGTCAGCGCAGCAGGGGGCGGCGCAATCCGCTTCGGCACAGAAGCAGATGGGCCAGAAGGGCGCTCCCGCGCCGGGCAAGCCGCAGGCCGAAGGCCAGTCGGAATCCGATCAGGAAGGCGAGCAGCAGGGCGAGGGCGCCTCCAAGAACATGAATGCGCAGGGCAAGATGTCGGACAGCGGGGCCGACAAGCAGCAGGCGCAGGAGGGCAAAACCGGCGCCGGCAAGCAGGAAGGCGATAAAGACATCAAGCAGGCTGAGCAGCAGGCCGCCATGGGCAAGATCAGCGAGATTCTGGGCAAGCGGGCGCAGAACCTTACCGGCGAGATCATGGTCGAGGTCAGCTCGGGCAAACAGCATCTGAAGACGCAGTACGTGCAGAAGACAGCGACCCATAGCGACACGGGCGGCGAGATCAGCCGTGACGAAGTGCCGGCCGCCTACCAGCAGTTTGTGCAGCAGTATTTCGAGGAAATTCACAAGCCGGCATCAGCGAAGGCGAAGCCGGCGGCGGAAGGCAAGAAATAGGGCTGCCTCAGAAATTCGCGCTTCGCGACTGCGAGCGGCCGACTGCATTCACCAGCGTCAGCGTGACACTCGTGATCAGGTTGGGATCGCCGGTCACCGTGAACGGAATCGTCAGCCGGAAGAGGCTGCCGAACTGGAACGAGTTGCGGTCTCCATAATACACGGTGAACGGCTGACCAACCTGGACAGTGGCGGAAGCGCCCTGGACATTCGAGCCAGGGGCGGTCTGGAACTGGACATCCGCGGCGGTCACTTCGCGGCTGGTGGCGTACCCCAAAGCCTCGATGGTGAGCGTGTTGCCGGTGCGCCGCGCAGTCAGGCTGTCGATGACAGGCGCCATGCGATTGATGCGAATGCTCTGCGTGGGCGCGGTAGAAGGAGTAACATCCACGCCGCCCGCGGTGATGCGCGTGGTGATGGTAATGACGCCGGCAACGGTTCCTGTTTGCAGGCTCACGGCGCCGCCGGGGAACACAGCCTGGGTTTGGCCTTGCCGAATGGTGAAGCTGGCGGTGCGTCCGGTCGAGAACTGGATCGCCGGATCGTCCACGCCGACATCCGAGACGAAGGTGAGCGTCAAAGTTCCGCTCAGATCGGTGGGCGCGGCGGCGCTTGCCGTCACCGTGACCGCAGGCTGTTGGGCCGGCTGCGCAGTGTTCGGAGCAATCGAGATGCTGGGCACCTGCAAGCCGGCGATGCTGATCGCAAGCTGGCGGCTGGCGGTCGAGCCCTGGCCGTCCCGAACCATCGCGGTGAAGGTGGAATTCCCGGCTGTGGAGGGAATACCACTGATGACGCCGGTGTTTGCCGTCAATGTCAATCCCGCGGGTATCTGGCCTTGCGATATGGACCATGTTCTGCCGGCGGCGCCTCCGGTGGCGGCCAGCGTCTGCGAGTACCCGATGCCGACAGTGCCGGCCGGAAGAGATGCCGTGCTGATCGCAAGCCCAGCCAGGATTTCGATGGTGTAGGAGCGGGTGGCCCTGCGTCCGGCACGATCGCTTACTTGCACGGTGAAGTTGAACGTGGCCGCGCGGGTTGGCGAGCCACTGATGGCCCCGGTGGCGCTACCCAGGCTCAGCCCGTCCGGCAGGCTCCCCGTGAGGATGGACCATGCATACGGGGTCTCCCCGCCCGTGGCGGCCACCGTGCCCGAGTAAGCGGCGCCGACCGTGCCGCCGGGCAGCGAAGCGGTGGTGATCTCGAGCCGCGCCAGGATGTTGACAACGTAGCTTTGCTGCGCCCGTTGACTCAGCCGGTCGACCACCTGGATGGTAAAGGCGAACCGGGCCGCTTGCGTTGGAGTGCCAGTGATCGCGCCGCTCGACGGGTCGAGGGAAAGTCCAGCCGGCAACTGGCCCTGCGTCACGGACCACGTATAGGGCGAAGAGCCGCCCGCCGTCTGCACTGTCTGCGAATAAGCGACGCCGACTTCGCCGTCCGGAAGCGACGCCGTCGTGATGCTGAGACCGCCGCGGATCGTGATGGTGAAGCTCTTGGTAACGCGCTGCGGCGGCTGTGAGCTGTCGAGAGCGAAGATCGTAAACACGAAATCGCCCGCCTGCGTGGGGACTCCGGTGATGCCGCCAATGGTCGGATTCAGTAGGAGGCCGGCAGGCAGCGTGCCCGATTCCAGACCCCAGGTGACAGTGCCGCGGCCGCCCGTGCTGGTGAGAGTCACATTGTAATTCTGGTTGACGGTGCCGGCCGGCAGCGCCTGAGTCGTGATCTGGAACGGGGCGCTGACCACGAGGCGGAATCTCTTGGAGGCCAAGTCGCCGGTGGTGTCGGATACCTGAACGTCGAAGTCGAAGGTCCCGGCTTGTGTGGGCGTGCCAGTCAGACGACCGAACTCGTCCAAGCTCAGCCCCGGCGGCAGCGGGGTGAGAGCAAACCAGCGGAAAGGTGTAACGCCGCCCGATGCGGCGAAGGATAGTGAATAGGCAACACCCACCGTAGCCGGAGGCAGAGGCGATTCGGTAAGGATTTGCAGGTTGCTGGAAACCACCAGGACATAGCTGCGCGTTGCCGTTTGCCGGAGATAATCCGTCACCTGCACAGTGACGGTGAACGAGCCGATGACCAGAGGCGTTCCGGAAATGATCCCCGTGCTGCTGTTGATCGCCAGGCCGGAAGGAAGCCCGCTCGCCGACCAGAAATACGGCAGCGTTCCGCCGCTGGCCTGGATCTGCGTCGAGTAGAATACGTCACGGGTGGCGTTGGGGAGCGAAGTCGTGGTGATCGCCAGTGGCCCAGCCTGGGCCCACAGGCTGCCCGCGGCGAACGCGACAAGCAGAACAGAACGCAACAGTTTCCCACGCATAGGAAAATCCAACCTCCGAGACTCGTCCTTATTCCTGGCTCTTGGTTTCCGCCGGCACGAACACCATGCGCGGCGCGGCGTGGCTCAAATCGAGCAGCCACAGCGGCTGATCGGAAAGCTCGTTGACGCGAAAGACAGCGCTGCCCATGCGGTCGAGCAACTTGGGCTCGCAGGCGCACGCGATCCCGGTGGTGACGCCGTCTTCCAGACGAATGGTCACCAGGGAGGCGACGCCGGCTTCGACCACGAGGGCAAAACGGCGGTCAGCGGTGGCGGCGACGGCTTGTGCGGGGGCGGCATAGAGCAGGCGCGCTTCGGCGTTGCCCATGACATCGCTTACCAGCCAGACGCCATTCTCAGCGGCCAGCAATGCATCGGCACTGCGATCCAGGAAGGCCAGGCTGCGAACCGCACCTTCATGGTTCAGCTTCCAGCGGTTGCCCTCGAGGTCGAAAGCGAGAACAAAACCCTGCTCAGCGTACGCCGCCAGCACGCCGGAAGCATCGTCGCGAACGGCCCAGGCGGCGGGCATCCCCTCAGCGTCCAGATGCAGGATCTGGCGCACTACGGGGTGCTCCGGCAGGCCGGATACAAGGACCGCCTGCCGGCTTTCGGTGTACTCAAAAACGGCGGCGCTGCCATTTGGGCTCATCATGATCCTGCCTGCGCCCGGGGGAACGTCCAGTTGCTTCAGAACAGCAGTGGCGGCAAGATCCACAGCGAACGCACGGCGCTGGTCGCGGTCAACGAGAATCGCGGAATTGCGAGCGATGGCGGAAGCCGCCACAGCCATACCAACGTCCACCGATGGACCGAGCAGCGACGACCCTGGAATTCCCTGAACTGGCCGCACCGCCTCCCGTGACGCGTCCCAAACCCAGCCGAGAACCGGCCCCTGCACCGAGCTTTGTCCGTACAGCGCGGCTGATGCCAGCAGAATCAACCAAGGGTGTTTCATGGTGGCTTCCTTTCTTACCGCGGCGGCCCGACGCTGGGGGATCCCGGGGTAATGACCGTCGGAGCCGGAGGCGGCGGGCCGGTCGGGGTTGTGGGGCTTGTGGGGGTTTTGCCGCCTCGAGTCGCCGCCACGACGCCTCCGGCTGCTGCACCGCCGATAACCGCCAGAATGGCGATCAGCTTGCCGCTCCCGCCGGCTGCCGCGCCGCCGGCCGCAGCCGCGCCAAGGACGTTGCTTTGGTTAATCACGGCCGACGACGTGACCCCACGCGTCGAGGCGGTCACGCGGATTTGCATCTTGCCGGCGACGTTGTTGGGCTGGAAACCGCGCATGGCTGCCCGGCCGGTATCATCGGTCACCACGGTCAGCATCCGCGAGCCATCGGTGAAGACGCCGCTGGCACCCTGGTTCGGGAGCAGGAACACGACCGATGCGCCGGCGACCGGCTTGCGGTTTTCATCCTCCACCTGCACGATCGGCTCGCGAGCGACGCGCTGCCGGATGTTGTTGATGGCGCCTTCGCCTTCAATAATCGTGATATTCAGCTTTTGTGGAGCGGCTTGCTCCTGCGCCCAGGCATAGGGCGCCTGGAGGCCGAGGAGAATAGCGAGCAGAAAAGACCAAAAGGAGCGCACAGACACGAGTCAAGTCCCTCCTTCGAGAGCATCTGTATTATAACGCGTATTCTTCGGACGCCGGCACAACTCGGAAACTTTCCAGAAACTTTCCAGAGGACACCGGATTAGGATATACTCGCATGCTGATATGGGAGGGGCCATGACTCGGTTCCAAAGACTTGCGGCATTGATGATCGTCGTCGCCGGGACGCTCAACGCCCAGCGGCACCGGCTCACCATCAACGCGGAAACACCGGAAGGGCAGCAGTTGCAGCAGATCGGCCAGGAGAGCGACGAGGGGCGAAAAGCGGCCCTCATGGAAGACTTCGTGCAAAAGTACCCCAAGCACGAAGGGGCCGCCTGGGTCTACGAGCAACTGCTGGCTGCGCACCTCAAGACAAGCCAGTTTGACAAGGCCATTGCAGCGGGTGAAAAGCTGCTGGCAATTGATCCGGACGATGTGCCGTCCGCTCACAATGTCCTGAAGGCGGCCGAGGGCAAAAAAGACGCCGACGTGGTGATGCACTGGGCCGGCATAACCAGCAAGGCGGCACGAAAGGCGGCGGCGGCGAAGAAGTCGGAAGACGAGGAGGAGGAACGCTGGAAGGCGATGGTCGATTACGCCAGGCAGGTCGACACCTACACGGAGTACTCGCTATATGCTACCGCTCTCCAGCTTCCGGACCCGGCCAAGAGAATTGCGCTCTATGAGGCGCTGGAAGCGCAGAACATCCAGAGCCAATATCTGCCGCAACTGGTGGGGACCTATTTTCTCGCTTTGCGGCAGAGCGGAGCAAACGACAAGGCGTTCGCGGTCGCCGAGAAGGTGCTGGAAAAGGATCAGAGCAACGAGGACATGCTGCTGGTGGTGGTGGACAACTACTTCAACCAGAAGGCCAATCCGGACAAGGTGATCACCTATTCGGGCAAGCTCGTGGAAGTGATGGGGCAGAGAAAGCAGCCGGAGGGGGTGAGCGCGGCCGATTGGGACAAGCGGAAGAACCTGCTCACGGGCCTTGGATACTGGTATGCAGGCGTCACCCACGGCAATCAGAGCAACTTCAAGGAATGCGATGAAGTCTTGCGGCAGGCTCTGCCGCTGGTCAAAGAGAATGATGCGCTGACGGCACAGGCGTTGTTTTACCTCGGACTGGCGAATTACAAGCTGGGCGACGCCGCCAAGGACAAGAAGCGCATCGCCGAGGCGCTGAAGTTCAGCGTCGATTGTGCAAGGATGAAGAGCCCCTTCTCGGGGCAGGCCACCAAGAACGCCAATGTAATCCGGCAGCAGTACAAGCTGAAGTGAACATCCTGGTTCCCAATCTCGGCTCGACTTCGCTCAAATACCAGTTGCTCGGGATGCCGGGAGGGCGCGTGTTGAGCCAGGGCAGGCAGGAGCGGCTGGCAGATTACCGCCAGGCGATCCGCGGCATCGACACGCAGGGCGCCTCCGTGGATGCCGTCGCTTTCAAAGCCGTGCATGCCGGGCCGCGTTACCGGGGTACGTTTCGCATTGACGAAGCCGTGATGGCGGCGCTCGAGGAATATCTGCCGGCCGCACCCGCCCACAACGCAATCTACCTCACTGCGATTCGTGCGTTTCAGGCGGCCATGCCGGGAGTGCCTCTGGTGGCGGCATTCGAGACCGAGTTTCACGCCACCATGCCCGAGTACGCAGCACGCTACGGCGTGCCAGGCGACTGGCGCGAGTTGTACGGCGTCCGCCGATACGGCTTCCACGGCGCTTCGCACCGCTATGTCAGCGAGCGCGTGCCGGAGCTGGCCGGAGCGGACCCGGCGCGGCTGCGCCTGATCAGTTGCCATCTGGGCGGCAGCTCATCCATGTGCGCCATCAATGGCGGCCGGTCGGTGGACACGACGATGGGCTTCTCGCCTCAATCGGGCCTCGAGAATGCGACACGGCACGGCGATCTGGACGTGTTCGCCGTGCTCTACATGATGAAGCGGCGCGGCTGGGAGCTCGACGAGGTTTACGCACAACTGACCAGGACCGGCGGGCTGGCGGGCCTTTCCGGCATCGCGGGAGGAGACGTGCGCGATCTGGAAATCGCCATGGCGCAGGGCAACGAAGAAGCGCATCTGGCGCTCGATGCCTTCAGCTATCAGGTGCGGAAAACCATCGGCGCCTATGCCGCTGCCATGGGCGGTGTGGACGCCATCGCCTTTACGGGAGGCATTGGCGAGAATTCGGCGCGGTTGCGATCCGTGTGTCTGGCGGGCCTCGAGTTTCTGGGCATCGATCTGGATGCGGAGCGCAACGAGCGCGGCAGCGGCGATCGCATCGTGTCCGCGGACGGCTCGCGGGTGGCCGTGGCCGCACTCCGGACAAACGAGGAGCTTGTGGTGGCCCGGCGGGCGTATGGCATCCTGACAGCATGAGCGACGATCTTCGATACCCCATCGGCCCGTTTGTCCACCCCGGCGCGGTCAGCGCCCGGCAGCGAGCGGAGTTCCTGCGCGCCATTGAGGAAACGCCCGCCGGACTCGAGAGAGCCGTTGCCGGCCTCAAGGACGTGCAACTGGACACGCCCTATCGCGACGGCGGCTGGACTGTTCGCCAGGTGATTCACCACTTGGCCGACAGCCACATGCACAGCTACATCCGCTCGAAGTTTGCGCTGGCGGAGAATCATCCGACCATCCTGGCTTATGACGAGAAAGTGTGGGCGTCGTTTGAGGACGCGGCGCGTGCGCCCATCGAGCCTTCCCTGGCGCTCATCCGGAACCTGCATCAAAGGTGGGTGCGCTGGCTGCGCTCGCTTGGAGAAGCGGATTTCGCCCGCACACTGTATCATCCGGAGAACGGCGACATGAGCCTCGATGGGATTGCCGCGTTGTATGCGTGGCATGGGCGTCATCACACCGCACAGATTACGGGCCTCCGCAAGAGGATGGGGTGGTGAGGCGGACCGCAGCAAGAGGAACGGTTCAGTCCGCTGCGGACCCAATCAGGAGATCGAGGCCGGCAGCGTCGGCGAACGCCCGGAAATCCCGGTCTCGCGTGAGGAGAGCAATCCCGTGATCAATACAGCTCTGGGCGATCAGGGCATCGCCGAGGCGCGCCTTGCGGCGCTTTGCCAACACCCTCGCTCGCAACTCGCCTGCCCGTTGCCAATAGCCAGGCCTGACCTCGATGAGAGGCAGTTCTGAGAGAGTTTTTGAAACCTCTGAAGAAAGCTTCGGGTCACTCAACACTTCGGTGAGCACAACGGGCGCCATGAGCACCTGCCGGTCCTGGAGCGCCTTATCGAGCAGCTCCACGTCCTCGCCGGCATCTCCTTCGAGGAAGGCGATCCAGGTGCTGGTGTCGACTGCGATCATCGGTCGGCTTTCAGCTCAGCTAACGTGCGTGTGAAGCGCACCTTGCCCCGGAGTTGGCGCAGCCTCGCGTAGGCCTGCGATGCCGCAACTAGCTGCAAGCCGGTACGAACGGTCTGGGTGATGCCGCTACCGCTGGCTCGTTGTGCCCTTTCGAGAAGCTCCGGCGGCACCTCGACGGTGATCTTGCGCGCTTGGTACGCAACATCTCTCAAGCAAAGGCGCAACTCTCCGCACTCATCGAAGAGGTGCAGAAGGGCAACGAGGTCATCCTGGCGAAAGCCGGGAAACCCGTCGCCCGGCTGGTCGCCTATCAAGGGCCGGCCCACCCCAGGACACCCGGCTCGATGGCCGGTCAGATATGGATTGCTCCGGACTTCGACGCGCTTCCGGACGACATGGCGGAAGCGTTTGGGATGCGGGAGCCACGGAGTTGAGAATTCTGATCGACACGCACCTGCTTCTCTGGTGGTTTGCCAACAGTCTGTTGCTGTCCGAGCAGGCGAGGACGCTGATCAGCGATCCGGAAAGCACAGTGTTCGTCAGCGCAGTAAGCCTGTGGGAGATTCGGCTAAAGGAGAGCCTGGGTAAACTGCGTCTGCCCCCGGACTTCGAGGAGAGGTTCGCTGGGGAGTCTTTTGAGAGCTTACCGCTCACGGCGGCGCAAACCCGCCAAGTCGCTCTGTTGCCATGGCGGCATCGCGACCCGTTCGACCGGATGTTGGTCGCACAGGCGCAAGTGGAGGATCTGACACTGCTGACGGCCGATGAGGTTCTCACCGCCTACGGCGATTTCGTAAAGCTGGTCCGTTGATTCTGACGCCGCCGGAGTTGATCCGGGAAATCGGATGCGGCGCCTTAAGACGCGAGCTTCAACGCGGCCTGTCGCAACTTGGTTTGGTGTATAATCCCCCCGAAGGGAAACCCAGGATGGGATCCCTGGCCACGTTGAGGCCGGCGAGGTCCACCGCCCCAAGATTTCCTGTGTCGATGTGCCAGCCTACGACCGCGGTGCAATCTCCCTCGGTGGGCGGGCTCAAGAAAATGCAGGGACACGCAGGTTTGGTGTACTCTCCGGGCGCTATGCACGAAACAAAGTGGCGGGCTGCGCTCTATCTGGATATAAGGGCCAGCGAAGCACAGAAGAACGCGCTCGTTCAAATCTTCTCCGGGCAGGCAGGCGGGCACCCCGCACGCCTTGGGTCGTTCATCGGCGAAGTGCTTGGAGTGGCCAGCGTACCTATCGATTACGAGATGAACGGCAAGCACCGCCGCTTGCGCATTGGCGACGTGGCTAACACCGAAATCGAAGCGGTCGGCGGCGCCACCGATGCCGAAGTCACGGTGAGCAATCATCCGCTTTGTGTCGCACCCGGGTATGCGGCCGTGGTGGCGCGATCGAAAGCGGTGCGCTATGAGGACCACGGGGCGGTGCAGGAATATGGATGATCACTTCGATTGTTCGATTGTGGATTCCTGCTCATCGAGTCTATCGGGAAGGCGTCGCCGCACATGCCTGCCAGCCGGCCTGCTGTTTGTCATCCTCGCCTCAGCCGCCGATGAGAAAGTGATTCTTACGCCGGAGCCGCCCCCCGCTCCGCGCATGAACGGACCCAAGATCTATGGCGCGCGCCCCGGACGGCCGTTTCTCTATCGCATCCCCTGCACCGGCGAACGGCCCATGACATTCGACTCACGGGGCCTGCCGCCGTCGCTGAAGCTGGATGCGCACACGGGCATCATCACCGGAAACACGCCGGATCGCCGAGGGGAGTACGTCGTCGGGCTCAGCGCCCGGAACCGGCATGGATCGGCCCGCCGCTCCCTCAAGATCGTCGCCGGCGACCAGCTTGCCCTCACCCCGCCCATGGGATGGAACGACTGGTACACACACTACGACCGCATCCGCGATAAAGACATGCGCGCGGCCGCGGATGTGATGATCAGCTCGGGCATGGCCGACGCCGGCTATCAGTACGTGAGCATCGATGACTGCTGGATGGTGAAGCCGGATTCAAGTGATCCTGAAACCGGAGGTCTGCCGCGCGACGCCGGCGGCGCGATTCTCCCCAACAAGCGTTTTCCGGACATGAAAGCGCTGGCCGATTCCATCCACAGCAAAGGACTGAAGGCCGGCATTTATACTTCACCCGGGCCTCTAACCTGCGCCAGGTTCACGGGCTCTTACCAGCACGAAGAGCAGGACGCCAAGACCTTTGCCGCCTGGGGCTTCGATTTCCTGAAATACGACTGGTGCTCCTATCGGCGCATCGCTACCGGGGAAACGCTTGCCGATCGCAAGAAGCCCTACCAGCTCATGGGCGCGATCCTGCCCGGACTCGATCGCGACATCGTCTTCAACCTCTGCCAATACGGCATGTCGGACGTGTGGACGTGGGGCGGTGAAGCAGGCGGCCATAGCTGGCGCACCACCGGGGATCTGGGCCTGGAAAAGGACACTCGCTTGCCAGGCTTCTACTCGATCGCCTTCAAGAACGCAAAGCTGGCTGCGTTCGCTGGGCCGGGCCGCTGGAATGACCCCGACTACCTCCTCATCGGTTGGGTCGGCAACGCCCGCCGCATGAATGATCCGCCGCGGCCTGTGCCTCTCACTCCCAATGAGCAGTACAGCTACATGTCCCTGTGGGCGCTGATGGCCGCACCTCTGTTCTATTCAGGCGACATGAGCCGCCTCGACAAGTTCACCCTGGGCATCTTGTGCAATCCGGAAGTGATTGACATAGACCAGGACCCGCTCGGCAAGCAGGCCCGCATCGTTCGTCACACGGAAGAGGATTTCGTGCTCGCTAAGACTCTGGAAGATGGTTCGCTTGCCGTCGGCTTATTCAACCTCGCCGAGGGGGAGCGGACCATCACGGTAACCTGGCAGGATCTCCATCTGTCCGGCAAGCGGGCGGTGCGAGACCTGTGGCGGCAAAAGAATATTGGCAAAGCAGCAGGGGAATACGCGGTGACCGTCGGCCGGCACAGCGTCATGCTGGTGCGCCTGGGAAGGTAAGGCGTCCATGATTGCCTGGGAATTCCCTTGATCGGCCGTTCCCCACTGTGGGAACATGGAGATTGTGAAGGTTTACGGCGAAGCGGCGATAACGAAGTTCGCCAAGAGGCACCCGGCTTCTCGTAGGCCGCTTCAACGGTTTCTCGAAATAGCGCGCGGGGCTGAGTGGCCACACTTTCCCGCGGTCAGACGGACCTTTCCGGCGACCGATTACGCGCCCTCAAGCGGGACGCTGATTCTCAACATTGGCGGTAACAAGTACCGGTTGGTGGCCCGCGTGGATTTCGAGGAGCAGCTACTTTACGTCCAGACCGTGCTCACGCACGAAGAATACAGCCGAGAGGACCTCTGATGCCCACCGCGACCTATGAAGAACTTCTGGTCGAGACCGTTCCGCAGGTTATCCAGACCGAGAAGCAGTACCGCGAGATCGGCAGCCGCTTCGGAGAACTGGTCGGCAAGGGGCGCGCCAGGACCCCAGATGAGACCAGGCTCATGCGGCTGCTGGCCCTGCTGATTGAGGATTACGACCGCCGGAACACCATGCCGCCCGACAACGCGACACCTGCCGAACGCTTGCGGTTCCTGTTGGAGCACTCTGGCAAGACGCCCGCCGTCCTGCTTCCGATCTTTGGCCAGCGCAGCCATGTTAACGAAGCCCTGAACGGACGCCGAAAGATCAGCGTGGAGCAGGCCCGCAAGCTGGCGAAGCTGTTCAGTGTGAATCCGGGGGTTTTCATATAGGTGGCTCACAGGCCAGTCTGCCGGAGGCCGGAAGACGCACCCCGCGAGGTGAGGCCATCCCGTGCAACGTCCAGGAATGTGATAAGCTAGCTTAAGCTGGCTGTTCCAGGGAGGTGAATTGTGGAAATCGGAGCCTTTGAAGCGAAAAACAAACTTGGAATGCTCCTGGACCGGGTTGAACACGGCGAGGAGATCATCATCACGCGTCACGGAAAACCCGTTGCCCGCCTGGTTCCCAACGCCACCCGAATCGACAAAACACAAGCGCGCGCCGCACTGGAGCGTATTCGAACGCGGGCCGGAAATTTGAAAGAGGCATTCGACTGGGCGGCCGTGAGGGCGGACCGGGACGCCGGGCGGCCATGAGCATGGTTCTGGACAGTTCCGCCACCCTCGCGTGGGTTTATGGCGACGAGATCACGGAACCAATTCGTCATGTCTTCAATCTGGTCAGCGAGAACGGAGCCTGGGTGCCGGGACTGTGGAAGCTTGAGGTGGCCAACATTCTGGAGATGGGCGCCAGGCGCGGCCGCCACGACGCAGCCTTTCGAAACTCAACACTGGCGGATCTCGCCCTCTTGCCGATCAGCGTCGATGCCGAGACGGACCGGCAGGCGTGGGGAGCCACGCTCCAATTGACGGAGCGTCATCGCCTTACTTTGTACGATGCGGCGTACCTGGAACTCGCGCTGCGCCGCGGACTGCCGCTGGCTTCTCTCGACGCGGAACTGCGCGGCGCCGCCCAAGCCGAAGGAGTCGTCGTCCTGGGGAGTTAAACGCCCAATGACGAACTCCAGACAAGGGCCAGGTTATCGAGGCCGTCTAGGCGTGGCAATTCCGCGCGGATGCTATTGGTCTGAAAGCATTTGCGAGGTTCGAGCGGACCGTTTTAGGCCGCAAGAGTTCTGAATGCGTCGGCGGCCAAGTCATTGCGAAGCAACATGACGGCACAGACCGGCATTGGCCGGGGCGCAGAGCAAAAGGAGCGCCAGGGCAGGCAACACCAATCTTGAAAGATTCATTCCCGTCGTCCGATTCACAAGACCTTCCAGTGTCAATAGCGGCCCAACAGCCCACGCCGCTACTGCATAGAGTGAAGCGAGATTCCGAGGAAAACTGGTTCAGCCTCACGCCAGGCGGCAGATGGCAAGTTGGATCCGGGCCTTCTCGAACCTCGGCGGCGGGACGGCTCTACCGAACGTGTTGAAAGGAAAGGTCTGATTCTCTGGCGGAGAGAGAGGGATTCGAACCCTCGATACAGTTTCCCGTATACACGCTTTCCAAGCGTGCGCCTTCAGCCACTCGGCCATCTCTCCGCGCGTCGACTGGCGCCTTCGCCGAGCCAGTCTTGTTTCAGGCTAGCATGGCGCCGCCGCCGGTCACGTGATGTCGAACTTTTCCGGATGCAGCGCCGCGTCGCTGGTCACCAGCACCGGCCGCTTGAACATCTCCTCGAGCTCTTCCAGATAGTCGGTCGTCCGCGACTTCAGCGCCAGCGCGACGCCGGGGTGCACCCTCAACATCACTTCCTTCCCCTCGATCTGCGACGACAGCTTCTGTGACTCGACCAGAATCTCGCCGATCACTGTCTGCACGCTTTTGGTGTAGCCGGAGCCGTCGCAGGTCGGGCAGGGGGCGCACAGCGCCCGCTCCAGGCTCTGCTTGACCCGCTTGCGGGTGATCGCCACCAGCCCGAAATCATTGAACTGGAGGATTTTGTAGGGCGCCCGGTCGGCCCGCATCGCCTCTTCGATCGCCTGCATCACTCGCTGCCGGTTCTTGCGCTCGTCCATGTCGATGAAGTCCACCACGATGATCCCGCCCAGATCCCGCAGCCGGATCTGCCGCACGATCTCCTTCACCGCATCGGTATTCGCTTTGACGATCGTGTCCTCCAACCGGTGCGACTTGCCGACGAACTTGCCCGTATTGACATCGATCGCCACCAGCGCCTCGGTCTGGTTGATGACGATATAGCCTCCGGTCTTCAGCCACACCTTCGGCCGCAACGCCTTTTCCAGCTCGCTGGTAATATTGAACGCATCAAAGATCGGCACATCGCGCGTGTACAGCTTCACTCGCGGAACCATGCTGGGCTGCATGCGCTGGACAAAACGCACCACGCTCTCATACACCTCCTCGTGGTCCACCCAGATGGCTTTGAACTGGTCGGTGAGCTGATCGCGCAGCAGCCGCTGAACGATTTCCACATCGTGATACAGCAGCGCCGGCGCCTTCATCCGGTCCGCCTTGCTCTTGATTTCCTGCCAGAGCTGAGAGAGGTACTGCATGTCCGCCGCGATCTGTTCTTCGCTCTTGCCCTCGCCCGCGGTTCGCATGATGAACCCGCCAGGAATGCCCTGACGGTGCGTTTGCAGGATGCGCCGCAAGCGTGATCGTTCTTCGTCGGAGGCGATCCTGCGCGAAACGCCGAGGTGCTCCACCGTCGGCATGTACACGCAGTAGCGTCCCGGCAACGCGATGTGCGAAGTGATGCGCGCGCCCTTCTGTCCCAGCGGTTCCTTGGAGATCTGCACCACGATCTCATGACCCTCTTTGAGCAGCTCGGAGATGGACGCCTGCGGCGGCCTTTCCCGGTCGCGCTCCCGGTCGCGCTCACGACCCACTGTCTTCACTTTTTCCTCCGGCGGGCCACGGCGTCTCCGCATGCGGGGGCCTCGAGCGAAGCGCGACGTCTGCTCGCGATGGCTCGATCCAATGCTTTCGACCGAGGCCAGGGCCGGCTCCGGCGGCGCGGCGGCTGGCTCCCCGGCTTGCCCCGCGGCGGCCGCGATCTCCTCGGCCAGCTCTTCTGCCGCCTCCCCGGCGGCGAGTTCACCTGGCTCGGCTTGCTCGATCTGCCCGGATGGAACGGCCTGCTGTGCCGGCTCGGGCTGTTGCCCGGATTCGCCGGATTCGGCCGGCGCGCCGGCCGCTCCCGAATAAGCGTATTCTTCGGCCTCCTCCTGAATCTGATCGAGCTGTTCCTCGGTCAGCCCGTCCTCGGCCTCCTCGAGCCCCTCGCTGGCGACCGACTCGGGTTCCTCGATGGCTTGAGCCATTGCTTGCTGCGCCAGGTCCTGACGGTCCGGCTCCGCTGCCGCGCCTGCCGGGGTGGCGGCCGCTTCCATTGCCGGCTCTCCGGCCTGATCCGCCATCACCTCCCCGGAAGCGCCGGGGCGCGAATATTTGGCGAGTGATTCGCCAGGCAGGACTGCGAAGTCAGCTTGAGGCGCCGGCGCGGATTCGGCGCTCCCGGCGACCTTGGCGGACTCAGCCGGCTCGGGCCGCTCTGCGTGGCGCGGTGGCAGGTAGCGCTGCGGCGGGGCATGGCGCGAGTCAGCATACTTGCTGTTGGGAAACCCCTGGCCGCGGCCACGCCGGCGGCCGCGCCGTCCGCGACGGTCCCCTCGCTCGTCGTCCTGTGCCGCTCGCTCCCCTGCTCCGGCAGCGGCCGGCGCCGCTGCGGCCGGTTTGGCGATTTCCGCCGCCTGCTCGATGGCCGGAGCGGGCGCCGGCAATGTCTTCGGCTCCGCCACAGCCTGCCTGCGTGCCGGCTTTTCTTCAGGCAGTTTCTCGTACTCGTCGCTTTCCTCGAAGAAATCCGACACGTACAGAAACGTGTCGCGCTCGAGGCCCAGATTCACAAATGCGGATTGCATGCCCGGCAGCACGCGGGTCACTCGCCCCTTGTGCACACTTCCTGCCAGCGAATACTCATGCAGCCGCTGAAAAAAAATCTCGACCAGTTGGTCATCCTCCAGCAGCGCCACTTTCGTTTCGTGGCTGTTGGCGGAAATCACCAATTCTTTCGTCATTCTTCCTCCCTCGTCCGGCCGGGCGTTCTTCCGGGAGGCTCACCAGGTGGGGTACGGGTAAATCGCCGGCGGCGACCCCTTGCGGGGCGCCCGCTGGCGGCTCGTGCGTCTTTGGCGGATGGAGCCTTGGCTCCTCAATCGAGCGCACACAACAAAATGCGGTGTTTGATGGCCCAACCCCGGTTCAATTTCTTGAATGGAGCCGCCGCATCCTGTGCATTCGAAACACCCGCCAGGAAAAACCGTTTGAAACCCGTTCCCTCAACTTCCAGCGAACCTCAGCCCGCCGGCTCAATTCACAAACCGCCGGAGACGGACATTGTTCACCAAACCCAGCATCAGAAACATTGTCACGATGCTGGAGCCGCCGTAACTCATCAACGGCAGCGGAATCCCGGTCACCGGCATACGGCCAATCACCATGCCGACGTTGACCAGAACATGAAACAAAAGCAGCATGCCGATACCCATGCAGATGTACATTCCGGCCCGGTCAGGGGCCTGTTGCGCGTTTTGCACAATCTGCATCAGCAACAGCAAATATAACCCTAAAACCACGAGAACTCCAACAAAACCGTGCTCTTCCGAAAATGCCGCCATGATGAAGTCCGTGTGCGGCACGGGAAGAAACCGCAACTGCGTCTGGTAGCCCTTGGTAACGCCTTTGCCCCACAGGCCGCCAGAACCCACCGCAATCTTGGACTGGATCACCTGGTAGCCGGACCCCTTGGGGTCCTTCCCCGGATCCACAAACGTAGTCAGCCGCGCCTTCTGGTAATCCTGCAGATAAAAAAACCAGCCGACCGGAGCCAGCAGCGTCGCGATCACCAGGATGCCTGCCCAATACTGCCACCGCAGCCCGACCAGATAAATCCCCACAGCCAGCACCGGCAGGTACGTCAGCGAAGTACCGAGATCCGGCTGCCTCATCACCAGAACCATGGGTACGGCAACCAGGCAGCACAGCCTCAGCAGGTCCCGTAATTCCAGCCGGTCGTTCCGAATGGCCGAAAGATAGCGGGCCACCAGCAGCACTATGATCAGTTTAGCGAATTCCGAGATCTGAAAGTGGACGCCGCCGACCAGCGGGATCCAGCGGCGGGAGCCGAAAATCTTCACCCCAAACGCGAACGTGACCAGCAGCAGAACCAGCGTCGCCGTGTACAGAAAGGGTACTTGGCCGAGCAGGGCATGGTAATCGATGCGGCTCATCACCCAAGCCATTGCCAAACCAAGCAGAACGAAGATGACTTGTTTGGCCCACGCATTCCGCCAAACCGTATCGCGCGTCGCGCTGTAGATTTGCAGCACGCCCAGCGAGCACACCAGCATGGTCACGCCCCAA
>JACQDF010000077.1 GCA_016201205.1 Acidobacteriota bacterium
GCAGGGCGCCTGACGCCGGCGGCATCCTCACTTCACGACCAGCGTCACTTCCAGGTTCAGCACCAATGCTTCCGGCAGCACGCGGATCTGCGACACCTGGAAGCTGGTGAGCTGTTGCGTGTATGGCTCGCCGTCGCGTTTACGCTCGAGAATGCGTTTTGCTTCGTCGGCGACTTTGTACTCGAACCTCCGCGAGAGATTCTCCGAGATCGCTCCGCGCACGCGGTGCGCGTACAGCGATTCGCGGCCGCCCGTTTCCACGAGCACGTCCCGCAGCCGGATCAGGCCGTTCTCGAAGTACGGCGCCGCCAGAATGCTCAAATCGAAGCGATCCTGCAAACCGAGGCACAGCCCGAAGAAATTGGCGGCATTGCGGCCGCTGAACCCCGCCTGGATGCGGATCCTGCCGCCTGCGCCGTCGACCACCGGGTTCTCCAGGTAGGCGTAGTTGCATTTGGCGCCCGGCGCGCCGCGCACGTAGAAGCGGCCGTCGTGGGCGAACATCTGCTGGGTAAGGACTTTCTGGATGGCGGAGTACTGGATCTGCAATTCGAGGCCGGCGGCGTCGAGGAGGGGAGAACAGAGGCACAGGACGGCGAGTCTCAAGGGATTTGATGCCATGCTAGCACGCCCGCGTGGCTGCGTCCGCGCGCATGCTGGTATGTTATGGGAGGAAGCTAGTCTTGGCCGGTGCTGGGCCTGGTCTTCAAAACCAGCGTGCGGCATTGCATGTCGCAGGTGGGTTCGACTCCCACTAGCTTCCGCCAGTTCCCGGCAACGGCCAAGGAGCTTCATCACCAACCAGAGAAGGCATGCTGGCGAAACTGGCGCGGAAGATCACGGCCCTTTGGGAGAAAGCCGGCGGGCAGACGCCTTTCGAGCGCTCGCTCGAAGAGATCAACAGGCGCCGGGCAGAGCTGGAGTCCGCCAGTAAGGAAGCACTCGCACACCTGGCTCGAGTCCGCCCGCTCCCGCTCGAGGAGTCCTTTGCGCTGTCGGCGGTTGCCGCCGAACGCGTGCTGGGACTGCGGGCTTTCGATGTCCAGTTGCTCGGCGCGCTGGCGATGGCGAACGGCAAGATCGCCGAGATGCAGACCGGCGAAGGCAAGACGCTCACTGCCGTCCTGACGGTGGCCTGGCTGGTTTCCCAAGGCGCTCCCGTGCACGTGCTGACGGCGAATGATTACCTGGCGCGGCGTGACGCCGAATGGATGGGCGGCATCTATCGCCTGCTGGGCCTTTCGACAGGCTACATCACTCAGACAATGGCGGAAGAGGACCGGCGAGCGGCGTATGCGTGCGACATCACCTATGCCACGCCCAACGAGGTGGGCTTCGATTATCTGCGCGACGGGCTTGCGCTGGACCCCGCCGGCCTCGTGCACCGTGACTTTGGCGCAGCCCTGATTGACGAGGCTGATTCGATCCTGATCGACGAAGCGCGCATTCCGCTGGTGATTGCGGGCGGCGAAGCGCCGCCCAAAGAGCTGGTGCGGCGGCTGGCCGGGCTCGCGCGCGCTCTGCGGCGCTACGAGCATTACAGCGTCGATGAGCACGCCCGCAACGTGCTGCTCACCGATGCCGGAGCCGCCGTTGTCGAAGCCGCTCTCGGCTGCGGCAATTTGTACGATGAGCACAACCTCGGCCTGTTCACTGCGTTGTCCGACGCGCTGCACGCCGAGGTGCTGCTGCGGCGCGATGTCGACTACATCCTCGGTGACGGCGCCATCCAGCTTGTGGATGAGTTCAAAGGCCGCGTTGCCGTCGAGCGCCGCTGGCCGGCGGGTTTGCAGACGGCGCTGGAAGCCAAGGAGGGGCTCGATCTGCGCACGCAGGGGCGCATTCTCGGCTCGATCACGCTGCAAAGCCTGGTGGGGCTTTATGAGTTCGTTTGTGGCATGACGGGCACCGCGGCCACCCAAGCAGAGGAGTTTCGACAGGTGTTCGGACTCGATGTGGTGGTCATCCCGACCAACCGGCCTGTGATCCGCCTGGATCAGCCGGACATCGTGTTTCCTGCACGCGCGCAACGGGACGCCGCTGTCGCCGATGAAATCCGCCGCGCGCATCAGGCAGGGCGGCCGGTTCTGGTGGGCACGGCGAGCGTGGCCGATTCGGAACGCCTGAGCCGGAAACTGGCCGGTTGCGGGATTCCGCACCATGTCTTGAACGCGCGCAACGACACCGAAGAAGCGGCCATTGTCGCCCGCGCAGGTGAGCGCGGCGCGGTGACCATTTCGACGAACATGGCCGGCCGCGGCACGGATATCCGGCTGGGCGGCGGTGTAGCCGAACTGGGTGGCCTGTACGTCATCGGAACGACACGCCACGAAGCGCGCCGCATTGATCATCAGCTTCGCGGCCGCGCCGGGCGGCAGGGGGATGCCGGCGAGTCCCGGTTCTTTCTGAGCCGGCAAGACGACCTGGTTGAGCGCTACGGACTCGGCCAGGCAGCTCATGCCATGGATCACGTCCAGCGGGTCATCGAAGGCGCGAACCTCGAGATCCGCAAGACGCTGTGGAAGTATGACCGTCTCATCGAGCAGCAACGCCGCATGGTGTACGAGATCCGGCGTCAGGTGCTGGTCGTGGAGACAGAATGCGCCGGCCCGCGCGCCGCTATGCTCAAGATCGATGAGCTATGGTCGGATTACCTGGCTGACGTTGCCGAGATGAAGTCCGGCATTCACTGGATCTCCTTCGGAGGCAAGAACCCGCTGGACACGTTCCTTCACGAGGCGGCTGCCCTCTTTGCGGAAGTCGAGCGCCGGATCGAAGCGGCCATCCAGGATCCCGCGGGATGCGGTATGCCCGACTCATACCAGCGCGGGGCGACGTGGACCTATGTGACGACGGATCAGCCGCTCGGGGATATGAATCAGCGCCTCGCCCGAGGGATCGTCAACCGGGTGCGCGAGCTGCTGCGGACGTCGCCGCGGTGATATCGCGCCGGCTTAAAACCAATACTGTTCAGTTACCCGTGTGGGGCGGCCATTCTTGGCTGCCGCCGGCTTTCCAGCCGGCGCTGAGTGCCGCGCCGGGCCGAAGCCCGGCGGCAGGCTGAAAGCCTGACCCCACCGAGACATAGTGAACAGTATTGGGCCTAAAACGTGTAGCGCAGTGCAAACTGCACCACGCGCGCCGATGCATCACTGCGCGAGGCGCCCACGAAGTTGAACGGATTGTACGTCCCCGCGATCACCGACATGCTCGGGCTGATCGAGGAGCGCGTCGGGAAGGCGAAGTGCGGCGTGTTGGTGGCGCCGTACATCTCCGCGCGGAACGTGAGCTTATGCCCGCTTTCGGTGAGCAGAAAGCTCTTATAGAAGCCGAAGTCCATGTTGTAAAGGCCCTGGCCGAAGTAGGTGTTGCGGCCGATCGAACCCTTGCCCGCGCCGCCCGGATCAAAGGGACGCTGGCTCACCGCCGTGGCCACATTGGGAAGAAAGGCATTCGACGGCAACTGGTCGACGGATAATACGCGGCCGGTTTGCGGGTCGCGCCTGCCGTTGTTCACCGAAACGCCGAAGATCTCCTGGCGCAGCAGAATCGGGCGGTCGTTGGCGACGCCATCGGCGTTGTAATCAAAGCCCGCCGATACGGTGAACGGATTGCCGCTGGCGAACGTCATGTTCCCGCTCAACGTCCAGCCGCCCAAAGCGATGCCCTTCAGTCCCCGCTCTTTCTTGAAGAAGGGCAGCAGATAGCCATAGTTCAGGTTCACCCGATGCCGCTGATCGAAATCGCTGAGGCCGCGGTTGTTGATGCCCGCCCCGAACTCGCTGATCGTAACGCCGGCCGTTACGTCTGAGCCGGTGTCGACGGTCCTGCCGAAGGCATAAGACGCCATCCAGTGCATCCCCCGCGAATAGCGCTTGGTGACCGACAGCCGCAGCGCATTATAGTAGCTCCAGCCGCCGTTGTGTATGTACACGATATTGCCGTAGCGCGTGTCCGGACGCCGCTGGTTGGTGCGCGGCTGTGCGATCGAAATGTAGCCCGCCGCAGGCCTCGTGTTGCCGAGGTCCGGATCGATCTTGTCGTAGAGCACTCCATCCACCGGCGAGAGGAAGGGGAATCGCGCCCGGTTCAGGTACTGATTCACCAGCAGACCGACGCCTCGGGTGCGATTGTAGCCGATGCTGACCGCGACTCTGCCAGCCAACTGGCGTTCGACGGTAAGATTCATCTGCTGGATCGAGGGCATGCGAAGCCCTGTATCCACCTGCCCGATCGTGATGCGTCCGGGATCGTATCCCGGTGTGTAGGCGAACCCGGTGGTCGGGTCAGCGACGTTGTAGGTCGAGTCGAAAGCGCGGTACACGCCATAGGGCGGTTGCGAACGAAGACTGGCGCCGCCCTGCGAGAAGATGCTCTGGAAGATGCGGTTGTGGAACATGCCAAAGCCGCCGCGAATGCTCGAGCGGCCCGGGCCACCGGTGATCTTGCGCCACAGCCCGTCTCCCACGGAAGGCGACCAGGCAAAGCCGAAGCGTGGCTCCCAGCCGCCGGCGAAGGTTCCAAAGTCGTAGAAGACGCGGTCGTTCACTTCTTTCGGCTTCAGCACAACTTCCCACCGGAACCCGAGATTCAACGTGAACGTGGGCGTCACCTTGATGTCGTCCATCACGTACTGGTTGAACTCGCCCAGGCGGTTCAGGGTGGTGAAGTTGCCGTAGCCTTTCTCAAAACTGCTCACGTAGCCGCGCAGGAAGTTCTCCCAGCCTTCATAAAACGTCGCCTGGCCGCGAATGCCGGTTGATCCGAACGTCCACCACCCTCGAGAGTAATTGTCGGCAAGATCATCCAGGTGCTGGCGGCGATAGTCGATTCCGGCCCGAAGGATGTGCCTGCCTCGCACCTGCGAGAGGTTATAGACGAACTGGTAGTCGGTCTGGTAGCGGTGGATGGGAAACTGGCCCGCACTGCCCATGGTGGTGGTGGTGTAGGGCGAAGGATTCGAGATGCGGACGATCGGCGTATCATTGCCCGACTGGATGTCGACCAGAGTCGTGCGCAGGCCAACCCCGAAGCGAAACTCGCCCCAGGTGGCCGCATTGTACATGTGCGTGTGGGTCGCGCCGAGGTTCTGCTGGCGATTATTCTGAAACGCGGTTTCCCCCAGGATCAGCGGATAGGGTTTCCGGTTCTGCCGCGAGTACTGGTAGCGGACCGTAAAGGCGTCTCGCTGGCCAGGGTTCCAGTCGAGTTTGCCGCTGTAATCCTGGTCAGGGTAGCTGGCCTGCTTGGTTTCCGTGAAGCAGTGATCGCAAAGATTGAGATTGTTCGGCGCGGAGCGCGGGAAGCGATCGAGAATGCTTTGCAGGAATTTGCGGTCGGCCTCCGGATTCGGATGATCCGCGGGGTTCAGGCAAAGGCGGCAATCGCCCGCTTGCAGTTTGTCCGTGGGGAGGAAGATCCAGCGGGTAAAGGTGTTGTACTGGAGCAGCCGCGTCTGCTCGAAGCTGTGAAAGAAGAACAGCTTGTTCTTGAAGACCGGGCCGCCGGCGGTGTAACCGAACTGGTTGCGGCGGTACGGCGCTCGCGGCGACACTTCGACGCCGTCGGGCTTGCGCCCGGAGGCGTTGCCGTAAAAAGTGTTTGCATTCAGCTTCTCGTTCTGCAGGAACTCGTAGGCGTCGCCGTGAAAGCGGTTGCCGCCGGACTTGGTCTGCACCAGCACGACGGCGCCGCCGGCGCGGCCGAACTCCGCCGAATAGGCGTTGGTCAGCACCTGAAATTCCTTGATGGCGCTGATATTGACGTTCTGGCGGCTGCTGCCTTCACTGGAATCGTCGTTGTTGACTCCGTCGATCTGAAACGTGGCCGAGCGGGAGCCGGCGCCGTTGAACGACACATAGCTGCCCGAGGACAGCGTCGGATTGTTCACGCCGCTGTAGCCGCCGGTGGATTGAAACCCGGGAAGCATCTCGACGAGCGCAAGAATATTGCGCGACGACAGCGGCCGGTCCTCGATCACCTGCTGCTCGATGTTGTTTTTCACTTCGCCGCGCGTTGTTTCGAGCAGCGGTATCTCTTCGCTGACGGTGACCTCGGTGGCGACCGTGGCCGGTTTCAATTCGAAATCGACCGAGCGCGTCGAGTTCAACTCGACCAGCGCCGCCCGCTTCAACGATGCGAAGCCGCTCAATTCGGCCGTCACGGTATATGGCCCGACGGGGAGGAAGGTGAGCTGATAGTACCCTTCGCTGTTGGTGGCGGCCGAACGGGTCAGGCCGGTTTCGTCGTTGCGGACGGTGATCTTGACCGCCGCAACGACCGCGCCGGTGGCATCTTTGGCGTGGCCTTCGAGAGTGCCGGCGACGGTCTGCGCGAAGGCGGGGCGGATAATCGCAACAACAAGCAAGACAAGAGTGCGGGCCATGGCGAGCCTCCTCACTGCCTACTATACGCTGCGGCGGTATCGTGCGCGGAACCGGCGCACCGGCGGGTCTTCCGTGTCCCAAAGGTCTTCAAAGCCTTCCCGGAGGAGCCCGAGTTCTTCCAACCGGCTCATCTCGTGGCGCGTAAGAGGCCAGGGGAGGCTGCCTGGATCGTCGCCAGGCTCCCGCGCGCGGCAGATGATCAACAGCGTTCCACCCGGAGCCACAAACGCCGCCAGGTTCACCAACGCCGGCGCGCGTACCTCCGGGGGGAGCGTCTGGAGCGTGAACACCTCGAGTACAAATTTGAACCGTCCCGCCCAATCCGCCGGGGGATCGAGCAGATTCGCCGCCCGATACTCGACGGAGCTTTGGGGAAAACGCTGCCGGCATTGCAGCACTGCCGTTGGCGCCAGATCGAATGCCGTCACCTGAAAGCCGGCTCCCGCCAGGTACTCGGCATCGTCACCGAGGCCGCAGCCCACCACCAGCGCCCGGTTGCTTTCTCCGCGAAGCTGCTCTCGCTGGGCCCACTCGACCATCAGCCTGTTCGGGCGCTGCTCCGCCCATGGGACGACCGCCGGATTCTCGAGGCCTTCGCGATAGAGGGCCTCGAACCAGCCCAGGCTGTCGCCCTGGTCGTGATACTGTTGGGCCAGTTCCCGAGCGCGCGCCCGCTTGTCTTGCTCCACCGTGAGAGCGTACCACAAGAAGCAGAAAGAGTAGAATGAGGACCATGTCTTCCGTGATCACACGCCGTGCTTTGTTTGCGGGCGCCGCCGCCGCTGCAGCGCGTAATTTGTTTGCCGCGGAAGAACTCACCAGCCTGACCATCGGGGAAGCCGCGTCGCTGGTTCGCAAGAAGGCCGTGTCGCCAGTCGAACTGGTGAAAGCGTGCCTGGCGCGGATGGAAGCGCTGAATCCAAAGCTGAACGCCTTCATCACCGTGACCGGCGAATCGGCGCTGGCGCAAGCGAAACAGCTCGAGGCGGAAGCGGCCAAAGGCGCTTTCCGAAGCCCGCTCCACGGCGTGCCCATCGCGCTCAAGGACAACATCGACGTCCAAGGCGTGCGCACCACGGCCGGCAGCGCCATTCTGGCGGACAACGTAGCCCGCGAGGACGCGGACGTGACACGCCGGCTGAAGGCCGCGGGCGCGGTGCTGCTGGGCAAGCTCAACATGCACGAATTCGCCATCGGCGGCACCACGGTGGTCAGCTACTTCGGCCCCGTCAAGAACCCCTGGAAACTGGCGCACCATCCGGGAGGCTCCTCGGGGGGCTCAGGCGCGGCCGTGGCCTCCCAGATGTGTTACGGGGCTCTTGGAACCGACACCGGCGGATCGATTCGCGGGCCGGCCGCCTATTGTGGCATTGCTGGCCTGAAGCCCACCTACGGGCGTGTCAGCATTCGCGGCGTCATTCCCATGTGCTGGTCGCTCGACCATGTCGGGCCCATGTGCCGCACGGCGGGCGATTGCGCGCTGATGCTCGGCGCAATCGCCGGCTATGATCCGCTGGACACCACCAGCGTGGATCACCCCGTGGACCATTACATGTCGGCGATCGGCGCACCGGTGTCCCGCTTTCGCCTCGGCATCCCCCACGCGGTCTTCTATGACAAGCTCCACGAGGAGATCAGCAAGGCAATGGAGGCGGCCATTGAGGTGTTGCGCAAGCTGACCGCTTCCACCGTTGAGGCGCCACTGCCGCAGATGGCCGGCATGCATTGGATCGGCAATGCTGAGATTTACGCCTACCACGCCGATCAGTTCGCCAGGACGCCGAACCTGTACCAGCCGCAGACCCGGCGCTCCATCGAGCGTGGAAAACAGGCGGGCGCCGCCGAGTACCTGAAGGCCAGGCGCGAAGTGGACTTGCTGCGGCGCACCATCCCGGCCGTCTTCGAGCATCTGGATGTGCTGGTCACGCCAACCAACGACAAACCGCCGGAGACGATCGAGGAGGCGCTGAAGAGGGCTGCTTCGGAAACGCCGCCGCCAATTGTACTGAGCTCGCGGTCCCCGTTCAATATCCTGGGGCTGCCTACGATTTCCGTGCCTTGCGGCTTCACCAGCGACGGTCTGCCCATCGGGATGCAAATCAGCGGCGCACCCTGGGCGGAGGCGAAGGTGCTGGCGCTGGCGCATGCTTATGAGCAGGCGACGCGGTGGCATTTGCGGAAGCAGCCGCTGGCGTAGAAAGCCTCCTACACGTCCAGGTTCCGCACATCCAGCGCATTCTCTTCGATGAACTTGCGCCGGTTCTCGACGTCCTCGCCCATCAGCGTCGAGAACACCTCCTCGCACTCGACCAGATCGTGCAAGCTGACTTTGAGCAGCGTTCGGGTTTCGGCGTTCATCGTCGTCTCCCACAGTTGGTCCGCATTCATCTCGCCAAGCCCTTTGTAGCGCTGGACGCTCGATTCGCGCGTGCCCTCGGCTTTGATGAAGGCCAGCAGATCGCGCCAGTTGGCCTGTTGCTCGCGCGCTGAATCGCGCACCACCGTGAACGGCGGCTGGTTGTTGCGGGCGATCTGCTTGGAAATCGAGCGCAGACGCCGGTACTCGGGCTGGCCGGCCAGCTCGATGCTGATCAGCCGCTCGGCGTTGGTGGAATCGCGGTACGCAACCATCCAGGCGGAATGCTCTTCGTCGGGCCGTAACTCGGGATTCAGCTTCCGCTCCGCGAGCGCCCTCAGCAATGCGCTGCCGTTGGATTCGTCGGCGAAGTCGGCCTTGGTGTCCGCCTTCAGACCTGGATCCGTCAGCGCTTCCGTCGCCCGCGTGTCGCGCGTCCAGCGGTCGACTCTCCGCCAGATCTGCTGAAACTCATCGAGTTGCATCAGGAAGTTGCGCAGCTCCCCGCCTTCGAGCTTCGTTTTGTCCGGCAGTTCGACGCCGACGTTGTCGGTGGCGCGGCGCAGAATCTCGCGTGTGAATTCCTTGTCGTCTTTGATGTATTTCTCGCTCCTGCCTTTCTTGATGCGGTACAGCGGCGGCTGCGCCACGAAGACATGGCCGTGGGTGATCAACTCCTGCATGTGGCGGAAGAAGAACGTCAGCAGCAGCGTGCGGATATGGGAGCCGTCCACGTCGGCGTCCGTCATAATGATGATCTTTCCGTAGCGAAGCCTCGACATGTCGAAGTCGTCCTTGCCGATGCCCGTCCCGATGGCTGTGATCATGGCGCGAATCTCTTCGTGGCTCAGCATCTTGTCGTAGCGCGCTTTTTCGACGTTCAGGATCTTGCCCTTCAGCGGCAGGATGGCCTGGTAGCGGCGGTCGCGGCCGGCCTTGGCGGTTCCGCCGGCCGATTCGCCTTCCACCAGGAACAGCTCGCAGCGCTCCGGATCGCGCTCCTGGCAATCGGCCAGCTTGCCGGGCAGGCCGCCGGAGTCGAGCGCTCCCTTGCGGCGGGTCAGGTCACGCGCCTTGCGCGCGGCTTCTCTGGCGCGCGCCGCTTCGATCGCCTTGCCCACGATGCGCTTCATCACCTGCGGATTCTTATCGAAATACTCGCCAAGCTTCTCGTTGATGAGCTGAACCACATACCCCTGGATGTCGCTGTTCAGCTTCCCCTTCGTCTGGCCCTCAAACTGCGGCTGCGGAAGCTTCACGCTGATGACGGCAGTGAGCCCCTCGCGCACGTCGTCCCCTGTCAGGTTCTCCTTGACGTCTTTGAACATGCCGGCCTGCTGGGCGCAGTAGTTGATAGTGCGTGTGAGCGCACTGCGGAACCCGCTCAGGTGCGAGCCGCCATCCACGGTGTTGATGTTGTTGGCGAAGCTGAATACGCTCTCCGAGTAGCTGTCGTTGTATTGCAGGGCGACTTCCATTTGCAGGACGCCGATGGGTAATTCACGGTCGCCCTCGAAGTAGATCGGCTTGTCGTGCAGCACGTTCTTGCCGCGGTTCAGATGCCTGATGAATTCGGAGATGCCGCCGGAATAATGGAACTCGTGGAAGCGGACGGGATCCACGCGCTCATCGGTCAGCTTGATGGCAAGCCCCTTGTTCAGGAAGGCCACCTCACGAAGCCGCTGGGAGAGTGTATCGAAGTTGAACGCGGCGACGTCCATGATCGCGGCGTCGGGCTTGAAAGTGACTTTGGTGCCGGTCTTCCTGCCAGCCTTCCCTGTTCTGCCCAAAGGCGCCTTGGGAGCGCCGCGCTCGTACTCCTGTTCCCAGGTGTAGCCATCACGCCAGATTTCCAGGTGCAGCCATTCCGAGAGCGCGTTCACCACACTGACGCCGACCCCATGCAGGCCGCCTGAAACTTTGTATGTGTTCGAGTCAAACTTGCCGCCGGCGTGAAGCTTGGTCATGACAATCTCCGCCGCCGAGACGCCGAACTCTTCCTTGATGTCCACGGGAATGCCGCGGCCGTTATCAAGCACCGTCAGGGAGTTGTCGATGTGGATCGTCGCCTGGATCTCGGTGCAATATCCCGCCAGTGCTTCATCAACGGAATTGTCCACCACCTCGTAGACGAGATGATGAAGGCCGGTCTCGCCGGTCGACCCGATGTACATCGCGGGCCGCAGTTGGACCGCTTCCAACCCTTCCAGAACGCGGATACTCGAGGAATCGTAGACTTCAGTCGTGCTCACACACTCTCCTCCGGATACGGCGGTTCTCAGATACGCATCGGCATGACGACATAGCGATAAAGGAGCCCCCCGTCGCCGGCGGCCGGGCGCAGCTCACCGGCGCTGTTGGATTCTTTGAAGCGAAACACCACCTGTTCTCCGCTCACGACACGCAAGAACTCCAGCAGGTATTGCGCATTAAAGCTGATCTCGAGTGGCTCGCCGCCGTATTCGATGTTCAAAGATTCTTCGCTCTCTCCGGTATCGGAGATCGAGGAGAAGACATGTGCTTCCCCGGGAGAAAAACGAACGCGGATAGCGTGCGTGCGCTCATCGGAAAACTGCATCACACGCTCGATAGATGCTCTTAGCTCTTCCCGTGGAATACTAACCATATGCGGCTGCTCCTTTGGCAGCACACGGTCATAGTCGGGGAAATTCCCGATCAGCTTGCGGCAGATCAGCAAACGGTCTCCGATCTGGAAGAAAAGGTGATTCTCATCGCCGGCAAACTTAACTTTGCTGTCCACGGGGGCATCGGATGCAAATCTCAGAATCTCCCCAAGCGCTTTACGAGGCAACAAAGCCCGGTAGGCGGATGGCACTCCGGAAACGGGCTCTTGTTTCTCCGCCAGAGCCAGCCGGTGACCATCGGTGGAAACCATCGTGATCGTATCTGGCCGTAACAGCAGAAGACAGCCATTCAGCGTGAAGCGTGATTCCTCGATAGAAATAGCAAAGATCGTGCGGGCAATCAGCGCGCCGAGCGTAGCGACTGAAAACTCGCAAATTGCGTCCGGCATCCTAGGAAGCTCCGGAAAACTCTCTCGTGACATGCCGGCGATACGCGTTCGTGAGCGCCCACACACGAGACTCGCCCAGCAATTCTCCTGGAACTTTACCTGCACATCAGCCTCCGGCAACAACCGGACATAATCGAGCAATTTCCGCGCAGGAATTGTTCCTGAGCCTTTTTTCTGAACCCGCGCCTGGCAGGAGCATTGAATCCCCAGCTCCAGATCCGTAGCGGTGAGCGTCACACGCTCATCTCCCGCCTCAACCAGCACATTGGAAAGAATGGGAATCGTGGTCCGCTTCTCCACAACACCTTGCGACAGGTTCAACTCTCGTACAAGATCCGACTTGCTGATGGTGAATTCCATGCGTTGTTCACTCCCTCTCTTACCATCCGGTTATTTGGTAGAAACCTGATTGAACTAGAACCGTAACCGTAGGGGAGGTGGAAATGTTCATTTCTCCCTAAATTATACAAAACCCAATGGCTTGCTGTCTTGTGTGGTTGTGAGAAAAGACTCGGTCTTTTCAACAGCCGTCGGGTCGGGCAAGTTTTCCCACCAGTTTCCACAACCGGTTTTAGGACCAGCCTGTTGAAATCCGGTACAACTCTAATTGAATGAATCACTTAGACCCTGGATCAGCTTGTTCAAATCCGGCTCCTTCTGGCGTATCCTCTCAATTTTCTGGACTGCATGCAGAACGGTGGTATGATGCTTGCCGCCAAAGGCCCTGCCGATCTCAGGGAGGGATGCTTGTGTGAGGTCTTTCACCAGATACATGGCAATCTGGCGCGGGTAAGC
>JACQDF010000078.1 GCA_016201205.1 Acidobacteriota bacterium
GAATGCGGTGCCGATGCCCGCTCCAACGCCCGTGGACGGCGCATCGAGAAAGCCGCTGGCAAAGGCGCGTGAGAGCGATGCTCCCGGAGGCGGAGTGTTCGGCGCCGCAACGGGAGGTCCAAGGAACACCGGCGTCGTTGCTAGAAACCCGCTGCCGAGATCGCTGGCGCCTGCTCCGATGCCTCCACTTCCCGGGAAGTAGAACAGACCGTAACCTGCGCGCACGATTGTCTTTGACTCCACCTGCCAGGCCAGTCCGATGCGTGGAGCGAAGTTGTTCCGGTCCGGATCCGTCTGGAGGCGGGAATTGCCATCGCGTCCCGTAAATCGCAGCAGGCCTTTCTGTTTCGTCAGCGGGTCGGCGAAGCCCGGATCGAAATAGCCGAGCTGATCGAAGCGATCCGTCCACGGAGCCTGATACTCCCATCGCATTCCGAGATTCAGCGTCAGCCTGCGATGTATGCGCCAATCATCCTGCACATACCAGGCGTAGTAGCGCTGCGACGTCGCCAGCGATGGATCGTCGGTGAACGATCCTCCGGTTGGAACACCCAACAGCATGGTGGCGACGCCGTGTCCGGCCGTTGCGCTGGAAGCCGTGGGATTGGGTCCCTGCGTAAACGCGCGGCCGAAGTCGTAGTTCCCCGACGGGCGTTCCGGACGGAAGATGTTGAAGTACTGGAACATGTAATCGGCGCCCGCTTTGATCGCGTGATTCGAGCGCAGCCAGGTCAGGTGTGCCTGACCTTCGTAATTGCCCTCCGCATCGGTGAAGTACGAGGCGCGGTCCGGGCCGAGCGCGGCCACATCAGACGGACCGAAACGCGGGAAGAGCAGCGTCTTTGCCCGGCTTTTCAAGGAAGCGGGAAAGCCCAGTTGCGTGAAATCGAATCCGGCGCTGCGCGGCTCGGTGGTGATGATTCGCCGGGTGGCGCTCACACGGAACTGGCTGATCAGGTTCGGGCGGATGGTGTAAGTATCGGTGAGCACCGCCGACTTCGAGCGGCTGCCGATCTTACCCTGCTCCCCGTTCACGCCTTCACCTGGGAATGCGGCGTTGATGCCGGGAGTGAATTGCGTGTTCTTTTGCCAGCCGAGTGTGAGAAACAACCGGTGCCGCTCGCCGGCCGCTTGATCAAACCGAAGGAACCACTTGTTGCTGTCGTTGGCCCGCGTGTTGTTCTGCACGAAGTTCTGCACCAGCGCGTCGCGATTCGGCGCCGGATAGAAGTCCAGCGTCTTCACGGCGATCGGATCGAACCGGCTCGAGGGGATTCTGTTGTCGGGAAACGGAGTCCGGGTGAATTGGCCGGCGGCCGCGGCGGCAACCGTGGTTGCCGGATCGTAGACGCGGATCAACTGGTTTTGATTGGTGACCGTCCTCGAGAAATCGCCCTGCCGCTCGAGCAGCGTCGGCACCGTCACCAGGATGTTGTCCGGAGCGCGCTGAGGGATGCGCTCCGAGTTCAGGAAAAAGAAGGTCTTGTTGCGACCATCGTAGACTCGCGGGATGTAGACGGGAGCGCCCACCGAGACTCCGAACTCATTGCGGCGGAATGGGCTCTTGCGAAGCCCCGCCCGGTTGCTGTTCCAGCCGTTCGCATTCAGCTTGTCGTTCCGCAGGAAGTCGTAAGCCGATCCGTGGAGTTCGTTTGTGCCGGATCGGGTGGCCACGGTAAGCACTCCGCCGCCGGAGCGGCCGAACTCACTCGAAAAAGAATTGGTGAGCACCTTGAATTCGGCGACCGTCTCGAGCGGCGGCGTATAGGCGATGTCGTTCGTCGTGCTGTTGCGCGTCTCGGCGCCATCCAGCAGAATCTCACTCGTATTCGACCGGCCGCCATTAATGATCGGACCGGAACCCGTATTGCCACGCGGCAGCACCCCCGGAGCGAGCAGCACCAGGTTGTACGGATTACGGCCAAGCAGCGGCAGCTCGACGATCTGCCGGTGGCTGACGACATTGCCGAGCGTCGAGGACTGCTGTTCGAGCTGCACCGCCGCCGCCGTCACAGTGATCTCCTGCCTGACGCTTCCGGTTTTCATCGAGATGTTGATGGTGGCGGTGAGGCCGACGGTGAGCCGGATCTGGGAAATCGTAGCAGTATCGAATCCCTGCTTCTCGACGGTGAGATCGTAAGATCCGGCGGCAAGAAACGGGATGCGGTATGCGCCAGTCTCGTTGCTGCGGGTTTCCGCTTTGATGCGAGTGGCGCGATTCGTGATGGTGACCAGCGCATCCGGAACAGCGGAGCCTGATGCATCGGTGACAAGGCCGGTAATGTTGGCCTGCTCAATCTGTGCGATCGCCATCAATGGGAAGCAAAGGGCAGCGATTAACCTCATGCGTGCAAGATATCACTGTTTGGATGCGTATCCAAGGGTGTTCTGCCGGGGTGTTCTGCCGGGGTGTTCTGCCAGGATTGGCCCGCCCCCAACCCTAGGAGAGGCGTTTCAGAATGCTCTTCCAGCGCGCCCACGCCTCTTCACGCGCCTTGCGATTTGCATCATTCGAATCCGGGGCTTGCCCGGCTCGCATAAAGCCGTGACCGGCGCCGTCGTAGATCACCGGATCGTACGCCTTTGCCGCCTCCTTCATCTGATCGCGAGTGGCGGGAATGGTCGCGTTGATGCGTGCGTCGTTGCCGCCATAAAACCCGTGGACCGGCGCCCGGATTCTGCTCATCGCGTCCTTATCAGGCGGCGGTCCGTAAAAGACAAACGCCGCTGCGAGCTGTTGCCGGTTGGTCGCGAAACGGAACGTCTGCCCGCCGCCCCAGCAGAAACCGGCTACAAACAGCTTGCCTGTCGAGGCCGGCAGCTTGAGTCCGTAATCGGCGACTGCGTTCAGATCCGCCGTGATCTGATCCGGGTTCAGCTTCCCGATCGCCGGGCCGACACCCCCCTGCGGGAAGTCCGGTGTGCGGCCGCCATTGGGCGCCATTCCCGAGAGCAGATCCGGCGCCAGCGCGATGTAGCCGGCTTCCGCGAGCTGGTCGGCGAGATCCTGCACCCAGTCGGTGAGTCCGAAAATCTCGTGGATAACCACGACCACCGGAGTCTTGTCCTTCGACTCCGGATAGACGACGAAAGTCTCCACCGCGCGGTTCCCGTGCTTGACGGTGACCCACTCACGATGCCGCGGGGATTTTTCCAGCCGCTGCCGTGCCCAGTCCTGCCCGCACAGGGTGCTAGCGGCCAATGCGAAAAGCAAAAGGATGATCCGAGTCATGCTGCTCACTATATATCAATGGCCTTTCTAATAGCACGAGCCAGAGGCATACACCGGGATTACATCAGGCCCGGAGACTCTACCGAGCCGCGAATCACTCCACGCGATCTTTGGCCTTGGCGTTAGCCTTGGTCTGCCACTGCATGTTCCAGGGATGATCGGCGCCGCCTCGCTTCAGCGGCACCACATGGTCAATCACGTAGCCTGGGCATCGTCCAGAGGTTTTTCCCGTGGAAGGGCAGGGACGGGCTTTCTGGAAATCAGATCTAGCCGAACTGTTCCTTTTGATCCTACCGCTGCTGTCCCGCGCACATCCCACACACTTGACGGACGAGCCAGAATGCGACCGAGGCGCGGATCTGGGCGTCCTTGCCGATCTTGGTGCGGTACGACTCGCTGATCGAGGCGCCGAGTAGGACGGCGACGAAGAGCGCGTGGTCGAGTGCGAGCGCGCGGAGGAAGTAGAGGAGCGAGATGCAGACGATCTCGAACCGCTTCGCGAAAACCCTGGCACGGCCGCCAGCGAGGCGGCGATGACGATTGGGAGAATCGCTCGAAAGGGTATGGGCCGCAGAAGCCGCATGGCAGAGGCTCCTTATCCGGAATTTCCATTCTTGGCTCCGGTTCCAGACAAACGTACACCCCTTGCCCCCCGTCGTCAACCCCCACATGTCTTTTTCGGGACGGCAGACTCCGGGCATGGCCGTGTCGAACGATCTCCGGTAGTAGCAGTTCTTCCCAACCATCGGCGCTGTGCGTCGTAGGCCCGTTCTTACCGGCGCATCAATTCCTGCCGGCGCTTCTCCCCAAGGCTGTCCTGTGATAAGGTATCTGCCATGAAAAAAAGATCGGTCTTTTGCTCGCTGCTGCTGGCGGTTGTGGCGTCGCCGTTGCCGGCTGAGCCTGGCAAAGTCCCCGCGGGATTTACTCCGATCTTCAACGGCGTGGATCTCACCGGCTGGCACGTCAGCAAAACCAATCACCACGGCACGACGCCTGAGTTCCGGGTCGTTCACGGCATCCTCACCGGCACACAGAACCCTCGCGGCAAGGGCGGAATCCTGCTCACGGACGCCAGATACAGGAACGTCGAAGTGTACATGGAGATCAAGCCGGATTGGGGCTGTGACAGCGGTCTGTTTCTGCGATCGAGCGAGGCCGGCGAAGCCTACCAGGTGATGCTCGACTACCTTCCCGGCGGAAACATGGGCGGCGTGTACGGGGAGCGGCTAAAGGGCGTCAGCATGGGAGGGCCGCGGCTCAACGAGGCCTGGCAAAAGGCGTGGAAGCGTGAGGAGTGGAACTCGATTCGCGCCCGCATTGAGGGCGCCGTTCCGCACATCACTGTCTGGATCAATGAACAACCGGTCACTGACTGGACCGATACCGCGAATCACGCCGCCAACGGCGCCGAGGATGGAATGATCGCGATTCAGATGCACATGAGCAACGAAAAAACGCCGCGCTGGGTCGACGGTGGTTTCTGGCGCTGGCGCATCATCGCGGTGAAGGAACTTCCCGGCAAATAGGAGGAACAGAATGAAAGACAGGCGCAACTTCTTGCGGGCATCGGCCGCCGCTGCCGCCGCCTCAAGCTCCGTGCTTGGAGCCAATGATCGAGTCCAGTTGGGCATCATCGGCGCCGGAAGCCGCGGAATGCAGGTCCACGGAGCCTTCGCCACGCACTCCGATTGCGTGGTTGTGGCCGCCTGCGACGTGGCTCGCTCGAGACTCGATCAGGCGGCAACGACAATCGGCGGGAAAGTCGTCACCTATGGCGACTACCGCCGCCTGCTCGATCGCAAAGACATCGACGCGGTCCTGATCGCCACACCGGACCACTGGCACTCCCCGATGCTGGTGGCCGCGTGCAGCGCCGGCAAGGACGTGTATGTCGAGAAGCCCGTTTCCAACACGATTGAAGCCGCTCTCAAGATGGTGGAAGCCGCCCGCCAATACAACCGCGTGGTGCAGGTGGGGTTGCAGCAGCGCAGTTGGAAGCACTTCCAGGAGTGCGCCAGGCTGATCCAGGACGGCTACATCGGCCAGGTGTCACACGCGGTGATGATCTTTGGCGGCGGTTACACTTCGCCGCCCGAGCCGGCCCAGACGCCGCCGTCCGACCTGGACTGGGATATGTTCCAAGGCCCCGCCCCGCGCCGCCCTTACAAACCCAGCCGCCAAAGACGCTGGCGAAGCTACTACGACTATGGCGGCGGGCTGGTCACCGACTGGGGAGTCCATCTGGTGGATGTCGCTCACTGGTATCTCAATGCGCGGACTCCGCTGCTGACCAGCGCGTCGGCGCAGTACGTGCGGGTCGAGTGCCCTGAGCGGGATCAGGTCCCGGATGCGTTCGTCGTCTCCTGGCAATACGACAACTGCGTCATGTCCTTCACCAACGCCGTCATGGCGAATCCGGAATTCGAGTTGTGGGGCAACTACTTCCACGGTTCGGCGGGCACGCTGCTGGTGAATCGCACGGGCTACCAGGTGAGGCCGAACCCGCCGCGTCGCATGCCGCCGGGCGCGCCGCCGCCTCCGCCGCCCATCGAGCCCAAAAGCTACCTGCAAAGGGGCGGCGATGCCACCGCGCTCCATACGCGCAATTTCCTCGACTGCATCAAGTCGCGGCAGAAGCCGGTGTGCGACATGGATACGGGGTTCCAATCCACGCTCCCTTGTCTGGTCGGCGTGCTGGCGATCCGCCACGGCCGGTCGTTTGCCTGGGACGGGAAGACGGCAAAGCCGGTGTAGCCGCAAGCTCGCCCGGCTTCACGCCCCCAGCCTGGCGGCCAGGTCGAGGAAGTCTTTGGCGGCGACGTCGAATTTGGGGTCCGCGGCCAAATCCGGTTTGCCGTCAGGGCCAAATTCCAGCGGGCGCGTCACAAAGGCGGTCTTCAGGCCGCAGTTGCGCGCGGCGTCGAGATCACTCTTGTGCGCGGCCACCATCATGACTTCGGCGGGCGAGAGACTCAACAGCTCCGCCGCCATCAGGTACACCTCGCGATCGGGCTTGTAGCGCCGGGCGAGTTCGGCAGAAAGAATCACGTCCCATGGCAGCCCGGCATATTTGGCCATATCGGCAAGCAACGAGACATTGCCGTTGGAAAGGGTGGCGATGGTATATTTCCTGCGAAGGCGCCTCAGCCCATCCACGGCGTCGGGCCAGGGATCCAGGCGATGCCAGGCGCGGTTGAAGTGATCCTTCTCGGTCTCCGTCAGGGCGGTGATCCTGAACTCGTCGAGCAGGCGGTTGAGGGTCATGCGGTGCAGGTCGTCGATCTTGGTCCAGGGGAGCTCGCCCTTGCGGACCCGGTTCATCGCGGGGCCGTAGCCGGCCCGCCATTGATCGGCGAACTTCGCCCAGTCGGCGTGAATTCCTTTCTTCTTGCCGAGCGCCTGGCCTTCACGAATGATGCTCGAGCGCCAATCGACCACTGTGCCGAAAACGTCAAAGGTGAGAGCTTTCACGCTGGACTGTCCCGCCAGCGGCGCGGCAAAGGGAAGAGCGAGGAATCTTCTGCGTCGCATCGAGGGGATGATACCATGCGGAATTGCCGCAGACCGAATACACAAGGAAGGTGCTGGCCGCGGTTCGCAGGATTCCGAGGGGAAAAGTGGCGACCTACGCGGATGTGGCCCGGGTGGCGGGCTACCCGCGGGCGGCCAGGGGTGTAGCTTCAGCATTGCGGGTTGTTTCCGCCGGCGTACCATGGCACCGGGTATTGGCCAGTGGCGGCAGGATCGCCCTGAAAGGGGTGAGCGGCTTGGAACAGCGCTTCCGGCTGGAGGCCGAAGGAGTGAAGTTCCGGGGGCGGCGGGTCGATATGTTGAGGCATCACTACACTTCCGTGTAGTGGAATTCTCCCAAAAATCATAGCAGAGCCTTGATGGGATTTTGTATCCTGCTGAAACAAAAACCGTTGTCTCCAGCCCTGGGGGAGCCAGGAGCTGGTAAGAAACGTGCTATAGTCACGACCAAAGGGTGCAAGCCCCTGGTAGGGAGTGGTGAGGCTTGAAGGAACTCAAAGTCCAATTAGCCAACGCTCTCATGGTGGTTCTCACCGTGGCGGCGGTCATTGCCGCTGGGATCAACTTCCAGCAGCAGTCCAAGTACCGCCTGCCCGACGACGGGGTGAGCTGGGCTGACCGGGAGGCTGCCGGGCGGCAGGTCGTTCAGGCCATCCTGGTCACAACGGACGGGCCTGGAAAGCGCGCGGGCCTCCGGGAAGACGACCGTGTGGTCTCGATCAACGGGGCGACCATCGAGAGCGCCATTGCGATCCCCCAGGTGCTGGCCCGGCTGGGCGCCTGGAGCAAGGCTGAGTACCTGATCGAGCGCGGCGGGGTTCAGGTAAAAGTCAACGTCTACGTCAGCGAAGGGCTTCCGGAGCCCGCTGTTTACTACCAATACCTCGTCGGGGCTGCCTATCTGCTGATTGGCATTTTTGTCTATGTGCGGCGGGCGAACTCCCCCAAAGCGCGGCACTTCTACATTCTGTGTCTTGCCTCTTTCGTGCTGTCCACTTTCCACTACACGGGCAAGCTGAACAACTTCGACAAGATCATCTACTGGGGCAACCTGGGAGCGGGCTTTTTTGCGCCGACGATTTTCCTGCACTTCTGTCTGAGTTTTCCGGAGCAGCGGGCATGGCTCAAAGGGCGGCGGATGTATTGGGTCTATCTGCCGGCCACCCTGCTGATGGCGGTCTTCCTGATGGTCGGAATGGGCTCGCTGCGCATTTCGCTGTCGCTGACGGACCTGCGCTGGATGCTGGACCGCATCTGGCTGGTGGCGTTCTGCGCTCTCTATGCATCCGGCGGGCTGGCGCTGGCCTTCCAGTACCGGGCCGCCGAGGACACCATGGTCCGCTCGCAACTGAAGTGGCTTCGCAACGGGGTCATCCTCGGGATCGGACCGTTCGCGCTGTTCTACGCGATCCCATACACGATGGGGGCGATTCCCGGACCGTGGATGAAAATGGCGGTCATGTCGCTGCCGCTGATGCCGCTGATGTGGGCGTACGCGATCATCCGCTACCGGCTGATGGACGTCGACGTCATCTTCCAGCAGGGCTATGCGTACACGCTGGCAACGCTGGCGGTGATCGGCATTTTCTATGTCATGGTGCTGTCCATCGGCAAGTACGAGGATCTGTCGCCGTCGGCGCTGGTGGCCATGATCGTGATCGCGACGTTCGCCTTCCAGCCGATCCGCAACTGGACCCAGGAAGTGCTGGACCGCTACGTGTTCTACAAGGACCGCTACGATTACCGGCGAACGCTGATCGAGTTCGCCCGCGAGCTCAGCTCGGAAACCGACCTGGATCACTTGCTGAACTCCGTCATCGACCGGCTGCGGCGCACGCTGAGCATCACCCACGTGGCTGCGTTTCTGCGGCGGGAAAGCGAAGACGGCTTCACGCTGGCGAAATCGACCCGCGCGCCCGATCCGCTCACGCTCGAGCGGCTGGATCTGAGCTTTCTCGAGGACGGCCTGGATAAGCCGTACCTGTTCTTCGAGCGGACACGGAACGCCTTCGATGTGATCTCGCGCGAGTGGCCGGCTTCGGTGCGGCTGACCATCGCCGATCTCGACTTCACCTATTATGTCCCTTGCACGGTTCACGGGCGGACGATCGCCTGCCTCGGCGTGAGCCGCACCGAAAAGGGCGACTTCCTGTCGAGCGACGACCTGGACCTGCTGCTTTCCCTGGCCGGCTATCTGGCCATCGCCATCGAGAATGCGCGGCTGTACCGGTCGCTCGAACGGAAGGTGGAAGAGTTCGAGCGGCTGAAGGAATTCAGCGAGAACATCGTCGAGTCGATCAACGTGGGGATTCTGGCGGCCGATCTCGAGGATCGCGTCGAGAGCTGGAACACGCAGTTGGAGCGGCTGACGGGGATCACGCGGGAACGGGCGGTAAGCCGGACGCTCGGTGAGCTGCTGCCCGCCGAGCTGTGCCGGCGTCTGGACCAGGTGAAGGGGCAAACGGGCGTTCACCACATCTTCAAGTTTGAGCTGAATGGACAGAATGGGGCGAATGGAAACAGCGTCAATGGATCCGGAGCGGCTGGGCGCGAATCCATCGTCAACCTGGCGGTGGCGCCGCTGGTCTCCAGAGACCAGCAGCAGATCGGGCGGCTGGTGATCTTCGACGACATCACCGAGCGCAGCGAGCTCGAGCGGCAGCTTGTCCAGGCCGACAAGCTCAGCTCGATCGGGCTGCTGGCGGCGGGCGTGGCTCACGAAGTCAACACGCCGCTGGCGGTGATTTCATCCTACGCCCAGATGCTGGCCAAACAGGTGTCCGGAGACGAGGCCAAGTCGAGACTGCTCGACAAGATCGCCAAGCAGACTTTCCGCGCCAGCGAGATCGTCAATTCGCTGCTGAGTTTCTCGCGGACCTCGCCGACCGAGTTCGAGGAAGTGGATCTGCACAAGATCATTCGCGAGACCGTGAGCCTGATCGAGCATCAGTTGAAGAAGGCGGGCGTCGAGGTCAGGGTCGAACTGGCGGAATCGCTGGGGTCCGTCCGTGGAAACGCGGGCAAGCTGCAACAGGTGTTTCTGAATCTCTTCCTGAACGCCCGGGACGCCATGGAAGGCGGCGGGCGGCTGGCGGTGCGGACGGATTCCGGCGGCGGGTGGGCGCGGGTGGAAGTGGCCGATACCGGGCACGGCATCGCTCCGGATCATCTGACGCGCATCTACGATCCGTTCTTCACCACAAAAGCGGCCAAGAAAGGCACCGGCTTGGGTCTTGCGGTGACCTATGGCATCGTGAAAGAGCACTCGGGCCACATTGAAGTGGAGAGCCGGCCCGGGATCGGAACCCGTTTCCTGATCGAGTTCCCGCTGGTGCGCAAACCCGTGAATGCCTGACAAGATTCTCGAGAAAACGCCGTTGTCCGGGCCGGCCGCTGCCGGGCAACCGCGCGGCCGCATCCTCATCGTCGACGACGAAGCGGACATCCGTGAGAGTCTCGAGACGCTGTTCGGGATGGAAGGCTATCAGGTCGATCAGGCGCAGAACGGGGTCGAAGGCTTGCGGGCGATCGAGCGGATCAATTACGACTGTGTGCTGCTGGACCTGATGATGCCGGACCGCTCGGGGATGGAGGTGCTGCGCGAGGTCCGCGAGCGCGACCAGGACACGCCGATCTGCATGATCACGGCCTACGGGTCGGTGGAAGTGGCCGTCAGTGCGCTCAAGGCTGGCGCCAATGACTACTTCAGCAAGCCGTGGGACAACGAAAAGCTGCTCATCGAGATCGACCGGCTGATCGCGCGGCGGCGTCTGGAGCGCGAGAACACGCAGCTCAAGCGCGCTCTCAAGCAGCGCTATTCGTTTCCGAACATCATCGGAAAAAGCGAGCAGATGCTCCGCATCCTGGATCTGGTGGCGACGGTCTCGGCGAGCAAGTCGGCGACGGTGCTCGTCACCGGCGAGACCGGCACCGGGAAGGAGTTGATCGCGAAGGCGATCCACGCGCATTCCGCGCGCGCGGACCATGCCTTTGTGGCGGTGAATTCCGGCTCCCTGCCGCCGGATCTGCTGGAATCGACGCTGTTCGGACACGTCAAGGGGGCGTTCACCGGAGCCTTGGCGACGCGGAAGGGCTACTTCGAGATCGCCCACCGCGGCACCATCTTTTTTGATGAGATCGGCACCATCGGCCTCGAGACGCAGTCGAAGCTTCTGCGCGTGATTCAGGAAAAGGAATTCATGCCGCTCGGCTCGGGGGACACGGTGCGCGTCGATGTGCGGGTGCTGGCGGCGACCAACGCGGACCTGAAAAAGCTGGTGGACGAAGGCAGATTCCGCCAGGATCTCTACTACCGGCTCAATGTGATCAATCTCGCCATGCCCCCGCTGCGGGAGCGCAGGGAAGACATCCCGCTGCTGGTGGAACACTTCTTCGACGAATACTCGCGCGAAAACGAGAAGTTCGTTGGCCCGGACGGAAGATCACAGTTGCGGTTTGACGCCGAGGCGATGCGGATCCTGATGGACTATTCGTGGCCAGGGAACGTGCGTGAGCTCGAGAACGTCATCGAGCGGGCGGTGGTGCTGGCCCCGCAGACGCCAGTGGGCGCCGACCTGCTGCCGGAAGCCGTTCTGCATGCGCAGGGAATCCGCATCCGGCATGACGACTCGGCGCCGCTCCCGCCGGATGCGTCCTTGTTCGAGATCGTGGCGGATTTCGAGCGTCGCAAGATCATCGAGTACCTGGAAGCCTCCAACTGGAGCCAGACTGACGCCGCCGAAAGCCTGCGGATTCCGCTGTCGACGCTGAATCAGAAGATCAAGCGGCTCAATATCGATGTGCGACGCCGCGCGGAGGCCTCGCGGGCGGACAAAGGCGGGATGGGCCCCGCGGGTTAAGCGTGTGGGGCGGCCATTCTTGGCCGCCGCCGGCTTTCAGCCGGCGCTGAGTTCCGCGCCATCGGCGCTGAGTGCCGCGCCATCGGCTAGAAAGAGAAGCGGGCGCCCAACTGCAACGCTCGCGGGCCGCCGGATCCAAACACTGGTTGGCGCGCGAGGTCGGCTGCCCGAACGCCGCCGGATTGGTCAGGTTGTTGCTGAATCCGCCGAGATTGGCGACGTTCAATACGTTGAACATTTCGGCGAACACGGAAATCCGATATCGCTCCTTGAAGTCGAAGAACTTCGTCAGACGCAGATCCTGCGAATGGAAGCCTTCGCCGAATTCGTAGCTCTGCGGCACGGTGATTCGCGGCACCAATTGGCCGCGCGACGTCCTCTTGCCGGCCCACTGCTGGTTGAACTGATCGACCAGCTTTGTCAAGTCATCCTTTCCCAGCCCGCGGTTAAAACCGTTGAACCTGGCGCCGGGCAACGGTTCGCTGTCGGATCCGTCGCCATCCAGATCGACGCTCGGGATGAACGGCATGAACGGCCCCTTTGACCCGTGCGAGCTGATGAAGGAGAGCTGGACCTTCCAGGGCAGCTCCACAATGCCGGACACGTTGAGAATGTTCCGTGCGCCCTGCGGCCCGTAGCTTTGAAACCAGTTGTCGAGATTCACGATGCCATTGGCGCCTGCCTGGTAGGTACGCGCGTAGGAAGCGGTGAACTGAAAACGCCGCGAGAACCGCTTGTCCACTTTCACAAGCAGAGCACGGTAGCGGTTCCGATCCGCCGGATCGAAGAAGGTTATGGGCCCCACCGAGCATTGGGCCGCGGGGTTGCCGGCTTGGGCGGCGGTGCAGCGCGGGATCACCGGCCCTTGCACCCGCTGGAAGCGATTGTAATCGACGCCGCCGAACAGCAGATGGATGAACTGCCGGTTCACGAAGTCCGCCGAGACAACCATGTTGCGCATGATCTCGCGCTGCACGCCAATATTGAAATGCGTCGAATAGGGAGTGGGGTAATTGTGCGGCATCAGGTCCACGCCTGTTTTGGCCACATCGATTCCGCGGATCGAGAGATCAAAACTGGGCCTCGCCAGGGCCCTTTCCGCTTCGGCGCGGATGGCGGGAAGAATGCGCTGCAAATCCCCCAGGCGGAAGGGAGTGGGACCGGTGCGGAACTCGAGCGGGACGCCGGCAGGCAGTCCGGCAATGCCGAATTCCGGCCGGTTCGCAACAGCAGAGCCCGGCACCTGCGCACGGCCATTCCCCAGCGGTCCGACCACGGCCCGCTCGCGCAGGCGTTGCCACAACACGCGCGTGTCGTAGTAAAGGCCGGCGCCGCCGCGGATCACGGTTTTGTTGTCCTTGCCCACGTTCCATGCGAAACCGATGGACGGAGAGATGTTGTTCGTGTCCTTCGCGGTGGGCTGAATGCCGTCGGCGCCCAGCAACGGCTTCAGGTAGGCGGGCTTGTCGAGGTCGTGATTGGCCACGGTCGATTCAAACAGGTAAGCCAGGCCGTAGTTGAGCGTGAAATTGGACCGGATCCGCCAACTGTCTTGAACATAGAAATTGTAGCGGTTGTTCCACTTGGCGATGTTGATGTTGTAAGGAGGCGGCTGGCCGGGATCCCCGATGCCCATCACGAAAAGGTAAATGGGCAGCTTTTGAATGTCCTCGTTCTTTGTGAATTGGCCGGGCAGGCCATAAAGGTTCAACAGACCCTGGCCGCCGACCTGGAAGAGAATGTCGGGCCCCCACACATACGCCACCGCCGGATCGGCGAATCCCCAGAAGCCCGTTCCAGGGGCTCGCTCGAGCTGTGCTCCGAACTTGACGCGGTGCGTCCCCTTCTGCCAGGTGACGTTGTCGTTGATGTTGAACTTGCGCAGGTCACGGCCTTGCGTCGCATTGGAAGTATTGCCCATCAGGAGGTTGCTGTCGATGAAGTTGACTTGGGGAAATGCAAGACCTACGCAGCCTGGGCAATCCTCGGGACGGGGGAACAGATTGCGATTCTGCCAGTAGTTATAGACGAAGCGGAAATCGTTTACCACACTCGAGCTGAACGTACTGGTCAGGCCCAGGAGGCTCTGGTCGGCCCAGTTGGTGTTGCGCAGCCAGTTGCTCGGCAGCGGCGCGCCGCCGTTCGGCCCGAAACCTCTGTTGCCGTCATGGGAGTAGCGCAGGAACAGCGTGTGGTTGTTGTTGATGCGGAAGTCAAAGCGCGGGCTGTATTGCGTTGCCGTATAGGGGCTGGTATAGTTGCCGGCCATGGACTGGAAGAACGGCGAATTGGGCGTCACCGTGATCACCGAGTCCTGGTTGTTATGCTCGAGGTTGACGAAGAAGAACGCCCGGTTTTTCACCATCGGACCGCCCACCCAGAAGCCCGATTGGCGGCGGGCGAAGAAGGGGTCCGGGCTGATCGCGATGCGGCGCAGATTGGGATAGGCGGCCATGTTGTGGTCGCGGAAGAAGAAGTAGCCGCTGCCGTGATAGTCGTTGCCGCCGGACCGCGTCACGATGTTCACCGCGCCGACGCCGCCAAGACCGGTCGAGAGATCCATATTGACGCTGGAGATCTGGAACTCCTGGACCACTTCCTGGGAGAAGTTCTGCTGCGTGCCGCCCTCGATGGAATTGCGGGAATTGCCCCCATCGACGGTGATGGCAGTAAATGCGGTGGGGGCTCCCAGAACGCTGACGCCGAACTGCGCGTTCCTTTGGGCCAGGGTCTCCGTTGAAACGGTGACGCCGGGCTCGAGGAAGGCGAGTTGCAGGAAGCTTCTGCCGTTCAGGGGCAGTTCCTGAATCTGCTTGCGGGTGACGACGCCGTCGATCTTATGGCTGTCGTAAGAGATTTGTGCGGCCGCGGCTTCCACGGTGACGACTTCGGTGGTCGAGCCGACCTGCATCTCCATGATCGCGGTGGTGGTGCTTCCAGTTTCGACCGTCGCCTGGCGAAGCAGGGATCGAAAGCCCTTGGCTTCGACCCGCACTTCATACTCCCCGGCGGCCAGAAGCGGGGCCGAGAAGGTGCCGTCGGCGGCGGTGGTGAGGACACGTTGAACACCGGTGTCCCTATGCCGGACGATGACTGTGGCGCCCGGAATCACAGCAGCCGTTTCGTCTTGTACGCGGCCGTCGATGGCGCCGGTTGGCACCTGGGCGGCCAGGAATGCCGAGCATAGGCTCAGCAACACGAAAAGCAAGCATGGTTTGCGTAGGTTGCCCATGGACCCATTTCCCCTCTACCTAAGTTGTTGAAGCGACAAAAACTTTCCAAGCGTTTCACAAATCGGTGCTGGTGTCAATGGGTAAAGCTGGCAGTCGCTGGGAGTCGCCGGCAACCGGGCGCGCGCGTGTACGGCCGGCCGCCTGCGCCTCGGCTCCGGCGCGACTACGCAGCAGTTGGACCTCGCGGAGACGTTCTTCTACTCTGGTGTCCGGCGCGAGTCACCGCGGCGGCAATTCGTCATAAATGGTCATTTCGGGGCGGTCCCAGTCCTCTGCAAATGGGGCTAGCCGGCGACGCAGGCCGGCCGCCTGTGACTCGTCGATTCCCCTCTCGCGAAGATCGACTGAGTTGGCCGGTCGAACCCATGTCACGATCACGCGTGAACCTTCGGCCCCGGCTATTGGCTCCATTAGCTCGACCTTGCCGTTGCGGTAGACTCCTTCAACCGACTTCACCATGCCCTTATTATGACGCAACCGAACGACCCTCGAACTCCTGCCAAACGGGGGAGAACCGCCGTTTCAGCGGTGGACACTGCCGTGAACCTTACCAGGGAATATGCCGCCGCAAGCCGCCAAGCGGTGGCCAACCTCCGGCTTCAGTTCGTGAACGCCGCGCCTTCGGCTCAATCGCTGCCGACGCGATTTTGACGGGCAACCATTTGATCGGTGAGAGCATCCGTCCGGCCATTCGGCCGACGCCCGTCATGAACGAGGGTGACGACTTGGCGTTCGATATCTCGCAGTCGCGTCTCCGGATCCGGGCTCCGATCTGACAGTCGTGATTCAGACGTGAGAAGCCTACGAGACCTTCTTCAGTCCGGCCCGGATGGCTCGTTTCAAGACGGTCTGGTATCCGATCCCTTCCTCGGCTGCGATCTGTTGAGCCCGGTCGAGATCCGCAACGGGTAGCCGGATGGAAATGGCCTTCGTAACGTTCGCTTTGGCCTTCTCAACCAGCTCGGCAAGTACCTTTGCGTGGGTCAACGGGATGGTCGAGCCTTCCGAGCGCAGGATGGCGCCTCGTTTGAGGGCACGCTCGAATTCCCGTTGCGTTTGCCGGCGTCCTTCCTGGCTGGCATACCAAGCAGCTTCTGCCGCCGCAGACTCCAACTGAGAGATCCTCTGGCCCATGCCCGCCCGGATCGCAGCAGATCGATTGGTCGGGTGGCAGCGGAGCGTCGAGGCGATTCTCTGGCGGCGACAACGACCAAGTACCGCATCACACTCGACTTCGCGCCGCGCTTCGAGTCACAGAGCAGGAGTTGGAGGATGGCTGCTTCCCCACGGCGTGTGTGGCAGCCACCGACCGACCGTCCATGGTGCTGTCCGAACTCGGCGGTGAGTCGTCACCAGCCTCAATATAGACCGGAGATACCTCGGCGATACAAAATCGGCGCCGGGCCCGCAGCGTCCCACACCATCCGCCAACACACAACAGCGGCCATCAGTGGCAGTATACTCTCGGTGATGACACGCACGGCGGTGGAATGGTTTGTGGAAGGGCTGCGCGAGCGGGGCGTGGATTGGATCGCCACGCTGTGCGGGCACGGATTGGATCCGCTGTTTGACGCCGCACGGCGCGCCGGGTTGCGTTTGATCGACACCCGCAATGAGCAGACCGCCGGCTACATCGCGGAATGTTACGGACGGCTCACCCGGAGACCCGGGGTGTGCGCCAGCTCGAGCGGCGTCGCCGTGGTCAATGCCATGACAGGCATGCTGAACGCCTGGTTCGATCATGCCCCGATGCTGGCCGTCAGCGGCTCGGCGAACCTCACGACGCTGGGTATGGGCTGCTTCCAGGACCTGGACCAAGCCGCATTGGCGCGCCCGGTGACGAAGTATTCGCGGCTGATTGACAGCCCGGTGCGCGTGTTGCAGATCCTGGATGAAGCCTGGCGGATCACCGCCGCCACGCCTCAGGGTCCCGTGCATCTCATGTTTCCCATGGACGTACAGCGGGCGCCGGTGGAGGAGACAGCTCTCGTCCGGCCGAATACACAACTTTCCCCGGCGGGGCCGGCGGCCGGGGACGTGGAAACCGCCGCGCGGATGCTGGAGACGCACTCCAGGCCTTTGATCCTTGCAGGAAGCGGCGTCTACTACGCCGGCGAAGGCGAGGATCTGCTGACCCTCGCTCAGGAACTCTCGATCCCGGTGCAAACGCCCATTTGGGATCGCGGCATCTGCAACGGTCCACTCGAGTGCTTTCTGGGCGTGGCCGGCGCGTTGAGCACGGATCCGGCTCTTGCGTCCCAGGCCGATTGTCTGATCCTGGCGGGCGCGGCCGCCGATTATCGCGTGGGCTATCTGCAACAGGCTGCTCCTGTCTGCCGGCTGGATCGCGGCTGGCGGCAGCTTTCCGTTCTGCTGAGGCGGACGGCAATCGAGCCGTTCACCTCGTGGCTGGACCAGGCACGCCGTCTGCGGACGGAGTTTGGCGTGCGGGTGCGGGCGGCGGCGGAAAGCCAGCGAGTCGCCAGGCGCATGCATGCCGTCGATATCATCGATGCCCTGGATCAAGCTTTGCCCGCGGCAGCGACGCTGATCCTGGATGGAGGCAGCATCGGCCAGTGGGCGCATCACCTGCTGTGCGAACGACGGTATCCCGGCTATTGGCTCAGTTGCGGCCGCAGCGGCGTGGTCGGCTACGGCATCGGCGGGGCGATGGCGGCGCGCTTAGCCTTTCCGGCCGGCGGCATCGTGCTGCTGGCCGGGGATGGCGCGTTCACCTTCACGGTGGCCGAGCTGGAATGCGCCGTCCGGCAGAAGCTGCCTTTCATCGCTCTTGTCGCCGACGACCAGTGCTGGGGGATTACCCATTCCGGCCACGTCCGCCAGTACGGCCGCGGCATGGCGACCGAGCTCGGGTCCATTCGCTTCGATCAGCTTGCTGAATCGCTGGGAGCGCGCGGCGTGCGGATCGAACATGCCAGTGAAATCGCACCAGCCATCCGCCAGGCGCTTCGAGAGGCCACCGTCACGGTGATTCACGTGCCCATCAGCGGGGGCTCCCCGGCCTGATCCTCACGTATAGGAACGCGGTTCGCGGATGGCTTCATAGATGTCGGCGAAACTGGAATGACACCGCCGGAAGGCATCTAACAATTGGGGATCGAAATGTTCCGGCCGGGTGCGGTCGTCGCCCTCGGTCATGATCTGGCAGGCTAGTTCATGCGAGTAGCCGTACTTATATGGGCGCACGCTGCGCAAGGCATCGTAGGTATCGCCGACGGCGACGATGCGCGCCGAGAACGGGATCTGCTCCCCTTGGAGGCTGTAGGGATAGCCGGTGCCATCCCAGCGCTCATGATGGGCCAGAGCGATCTCGTGCGCACTCTGAATCAGCTCCGAACGGGAGCCTTCGAGCAGAGTGGCGCCGATGATGGGATGCCTCTTCATGATGGCCCACTCCTGGTCGTTGAGCGGACCGGGCTTGTAGAGAACATGATCCGGAATCCCGATCTTGCCCACATCGTGCATCGGGGCAGCCAGAAAGACCAGATCGGCGAATTCGGACGGGCTTCCGGCAGTCAGCGCCAGCAGGCGGGAGTAATGACTGAGCCTTTGAATGTGCTCCCCGGTTTCATTGTCGCGGTAGGCCGAAGCTTGCGTCAGCCGCGCCAGGCTTTCCACATAGGCATTCTCGAGATCCCTGGCGCGCTGCTTCTCCTGTTCCACCAGCTCCTGCAATTCTTTACTGTAAGTCCGAAGCTGCTCGTTGACCTTGGCCAGCTCGAGCGCCTTTTCCGTTTCCCGTTGCGCGAGTTGCCGCAGCTCGGCGGCATACCGGTGGAGCTGCCGGTTGGCCAATTCCACCTGCCGCCGCAGGTCTGATTCCACGGCGTCGTTCAAACCTGTCAGGTCACCCAGGATGGTTTCCGGCAAATTGGCCATCTGCTCTTCGTATCGGCCAAAGGATCTAGATCTTTTGATTTAGAACCATGGAAACTTGAGTGCCACCTCGAACGTCGTGATCATCAGCGGTTACAGATTTTCCAGTTTGCTGTCGATGGGAGATCGTAAGAGGTCAACGTGATTCCGCCAGGTGCTCCCATGGAGATCATCGGCGACAGAAAGTTTGTCGAGATTCCCGGAGAGAGACTCCACGAACTCCCTCCCCTGCTCGTTCACCGCTCTTACGAATTCAAACGGCTCGACAAAATCGTCGACATGGCTGCCAGCATTGTCGAGAGTGAAGAGATGGTGCCCCTTCAGGAGGAGACGCTCACCATGCAGCAACGCAAGTTCGACCTTGCGATCAACCTGGTGGAGCAATACCAGCACCTCCTGTTGCATTGGCGTTGGGGTGACGACGTTCTGGAGTGGATCCGACAATGCGAGATCACGTTTGAAAGCAAACAGGAACTCCGCAATCTTCTTCACAGCGACATCTGGCCGCATGCCGGCCGGTCGAGCTTTGTCCAACTTTTGGAAGACAAGGCGGTCCCCACCGCAGGCATTCAACTGGAAAAAGCCGTTGGCCTGCGGCTCACCTTCCGCCAGCCACCGCCGATCTCGTGTTTCTCAGACCAGTTTTTGTTCTATCTCAACAACAGCGTGGGCACGTCGGCCTACCTGTCGTGGGCCAGCAAGAACACACCCATCAGCGCCTTGCCTCCGGAGCGGTTCACGCTACAAGTGGTGGCGATGTAAGGGGCGACGGAAGATCGAATATAATCAAGAGATGGAGCGCTCCAAGGCCGACAGCTTCACCGCCTTTCTGAAGGAGAAACAGCGTCTGAAATCGACGCGCCAGCCGCAGCAACAGGGCGTCACTCCCCTGACCCTTCTTAACGTGCTGGCCGAAGCTCCGAAACAGCAAATGCCGGTCCAGGAGCTACAGGCGGCGAGCGGCGGTTCTGACCCCGCTCGGCGTCGATGTGGCCGGACTCGCTCGCCCGAGGTAGCGCCGGCGGAGGCAGTCCGAACGTGCTGTCCGCGCAAGTTAGGATCTTGGTGTATAATAAGAGTGACGAGGTGCCCCGGACTGCACGGGGATCTATAGCATGGCTGAGATGCCATGCGCCTGTTCGCGAAAAGCGCTGGAACCCACGGCGCCTATGCGCCGTGGGTTCCGTCTATGGTATATCCAGTCTGATCTGTTCCGGTCACTGAGCAGCGAGCCGACCGAGGCCCGGTTTGCCGTCTATGCCCCGGTCGAATACGAGAATCCCACACAGCGCCGGGATCTCCAACAGAGGCTGCGCGAGCCGATACTGAAGGCGCTGGAGGAGTTTGGCAATGCTGAACGATTACACGATCAGGGACTTTGTCCTGCTAGGGTACAAAGCCTTCGGGGGCAGCATCCGGGGAAAACGAGGTCAGCCAGCTCATGCCCCAATTTGGCTGGTCTGTTGGAAAGGAAGAACTGGAGAAGGCCTCCTCGTTCCTTGAGAAGGCCAGCCTCGTCCATAAGGGGTAGTTCGGACCACCGCGGCCGGAGCTCCGAGAGGATCGGCGTCGCCGCCTTAAGACGGACCGATCACTTCGGTCGCCAGCATCCCCGCCTGCCCAAGCGGGCCGCAAGTATCATACAATCGAGGCACAAGAGGAGGTCTGCCATGTTGGGCCTGGTTCTGCTTATTGCCTTATGTTTCTCCGCCGCCGCCCAGGTGCTTCCGGTGGGCACCGTCGACGGCGC
>JACQDF010000096.1 GCA_016201205.1 Acidobacteriota bacterium
CATTGTCCTGGATCTGTCTGGTACGGCCGTGGCGAGGGAAAGAAGATCGAGGAATGCCGGGCCATTCGGGAAGGATACAAGCCGGCGTACGGCCGCGCTTGCGGCTCGAAATGTCCGTAGGAAAGAGGAGGATGCACGATGAATCTCAAAAAATATTTTGACCTGAACCAGCCGGTGACGACTGCCGCGCCGGCGGCAGCCGCCGCACCCCCCGCTCCTCCTGCCGGTGTCAGGCTGCAAGGCCAGGTCGGCATCTATGTCTTCTTGCTGTTGTCGATCATCGCCGGCCGTTTTCTGGACCTGTACCGCGCCGGTGTGCCCGGCACGTTCACTCTCGACCTCGGATACCTGGCAGCGATGTCGATCGTTTCCCTCATCGCCTTCCCGGTCGTGTATGAAAGACTGATCATCAACCAGAACCAGCCGGTGCTGGTTCAGCTCGGACTGATCATGACCACCGGGGTTGGCTGGGAGAAGATCGTCGCCACAGCGATTGGCAAGTGAGCGTGGTTCGTAAGAAAGCGGCCGGAAGGTGGCCGCCCTACCGCCTTGCTGTGATATCCTGACCGCTTCCATGAGCCCCGCCCGCCGCTGGTCGATTGTCGTGCTGTTGATGTTCGGAATGATCATCGCGTACATCGACCGCGCGAATCTGTCGGTGGCGCTGGCGGACAAGAACTTCATCAAACAGTTTCTGCTCACCGACAAAGACCGCGGCCTGATGAACTCCGCGTTCTTCTGGTCGTATGCGCTGTTGCAGATCCCGGCCGGCTTCGTGGTGGACCGCCGGGGCGTCAAATACCCCTACGCGCTGGGTTTTCTGGTCTGGAGCCTGGTGTCGGCGGCATCGGCGACGATCACAACGGTGGGGCAACTGCTGGGGCTCCGCGTGATGCTGGGGATCGGCGAATCCGTCATCACGCCGGCGAGCATGCGCTGGATCCGCTTCAACGTCAGCGAGAAACAGCGCGGATTAGCCGTCGGCATCTACATGGCCGGCACCAAGTACGGACCCGCGATTGGCGCCCCCATCGCCGGCTGGCTGATTTTGCATTACGGCTGGCGCAGCATGTTCGCCATCCTTGGACTGGGATGTCTCATCTGGCTGATTCCCTGGCTGGCCCTGGTGCGCAACAATGACCGCGAACTGGAAGCGGCGCTGGCGCAGCAAACCAATACCCCGCCGATCCCGTTTGGCCGCGTGTTCGGCACACGGCTGATTTGGGGGATCATCATCGGCACCTTCTGCTACAACTATTTCGTTTACTTCTGCATGACCTGGCTGCCGGCCTACTTCGCCGAAAGCCGCGGCATGTCGCTCGGCAAGTCAAGTTTGTTCACCGGATTCAGCTTCGGCGGCATGGCGACAGTGGCCATTCTGGCCGGCTGGACGGCGGACCGGCTGATTTCGCGCGGCGCCGACGCCGTCCGGACGCGGAAGGCGTTCACCATCGCGGGCCTGCTGGTGGCGGCGACCGAGTTGATCGGGGCGTTTACGGAATCAAACCAGCTTGCGCAAGCGTTCGCTATCATCTCGCTGAGCGGGTTGGGGCTGGCGACCGCCAACTACTGGGCGCTCACCCAAACGCTCATGCCCGGAGCGGCTATCGGACGCATCGCCGGCGTGCAGAACTGCGCTTCGAATCTTTCCGGCATCGTGGCGCCGCTGGTGACAGGCTGGCTCAAAGAAGTGACTGGAAGCTACTCGGCGCCGCTGTACGCAGTCGGCTTTTTCCTGCTGCTCGGCGTGGCGGCGTACGTGTTCATGGTGCACGCCAGATATGCCCCGCAGGCAGTAGACTGAAGTCCGGAATGTCCCACACCAGCCGCAGAGAGTTTCTGACCGCCTCCGCCGGGGCTTCGGTCGCGGTCGACGCCGCCCCGCGCCGGCCGAACATTATCTGGATCATGGCGGATGACCTGGGCATCGGGGACCTGGGCTGTTACGGCCAGCGATTCATCCGCACGCCCAACATCGATCGAATCGCCGCTGAAGGCATGCGCTTCACGGACGCGTATGCGGGTTGCACCGTGTGTGCGCCTTCGAGAAGCGTGCTGATGACCGGCTGCCACATGGGGCATACCTCAGTGCGAAGCAATCCCGGCGGCGTGCCCTTGCTCGACTCCGATGTGACGGTCGCACAGGTGTTGAAACAGGCAGGCTATGCCACCGGATGCTTCGGCAAGTGGGGCCTGGGCGACATCGGTACGGATGGTGTTCCCTGGAAACACGGGTTCGACGAATTCTACGGCTACCTGCACCAGGTGCACGCGCATTATTTCTATCCGCGCTTCCTGTATGACAACGACCGCAAGTCGCCGCTGGAGGGGAACGGAAGCGGAAAGCGCGTCACCTATTCGCATGATGCGATCGCCGAAAGGGCGCTGGCGTTTATCCGCCGCAATCACGACAAGCCCTTCTTCTGTTATGTGCCGTTCACCGTGCCTCACCTGGAATTGCTTGTGCCCGAGGATTCGATGGCCCGGTATCGCGGCAGGATACCGGAAGCGAAGCCGTTCGTTGACCGGAACCGGCACTATGCGGATCAGCCCGAGCCGCGCACCTGCTATGCGGGCATGGTCACACGGATGGATCGCGACGTGGGCCGGATTCTCGCGTTGCTCGAGGAGTGGAAGATGGACGGCAACACCGTTGTCTTTTTCACCTCCGATAACGGCGGTGCGCCCCGGCTGTGGGGCGAGGAGTTCTTCCAGAGCAATGGCCCGTTCCGCGGTCACAAGCAGAATCTCTATGAAGGCGGCATCCGCACGCCGATGCTGGCGCGGTGGCCGGGAAAAATCCGCCCAGCCAGCGTGAACGCGCATCCGTGGTATTTCTGCGACCTGATGGCCACCGCGGCGGAGCTCGGAGGCGTGAAGCCGCCCAAAGGCATCGACGGCACTTCCGTGCTGCCGGCGTTGCTGGGAAAAAAGCCGCACGTGCATCCCTATCTGTATTGGGAGCTGCCGCGGCACGACGCCAGGACAGGCCAGTTTCGCAAAGAGATTCCCATGCAGGCAGCGCGCATGGGCGAATGGAAAGCCGTGCGGCCGAGGCCGGATGGGCCGCTCGAGATCTACCACCTGGCCCAGGACATCGCCGAGACACGCGACCTCGCCAAAGACAAGCCGGACCTTGCCGGCAAGTTCGAAGAGATTCTGCGCGCTGCTCGCGTCGAGCCGCGGCCCCAGAGGCAGCCCGAACACTCGTTCTGGGAATCCGCCTGAAGCTCAGCTTCCCGAGCGCACCTCTTTGCGCCACCCATCCAGCAGCGTCGTCAATTCATCGACCACCGCCGGGTGTTTCCGCCGCAGGTTGATGCTCTCGGCCGGGTCCGCATCGAGATCGGAAAGAAACACCGCGTCCTCTCCTTCCAGCGGCTTGCGGCCTTCCGGCGACCGGTCGTAGAGAATGCCGTTGATGACAAGTTTCCAGTTCCCCTTCCGGACCGCGTACTGCTTGCCCTGCTCCCAGAAAATTGCCTGATGCGGTGAGCGGGCTTTGCCCATTGCCACCGGCAGGATATCGCTGCCGTCCAGCCGATAGCCGGCCGGAGGCGCGGCCCCCGCCGCCATCGAGATCGTGGCCGTGATGTCCATCGTCATGGCGACTTCCGGGATCACCTGCCCGGCTGGGATCTTGCCCGGCCAGCTCATGATGCCGGGCACGTGCATGCCGCCATCAAAGAGACTGAATTTGAAGCCGCGATATGGCGAGTTATCCCCCGCCGTGGCGGGTTTCTGATTCAGGCCTGCACGCGCCTCAGTGGTGGCGCCATTGTCCGCCACAAAAAAGATCAGCGTGTCTTCCAACAGGCCATGCTGCATCAACGCGCGCCGGATCCGGCCCACGCCGTCGTCGACGGCGGCGATCATGGCCCCGTAGGTGCGGCGCTCGAGCTCGAGGGCCGGGAGGCGGTCCAGGTAACGCTGCGGGGCATGCATCGGATAGTGGGGCGCATTGTAGGTAACCGACAGCAGAAAGGGCCGGTCCGCGTTCCGGCGGATGAAGCCGCACGCCTCGTCCGTGATTCGCTCGGTAAGGTATGCGCCGTCCTCGAAGACCTCCGTTCGATTGCGCCATAAGTCGTGGTAATTCACCGAGCCTCGGTTGCCGCCTTCGCCCCAGTAGAAGCGATGCGAATAGAAGTCGACGCAGCCGGAGTGAAAGCCATAGAAATAGTCGAAGCCGTGTGCGTTGGGGTCGGTATCAGGACCCGAGCCGAGGTGCCATTTTCCAGTCAGCGCAGTAGCGTAACCCAGAGGTTTCAAAAGAGATGCGACTGTTCTCTGGGCCGGGGGCAGCGCCGGCCCGTTGCTCGGCACACCTGCTCGGATCGGATACCGGCCGGTGAAGAGAGCGGCTCGCGACGGCGCACAAACCGGAGCATTGGCATACCAATTGCTAAATGTTGAACCGGAAGCGGCCAAACTGTCGATAGAGGAAGTAAGAAGATCCTTGGCCCCATAGCAGCCCAAGTCATGCGAGCCTTGGTCGTCTGTGCAAATGACGACAAAGTTCGGATGCCGGGCCGGCGGTGACTGCGCCAAGGCAACAGCGGAGGAAGAAAGAAAGTGACGGCGGCTGATCATCGCATTCATTTTGTAAACCTTACGGCATATGTGAAACTTTTGCTCTCTATTTCGCCTTTAGAAGGTGTGAGAGTTTGGAGGCTCCTTGGCTTGATGTGCACCCTCTGCGGAGTGGTGTTTGGCCAGTTCCGCTTCGAGCACTCCGAGGATCGGTGGATCTTATCGAATGGCGTCATTGAAGCCACTTTCGTACATACCGAACGTAACACATTTGAGTTTGAAACGATCCGCCACCTAAAAACCGGCGACATCTGGCAGGCGCCCGAAGGCGCTCTCGCTTCTCCCATTCGATTCGCCACCGCGCGAACCGCGGTGGACGCCTGGATCCCGGTGAAACTGGCCGGAGAGTCGGTGCAAGCCATCGACCGCAGGGGAATGCGGCAGAACATCATTCTCGATGAGGTGGGCGGCGGCTTCCGCATTTTCCTGGCGCTGGAAATGTATGAGAACCAGCCAGTGCTTCGCTACAGCGTGAAGGTGAAGAACCTCCGGGACGGCGATCGGCGGGTGCGGATGGCGGACATGCTGAGCTGGAGCTTCAGCGAAGCGCGGAACAGCTTCCGGACTCTGCGCGTAAGCCAGTGGTCCACCGAGCCTCCGCAGAAGAATTTCGAGCCGAAGGAGACGCTGCTGAAGCCCGACTTCACCGGCGAGTACACGCGGTCGGGAGCGAGCGCGCCGGATTGCGCCTGGCTGGCGATTCGGGACGCAAAAGACCGCGGGCTGTTTGCCGGATGGGAGTTTGACGGGCGAACCGAAGCGTCCGTGCGATACCGGGCGTCGGACGGCCGTTTGCAACTGTCCGCCTTCATCGAGGATCTGAACCGGTTGCTGGTTCCCAACGGCGAGTTTCAGGTGCCGCCGGCGTTCATCGGCTTGTTTCATGGCGACTGGGACGAAGCAGGCTTCCGGACGCAGAGGTTTGCCGATGCCGTGCTGGCGAAAGCCCCGCCGGAGGAAGCCAGGTTTCCTTACGTCGTGTGGGATAGCTGGGGCTACCAGACGAATATCCATGAAGCCATGTTGAGGAGAAACGCGGACGCCGCGGCCAAGCTCGGCGTCGAGTTGTTTATTGTGGACTTGGGATGGGCGATGCAGATTGGCGAATGGCGGCAGGACCCGGCGAAGTTCCCCAGCGGCTTGCGAGAGCTGTCCGACTACGTTCATTCGCTGGGCATGAAATTCGGTCTGCACGTGGCGCCGGCCGAGGCTTCTCCTGAATCGCCGGTGGTCAAAGAGCATGAGGACTGGCTGGCCACCGAGCCATTCAGTTACTTCGGCGCAAAGCCGCTCTGCCTGTCCCACCGGCCGGCGCAGGAGTGGATCGTGCAGCAGATTGTGCGGCTGATCGATGAGTACGGCGTCGATTGGATTTTGCAGGACGGGGAGCACATCGTCAAGCGCTGCACGCGCACCAATCACACGCACGATCCGGAAGACAGCAACTACTCGAACGCCGTCGAGGGGCTGAACGCCGTGCTCGATGCGGTTCAGAAACAGCGGCCGAAAGTCTACTGGGAAAACTGCGCCAACGGCGGCAGCATGATGACTTTCAACATGGTGAAGTACTACGTCACCACCATCACCAACGACGCTTCCGGCGCGCTCGGCTCGCGGCAGGCTGTCTATGGCGCAACATTTCCCTTTCCGATCCGCTACACCGACCGCTACATGCCGGAGAACCCGACCAGCACCTATGCCACCCGCAGCTACATGTTCGGCGGCCCCTGGATCTTCATGAACCGGCTGGCGGACATGCCGCCCGAGGAATTGGCGCTGGCAAGCTCGGAGATCCGCACGTACAAGGCCATGCGCTCGCAGTTGCGCGACAGCAAGATCTTCCACCTGACGGCGGCTCCGGAAGCCGGTCGCGTCGACTCGATCCAGGCTTACAATCCGGCGGCCGATACGGCGGTAGCGGTGGTGACGCGCGACTCGGCGTCGCAGAATCTCCACCAGTTGCGCCTCGAAGGGGTGCTGGCTGACAGAAACTACCTGGTCCGGTTCCAGGATGACCGGCGGATTTACGTCATGACCGGCGAGCAACTGCGCCGCGATGGAGTGCCTGTTGGCTTGCCTTTGCTCCGGTCCGCGGAAATCGTGTACATCGAGCCGGCTGACCGGCAGCCGGTCGAAGAACCCTAACCGCCGCGGCCCCGGCAGCGAGCCGCCCGCGCTGCCGTCAATAATAAGAGGCATGGCGCGGTACGGGCTGGCCCTGCTGGTTTTCCTCATCTCGTTTGTGCGGCTCGCCTGGAACGTCTCTGAAACGGGTCTCGCCAGCGGTTCCATCGACACCGTCGGCGGGATTGCGGCACAGGATGAGGCGGTGTACAGCCACATCGCGCTGCGGATGGCGGACGAAGGTGACTGGCTGACGCCGAAGTTTCTTGGCCGCTACGTCCTCTTCAAGCCGCCGCTCTTGTACTGGGCGTCGGCGGTGGCCGTGAAGCTGATCCCGGACACCCCACTGGCGCTCCGGCTGCCATCGATTCTGGCCGGCGCTTTGGCGGCGGCGCTGCTGTTCCTCTGGATCGGCGGGCTGGCCGGGCTTCTGGCGGCGATGCTGCTGCTGTCGAACCCGCTGTGGCACATCCTCTCGCGCCTCGCTGTCACCGACGCGTTGCTGGCGCTGTGGATCACGCTGGCGGTGGCCGCGCTGCCACGGCGCTCGTATTGGCAGTTCACGCTGGCTACGGCCGCGGCGCTGATGACGAAAGGCATTGCAGGACTGGTTCCGGTGATGGCGCTGGCGCTTTGGTGGCTGCTCGAAGCGAACGAGCGCAAGCCCTCATGGAAGCGCTGGGCAGCGTCGGTGGGGGCGGCGTGCGTTCTGGCCTCGCCTTGGTTTCTTTATCAGTGGTGGACGCATCCGAAGTGGTTTTGGGCGGAATTCGTCAGCGTGGAGATTCTCGGATTTACTTTGGGAGCGCCGCCCCAGACGACACCGGAACCGCACATCTGGTTTTACGGAAAGCGTCTGCTGTGGACGGATCCGCTTCTGTGCCTGCTGGCGGCGGCGGCATTGCCGGTCTTGCGCCGCGAGCGGTGGTTGGCGGCGTGGCTTGCTGCTGTGACCCTCGCGGTGGCCGCCAATGGCTATCGCAACATCGCCTATGTGCTGCCGGCAATTCCGGCTTTGTGCTGGGCCGCTGCCGCTGCCGGCCCGCTCGTCAAAGGCAGGAGAGCATCCGCGCTGTTTGCCTTGCTGGCGGTGATTTTCGTGGTGCGGATCCAATATCCCGATGCTCCTTGGGGACTCTCCTTTCGCAAGGGCACCACCATCGCCGCCGCCCCGGCCCTGGACCGCTATGCGCGTCTCGGGCGGCCGAATGAGCTGATCCTCGTCGAGCCGGACGACCAGTTTTACGCCACCACGCTCCGGCTGCCTCGCGTGCGCTACTGCTTCCTGGGACCCGAGGAATCCTACCGGCGCTACGGGCTGGACTTCCGGTATCTGGGCATTGCGTTGAGTGAGGATGAGTTCCGCAAGCGGGCCCAGCTCGAGCCGGAGTTCCGCCGGCGCCTCGCCGAGTGGGGCCTCGATTCCTCCGAGCCCATCGGCACGGTGATCCTGGCAAGAACCGCCGGGGAAGCGGCGGCGCTGGTTGCGGCCGAGCCTGGGTCCGATTTTGTGGTCCCGGAGAGGACGCGCGCCCTGTTGCCGAATACACACGAAATCCGCGAGGCTGGGCCCGGCTTGCTTTTTCTGCTCGCGCGCGAGGCTACTCGACCCGCGCGTGATGATTGACGGGACCGGCGCCGTGGCCGAGCCCCGGATTGGTTCGAAGCGCTTCAGTAATAAATTGTTTCGCTTTCAAAACCGCTTCCTGCAACGGCAGCCCCTTGGCCAGCGAAGCCGTAATCGCCGCCGAGTAGGTGCAGCCGGTGCCGTGGGTGTGCGGCGTTTGGATGCGCTCCGATGGGAACACGTGCAGCATGCCGTCTTCGGCCAGCAGCAGATCGGTCGCTTCGCCTGAAAGATGGCCTCCCTTGACCAGCACCGCCCGCGCGCCCATCTGCCGCAGGCGGCCGGCGGCCTGAATCATGTCCTCGAGCGCGCGGACGGGGAAGCCGGCCAGCGCTTCGGCTTCGTAAAGATTGGGAGTGATCAGGAATGCGCGTGGCAGGAGCAGCTCCGCCATCGCCCGCCGGGCTTCCTCGGTGATCAGGGGCGCTCCATGTTTGCTGATCATCACCGGATCGACCACCAGTGGAAAAGAAAAGGAAGACGCCTGGCGGGCCACGGCTTCCATGATCCCGGTATTGCCGAGCGCGCCCGTCTTGGCCGCCTGCGGTGGGATGTCGGATGTGACGGCCCCGATCTGGCTCTCAACGAGGCCTGGGCTCAAGCACTCGACGGCGCTGACGCCTTGCGTATTCTGCACCGTGATGAGCGTGATGACGGCTTCCCCATAGACGCCGAACTGGTGGAATGTCTTCAGATCCGCCTGAATGCCGGCGCCGCCGCTGGGGTCGGATCCGGCGATGGTCAGTGCGACGGGCTTCACTTCTCCAGCATAAACAGTGAGGAACCCGCCGGCTGCCGGTAGGCCCGGCGCGTTGTGCGAGCGTGTGCCTCAGAACTGGATGCGCTCGGAGCGCCGCGAGCCGGCCTGGTTGCGAAATTCGATCTCGACGGCGGCAATGGAAACCGTCGAGCCGGTGGCTGGGAAGACGGCGCGCAGCGCGAACAAGCCTCCGGCCGGGGCGGTTTCAAAGTAGCGGCGGAATTTTTCCGCGACATCCGAGCGCAAGTCGCCCGGCTCGATCGGCTGGCCGTCGCGGTCGTAGAAAGTGAACGCCACCTCGGAAGCGGAGCGCGTGTTGTCGTAGCCTTTGACGGTGAGATCGAGAATATCGAGGCCCCGCAGGGCGGTGATGGTGTCGATGGCGGCCGTCGAAGGGGCGATGGTGACCGAGGCTTCGGCCGTGAATCCGCCGGCCTCCGCGATGAATCGCAGCCTGCCCGCCGTTGTCCCGGTTTGAAAGATCGCCTCGGTCTGCGATCCGAACAAGGCCTGCGTCTCTCCGGAACGCACCTGGAAAGAAACGCTGCGGCGGTTGGTGGCGGGGAAGACAATGGCAGGATCGTCGGGACCGGTCATGGCAGGCTGGAACTCGAACCGCAGGGTTCCCGAGCCTTCGGCGCGTGACGTCGAATCGAAGCGCACTCCGATGCGGGCCTGCGTCGCGCTGGGCAAAGTGGGAGGCAGCGAGAGCAGCGGCCTGGGAAACGGCGGCTCCCGGCCGACGCCCTCGAGCGGATAGCGGCGGTCGTCAAGGATCAGGGCGCCGGTCTTCAAGCCGCTGGTGGCGGGCTGGAAGAAAATCTCGAGGCTCCGCGTTTCGCTCGATGCCAGCCGCAGCGGCGCCGCCGGTGGCGCCGGCATCTGAAAGGAATCACCGGATACGCTGATGACAACCACGCTGACGGGGCTTGGATGCGGGTTCTCGAGCAGGAAGCGACGCACGGATCGCGATCCGCGCTCGACAGGCGGAAAGACAGTGGATTGTCCAACGGCGCGGCGCAACCGGACGCCGTCTTCTTCCACCGCGTACAGGATCGGCGCCGCCCGGGCGGCGGCCACCAGCGTAATGGTGGCGGTATTGACGCGCAGAGCGCCGCGTGCGTCGCCGGCAGGCTGCTCGGAAAGGTACCGCACGTAGAAATCGAGCGTGAATCCCGGCGCGAGAAAGAACGGCGTGCCCGGCTCCTGGTGAAGCCAGAATCCAGCCCCTTGGATCGTGAGTGTGCTCAGGGTTGCCAGCGAGACGCCCCGGTTCCGGACACGGAAAAGAACGTCCAGGGGCTCCCCGGTCCAGGCGCTCCCCATATTGACGAGCCCGCCGGCTGCCCGTTCTTCGCCCGCGGTGACAGTGAGCACATCGAGTTGCGCCAGCACGGTGGCCGGGAGGAGCAAGATCAGCAGCAGACGGGCTTTATGGAAGGTTTGTGGGCGCAACATATTCTTCGGCGGAATCGCGCCGCAGCAGATAGCGGTTCCCGGACGTCTCCGCCACGATCCAGCCATCTTCCAACGGCTGAAGACTCAACACGGCTTCTTCGAGGAGCCAAAGCCGGCCGCCGGAGCGAACCAGGCGGTCCTCTGCGGTCCACAGTTCCCCTTGGCGGTCCAGCGTGGCGGCGGCCGCATTCCAGGGGGGACCGGCCGGGGCCATGCTCCAGGTAACCGGGTCCATTGCATAGATCTGGAAGCTGGTGGCTTGCCGGGTAACCAGGCGGAGACGGGCGCCTGCCTTCGCAAAGGCGATAATGTGGCGGGGCAGTTCCGGAACTAATTGAATCCGCAGGTTGCCGGGCGAATAGACCGCCAGTTCACCGGCCTCGGGGAGCAGGACATACACGAGCCCATTACTGGCATCGGGTGCAAACAGTGCCGGCCCGGGCGCCTCATGGATGTGGTTGGCGGCGCGAAGCACGGATGGCGTCTTGTAGAGCCGCGCGGCGCCCCATTCGAGGGCGGCAAGGATTTCCTCGGGCAGTGGCTCGCCGATGGAAAAACTGCCTCGAACCCCATACAGGGCGCAGAGGCGTCCGTCCGGCTGGCGGAGGAAGCCTAGCGGAGGCAGGCTGATCGCGGCTTGGACCAGGAGAAACAGTGTGATTGCGCTCATGGTTTTCCGATCGTAATCGCCGGGGGCCCCAAAGTCAGGCGCGGCCCGGAAATGAGAGCAGGTGTGGGAGCGGGTTGTTGGGAAAAATGCCAGGCGAGCCCGCCGCCGACTGCTCCTGCCACACTCAGCGATATCCAAAGCCACTTGCGGTTGGCCCCCGGGATTCGTTCCGCTTCCCCGGATTTGCGCGTGAAGACAACTCCGGGCCGGGACGCCGGCGGAGTGGCGGTGGGCGGCGTTGGAGGGGACAGTGGCCCAGCGTCGGCGGGTTTGGGCGGAGCAATCGGAATCTCGAACGAAGCCTCTCCCCTGGCTTTTGCAACGATCGTGACTCGGGCGTTGACGCCGACCGTAGCGCCGGCTACCTTCGCTGTGATCACGATGTTGCAAATCCCGGGCGTTTCGCCCCAGCGAATCCCCCAGATCGAGGCACGGCCCTGGCGATCAGTGGCCGCTGTCTCCGTCCGCTGGCCATTTGGAAACAGGCCGCTTGGCCCTTCATCGGGCAGCCGGAAGGTGACCCTGGCTTGGGGAGCTGGCTCCTTTCTCTCGTCGGTGACAAGAACGGCGATCCCGCCGTAAGAGCGTGCGCCAGCCTGCACGGTAGTTCCATTCCCTTCCGTGATTTGAATGGAAATGGAAGAAGGAGTTGGAGATTGCCCGCTGCAAAGCAGGCTCGATAGGCACCAGGCGCTCGCCAACGCGGCTCGGAAGCGTTTTCTGAGCCGCGCGCGTGAGCAAGCGGAGGTGCGGCTAAGTAGAACCCTGCTCAGGCGTCCTGGCGCGGAGCAAAACGACGGTAATGTTGTCAGGCCCGCCGGCTGTTCTCGCCGCATCAATGAGAGAGTGGCATTTGGCCTCAAAAGATTGCTTGCTTTTTAGCACTTCCTCCATTTTTTCGAGGGGGACGACGCCGTGGAGGCCGTCGGAGCACAGCAGGAGGTAGTCATCGGGGTTAGGCCGGATCTTATACGACAAAATTCGTAGCGGAGAGCTGACCCCGATCGCCATCGTCAGTACGTGCCGCAACGGGTGGCCTTTCAAAGTGTCCTCATCAATCCCGAGGCGGCGGCCTACTTCGTTGACCCACGTCTGGTCTTCGGTGACAGTCATCAAGTGATGATCCTGAAACAGATAAGCGCGGCTGTCCCCAACACTGGCAAGCAGCAGGTCCTCGCCGGCTTCGAGAACCGCCACCAGGGTTGTCCCCATACCTTCCATGCCGGCATCGTGAGAGGCGGCGTCTTTCACCGCCCGGTTGGCTTCTTCAAATGCTTTCACCAGGGTTTGGGCGTCTGAGTTGCCTGCCTTCCAGATGAATTCGGCCACTGTTTCGGAGGCAAGCTGGGACGCATGCTCTCCAGCCCGCGCCCCGCCCATACCGTCGGCGACGATATAGAGGCCCAGGTCGGGAGCCAGCAGGCAATAATCTTCGTTGTTCTTTCGAACGCAGCCAAGATCTGACAGGCCGTAGGCTTCCAGCATCAACTTTTCGATTATAGCCTCTTCCGGAAAAACTGAAAAAAAGAAATCACTGCCTGTTTCCCTCCAGGATCGACCGGAGTTGCAGGAATGCGGATTCCTTGAAATCGTGCTTCAGGCGCTCCATGCCCTCACTTTTCGGATCTCCGGCGCGGGGGCCGGTCCGTTTCAGGCATCGGCCGAGCAGAACGGTGGCTTCCTGGTTGTCAGGATCGCGCTGCAAGGCGGCGCGAAAGCTTTCGGCGGCGGCCTCGAACTCTCCTTTCTTCCAGAGGGCGTACCCGAGGTTGAAATGGTAGTCGGGATCGTTGCTGTCGCCCTCTAAAGCCTTGTGAAAGCTGGTGATCGCCTCGGGAAAGCCGCGGCGGGATTGCGCGGCTCCGAGATTGTTGTAGACCTCGTTCAACGGGACCTGGTTCACGACGATTTCAAACGCGGTTTGAGCTCCCGCATAGTCTCCTAAATGATAAAGCGACAAACCGCGGTAAAAAGTAGCTTCCCGGGAGTGGGGATCGGAAGCGGGAACCCTTTGGAACCATTCGTCGGCGGCGCGGTAGTTCCCTTTTTCCCATTGAAGCTTGCCGAGCTGGAAGCAGGGAGGGGAGAAGCCCGGGTCCAGCCGGGCCGCCTGGGTCAGGAAATGATGCTTCTGTTCGTCGTCGGTGGCGACCAGACCGCGCACATAATACTCGATTGCATCCACGCGCACCGGAGGGCGGCGTTTGCGGAATTCTTCTTCGGAAGGAGAGGTCTGGGGGAGGACAAACTGAAGCGCTCGCCAGGCCACATGAGTCTGCAAGGCGGCCAGGTCTTCGAGCGCGCCGATGGCGACGAATTCCGGGCCGCTGCGGACGCCGCGCAGGTCCAGAATCTGAGCGGTAATGCGCAGCGAGCCGCGGGAGCCGGGCGATGCTTTCGGATCCAGCCCGAAGCGTCCAAAAATAACCTGGCCGGCATCGACCACATCGGCGACCTTGAGCACAGACGCTTTGGTCAGCAGGGCGTAGGGCTTAAGCCCCAGACGCCGGTGCGCTTCCTGGCGGTCTTCACGCGAAGTGATGAGCACCCCTTCGGCCGCCAGCGCTTCGCGAATGTTCTCGGCGATGCTTTCCCCAATCCAGTCCAGACTGCTCTGGGCAGTCTGATTGAAGAAGGGCAGCACGAGTAAAGTCTCCCCGCGGACCAGCGGACCGAGAAAGAGGATGAACAAGAATAGTGCAGGCAGCCGCAGCATCCTACCTTTAGTGTAAATCCGCGGGCAGCGCCGCCGGAGCTACGGGAAGCCGATGTCGCCAAGCACATCCTCGGCAATCAGGGCGGTATTGGCATGGATCATGACGGTATCCTCGACCTCGCGGGCGTAGCCGCCGGCCAGCGTAATCACAACCGGGACCTTGTGGCGGAGCGCGATCTCGATCACAACGCGGTCCCGTTCTTTGAGCCCGTCGATGCTGATGTTGAGCCCGCCAAGCTGATCTTCGATGTAGGGATCCGCGCCTGCGACATAGAACATCATATCCGGGCGGAAGCCGGGAACCGCGACCTGGCAGGCGTTGCGCAGCTTGGCCAGGTACTCTTCGTCGCCTGCGCCATCAGGGAGGTGAATATCGATGGTGGAAGGCGGTTTCTCGCTGGGATAGTTGCGGAACTGGTGAATGGAGAGGGTGAAGACGCTGGCATCGCCGGCGAAGATGCCCGCGGTGCCGTTGCCGTGATGCACGTCGCAATCGACCACCATCGCTCTCCGGATGAGGCCCTCCTTTTGCAGCTTACGGATGGCGACGGCCACGTCGTGAATCGCGCAGAAGCCCTCGCCGTGGCCGGGAAAAGCATGATGGAATCCGCCGCCGGTGTTGTAGCCTGCGCCGTGCCCGAGCGCCAGTTGTGCCGCCAGGATGGTGCCCCCGGCGGCCAGCCAGAAGGCGCGGGCCATTTGCTGGGAATAGGGAACCTCGAGGCGCAGAAGCTCGGTGTAGCTCAGCGTTCCCTGCTTCAGCTTCTGAATCCATTCCGGCGTGTGAACCAGCAGCAGGTCTTCGTCCGAGGCCGGCTCGGGGGAATGGAAGCAGTCCGGGGTGGCAAAGCCGAGGCTGATCAGCTTCTGCCGGATGAGCCTGTACTTGATGGAAGGGAACACGTGGTCTCCGAAGTTGAGATCGTAACCATCGTGATAAACCAAAGCAGTCCGGGGCATCAGGTGCACCTCACGCGGCGCTGGCAGCCTGCAACGCCGTCACAATCGCCACCGAATAGACATCCTGTTCCGAGCAGCCGCGCGACAGGTCATTGGCCGGCTTGGCGAGCCCCTGCAGGAACGGGCCGATCGCGGCGGCGCCTCCCAGCCGCTCCACCAGCTTGTAGGCGATGTTGGCGGACATCAGATCGGGAAAGATCAGCGTGTTGGCGTGGCCGGCGACCGTCGAACCGGGCGCTTTGGAGCGGCCAACCGCCTCGACCAGAGCGGCGTCGCTTTGCAGCTCTCCGTCAATGTGCAGACCCGGGTCGCGCTCGCGCGCGATCCGCAACGCTTCGACGATCTGGTCGATGCGCTTTCCCTTGCCGCTCCCTTTGGTTGAGTACGACAGCAATGCGACCACGGGCTCGGTGTTCAGCAGGGCGCGCGTCGAGCGCGCTGTCGCGATGGCGATCTCGGCCAGCTCGACGGCGCTGGGCTCGATCACCACCGCGCAGTCGGCAAAAGCGAGCAGGCCCTGGTGGCCGGCGCTGGCATCCGGGACGGCCATCAGGAACACGCTCGAGACCGTCTTGACGCCTTGAGCGGGACCGAGGCAATGGAGAGCGGCGCGCACCGTTTCGGCGGTGGTATTCGCAGCGCCGCCGACGAAGCCGTCCGCGTCGCCGGAGGCCACCATGAGAGCGGAAAAATAGAGCGGCCGGGCGGTGATTTCCCCTGCTTCCACCAGAGTCACTCCGCGGGAGCGCCGCCGCTCGTAGTAGATGCGCGTGTAGGCGCTGAGCTTGGGCGATGACGCCGGATCGATGAACTGCACGCCTGGCGGCGGGTCTTTGGGCGCCACCCCGATCAGGATCGGTTCCACAAGTGCGTCCACGGCGAGCCGCCTGGCGGCGCCCAGAATCCGCGCGTCTCCGCCTTCCGGAAAGACGATCCTTTTCCTGGGCCGCATGGCGCGGACCCGCTCTTTTTGCCGCTCCATGTAGGCGACCGCGGTCTGGGGCATAAGTTGTAGCATAGCCCTCCGGGCCGTAAGCACGCACGCAGGCCGGAGGCGTACGCGACGGGCTGTTATAATTCCATTCGGGGTTTCCCTTTTATTTCAGCGAGGTTCTCATATGCATAAAAAAGTAACCGTAGTCGGCGCCGGCAATGTCGGCGCAAACTGCGCACTCCGGATCGCCGGCAAAGAGCTCGCGGACGTGGCGCTGGTGGATGTTGTCGAGGGAGTGCCGCAGGGCAAGGGGCTGGATCTGTTGCAGTCGGGGCCGGTGGAAGGCTACGACGTAATGGTGACCGGCTCGAATGATTATGAGCCGACGGCAAATTCCGACATCGTGGTGATTACGGCCGGTTTTCCCCGCAAGCCGGGCATGAGCCGCGACGATCTGCTGATGGCAAACTACGAAATCGTCAAAGCGTCCACCGAACAATCGGTGAAGTATTCGCCCAACGCGATTCTGATTCTGGTGACCAATCCGCTGGACGCGATGTGCTGGACGGCGTTCCAGGTGTCGAAATTCTCGCGCAACCGGGTGATCGGCATGGCGGGCATTCTCGACACGGCGCGGTACCGGACGTTCCTGGCGATGGAGCTGGGCGTTTCGGTGGAGAGCATTCAGGCGCTGGTGCTGGGCGGGCACGGCGATACCATGGTGCCGCTGGTGCGTCTGACAACCGTCTCGGGCATTCCGGTGACCGAGCTGATCGACAAAGCCAGGCTGGACGCCATCGTCCAAAGAACGCGGGACGGGGGCGCGGAGATCGTGAAGCACCTGAAAACGGGCAGCGCCTATTATGCGCCAAGCGCAGCCGCCGTGGAGATGGTCGAGTCCATCCTCAAGGACAAGAAGAAAGTGCTTCCGTGCGCCGCTCATCTGGAGGGCGAATATGGGTACAATGGCCTGTTTGTCGGCGTCCCGGTGAAACTGGGCGCGATGGGCATCGAGAAGGTCTACGAAGTGCAGCTCACGGCCGGGGAGAAAGCAATGCTCGACAAGAGCGCCGCCGCGGTGAAGGAGCTGGTGGATACGATCAAGCAAAAAACCGGAGCGTAACGAATGAACCAGGAGCAGTGGGTGCAAATCATCAGCGGGGTCCTCGCGGTGTTGTGCGTGGTGGCCATCATCCTGCGGCGGAAGGGAAAGAAGAAAAAGGAATCGCAGGACGATTTTTAGCGGCCGACTTTGGCCTCCGTCCCTCTCAGCAAATCGGTAAGAGCGGCGTTTACGTCTTCGAACCGAAAGCGGTAACCGGCCGCCAGTGCGGCCTCTGGCCGGACGCGCTGGCTTGCCAGCACTAATTCCGCCATTTCCCCAAACATCAGCTTCAAAGCAAGAGAAGGGACCGGCAGAAATGCGGGCCTGCGCAAGGCAGCCCCAAGCGCCCTGGCGAAATCCGCGTTGCGAACCGGGTTCGGCGCAGCGGCGTTCACCGGGCCTTGCAAGGCGGCGTTCCCGAGAGCAAACAGAACCAGGCCGGCGACGTCCTCGGCGTGAATCCAGGACATCCACTGGCGGCCGGAGGCGGCCGGACCGCCGAGGCCAAGCCGGAAGGGCGGGAGCATCTTCTTCAAGGCGCCGCCTTCGGGGCCAAGAACAATGCCGATCCGGAGATGGACCGGGCGGATGCTGTAATCGGCTGCCTTGGCGGCGGCGTGTTCCCATTCCGAGCAAACTTCGGGGAGAAAGCCGGAGCCTGCCCGAGAGGTCTCGGTCAGCACCTCTTCGCCGCGATCTCCGTAGAAGCCGATCGCCGACGCGGCGATCAACGTGTGAGGCTTGCGGGGCAGCTTGGCGAGAGCGCGAATCAGGGCGTTGGTGCCGCCCGCGCGGCTGGCGCGGATGCGCTGTTTTGCGTCGCGTGTCCAGCGCCGCGCGATCGGCTCGCCGGCGAGATGGACGATGGCATCCGAGTGCTCGAGCGCGCTGGTGGGAAACTCATCCTGGAGCGCATCCCATGCCGAGAATCGAACCGTGGGCGGAATCGTGGAAGGGCGGCGACGGCCGACGATATGCACATCGTGGCCTTCGCTGGAGAGCCTCTGAAGGAGGCGCTGTCCCAGGAATCCTCCGGCGCCCGTGACGGCGATGAGCATGTGGGCTCTATTTTAAGGCAAAGGGGTCCGCCTGCGTACGACCCATGTCGCCCGGAGCGCGGGCGTGTTCCTGCACAAGAAAATGGGAAACCGTGATCTCGGCGTCTTGCCCTCCATCACCTGGTAGCGTTCCCCGCGCACCGAGAGCGCAGGGCTGAGCAGGATCGCGTGCCTGGTCACCAAACCATCGAGAAAATGCCTTGATTCAAGGTCACACTGGACCCTAAGAGCGCTTAGGCTTCGTAGAGGCTACTGATTGAGGAGGTCGGCAAACTCATCGTTCGTCAAACCGGCCTGGCGGATGATGCTCCGCACGATGGCCTTCGGCAGATCAAACCCTTGGTGATTTGGCACTGTGACTCGGCCTGGCTTAACCCGGTGTTTGAGGTGGACGTGGGAGCCGCTGGTTTCGTGAATGTAAAATCCGGCCTTCTGCAGTGCGCGCAGAACTTCTCGGGGTTTGAGGCTGCCAAAGCGAGACATGGGCCTCAGACGGTGACGGTTATCTCTTCTTGTACTGGCTGACCGGCGGCAAAAGGATCTTCGGGAATCTCTTCGTTGTCCTTGAGCAAACCGCGGATGTGGCAACCGATGGCGTCTTGCGCCATCTCGCGGGCTTCATCCAGCGTGCGGCCGTAGGTGACGATTCCAGGCAGGGCGGGCACGATGACCTGATAGCCACCTTCTTCCAATTGTTCGTAGATAACCGTATACCCGTATTTGGCCACGAATGACTCCTTCCCTAATTGTCGCTGATTTGAGCGGATGGGTCTGGTGAGGGAAGCATAGCATCTGCCGACTGGTCTGTGAACAGCACTCCCCTGCCCTGCCCCAGGGGGCCGGCGCCCATTAGAAAACGCACGGGGGAGGGAAATGCGGTCAACATTTCTGGGCGACAATAATAGCTTACGCGCCATGGGGGCATGGAACCGGGCAAAGCTGTTGTGGGCCTATCTGAGCCGGCGGTCCGACGTCCGCGGCCTGCCGGTGGAGTATATCGTCGAGACGACCGCGAAGTGCAACCTGTACTGCCCGATGTGCCCGCGGGAGACGCACCGGCAGCCGAAGGAGGACATGGCGGACCAGATCTTCGAGCGGCTGGTGGAGGGAACGGCCGGAACCGCCGAGCACATGATGCTGATCGGGCTGGGGGAGCCGTTCCTCGATCTGAAGATCTTCGACCGGATCGAGCACTGCGAGAGGCACGGCATTTCCACGCTGCTCTCCACCAACGGCACGCTTCTGGACGAGAAGACCTCTGAACGGCTGCTGCGAGGGCCGCTGAAGCACGTCACCCTGAGTTTTGACGGAGCCACCAAGGAGAGCTACGAATACTACCGCAAAGGCGCGCGTTTTGAAAAAGTGCGCGACAACTTTGTGCGGTTCGCGCGGATGAAGCAGGAACAGGGCGCGCCCGTCCAGGTGGTGGTGCAGATGGTGCGGATGGAACGCAACGCCGGCGAAGTGGAGGATTTCATTCGATTCTGGAAGGCGGCGCCCGGCGTGGACCAGGTCCGCATCAAGGAGGATGAAACAAACCTGATGCAGCCCGCCGCGGGACACGCCGCCGAAGACTGGAAGCACCCTTGCCACTATTTGTGGCGCGGTCCCATGTACGTGAAGCACAGCGGCGATGTGTATCCGTGCTGCCAGAGCTACATGCTGGACGGCAGGCCGATCGGGAACGTCGCCGAGCGGAGCATTGGCGAGATCTTCCATTCCACTGAGATGCGGCGCATGCGGCAGTTACACGTGGAAGGCCGCGCCGGCGAGATCGACATCTGTTCGAAATGCTGCACCACCATTCCTCATCCCGCGCTGGTGGCGGGGAGCCTCGTATTTCACGGCGAGACGGTAAGAAAACTGCTGCCGCTGGTTGAGCGGCTGGCGCATTTCTCACGTTTTGCGGGAAAACTTCTGGCGCCGCCGCGGCCGGCCGCCAGGCAGGAAGAACTGGTGCGGATCAGCACGGATCCGGAAAAACCGCGCCGGTAACGTGGGGCAGCTTTTTCAGGCTGCGGACCTGCTTTCCAGCGGGTCCAGCCGGCCGGAAGGCCGGCTTGCGGCCAGGATTGGCCACCCCACGGCAACCCTCAGTCCTGGAATCCAAGCTCCTTGCGGATTCCCGAGAAATCGAACCAAGGCACGCCGTCTTTCTGTTTCCGAAGCTCGATATTCATCATCATCTTCAGCAAACTGTGGAGGCGGTCGCGCTGCTTTGGGTCGGCTGCTGCCTGCCGCGGAGTCAGCCCGTCCAGCCCCGGCAGCGGGTTGTCCGCCCACGTCCGGTAGTGCTCCTCGTAAAACCTGGAGATCAATTCCTTTTCCACTTCCGGAGACAGAGCCTCGGGCAAAGCTTTCTTCGGCAACCCGGACCGCGACCGCCGGGCGGAATGGATGCTTTGAAAGTCGCGGGGCCCTGCTTCGAGAAGGCCTCCGGCCAGCCGCCCGAGCAGTTCTGCTCCGCGCTTGAGGCGCTGTCTCGAGGAGCATTCCAGCCTGAGCCGGTCCTGGTGGACGCTGAGGCGCCCGAGCACCCGCTTGCCATCCTCGAGCCACACGAATTGCGCTTCTTCGCCTTCCTCCGGGGCGCGCTGAAAGTCCGGCCAGCGCTCGAGCGCTTCGACGACAGCATTGCGGTCACGCACCCTGTAGGTGGCGTTTGAGAAAACAAGGTCATCGCCTTCCGCCGTCACCACTCGTAATCCGGCTGCCCGTTGCTCGCTCATCTGATCCAGTTTCGGGCCAAACAGGTGATTGCGTGTCCTCAGGAATGGCCGCCACTCCATGCCCGACGCCTCTTTCTCCTCCCGGACCCAGTCGAGGAACACGTCCAGAACCGGCCGTGGAATCACGAGTCCGGACGCCGTGAATACGTGGCGGTCGCTTTCCATGCGCACCCGGCTCAGCAGGCAATCGTATTGCACCAGCGCATGGGAGGATGCGATGTCGCGGACGAAGAAACTGTCTTCCAACCTGAATCCGGCGTGAAGACGCCCTTTTCAGAGCCGGATCGGCTGCAGTCTGTCAACTCTGGCGAGTATGTCGTCGGCCAGATTCTGGACCAGTGGG
>JACQDF010000089.1 GCA_016201205.1 Acidobacteriota bacterium
AGCAGATGGCGCCGTTCACCGAGATCCGCTGCAAGAACTTCCAGTTCGACCTGTTCGCTTCCGGTGAGTACACCCGCATGCTCGAGCGCGAATGGGAAATGGGCGGCGAACACGCATAGATAGCTGAGAGCTGATCGCTGACCGCTCTTGTTATACTTGCTTTATGAATCTGTCCCGCCTGCTGCTGGTCAAGCAGAACTTTCCTGATCGAAGCATTGGTGACATTCCGGCGGAAGCCGCCAGACAGCTCGATGCGTCGGGTTTCGCCGGCCGCGTGCGGCCAGGCGGGCGAGTGGCGATCGGCGTTGGCAGCCGCGGCATCACCAACATCGCCACCATCGTTCGGGCCGTGGTTGACTATTGCAAGGCTCACGGGCTGAAGCCGCACATCTTCCCCGCCATGGGAAGCCACGGCGCTGCCACTGCCGAAGGCCAGGCCGACGTGCTGGCGCATTACGGCATCCATGAAGCCACCATGGGCTGCCCGGTCATCAGCCTGTTGGATGTGGTTCCTTTGGGTTCGACGCCGGAAGGCATCGAAGCGTTCATGGATCGCAGCGCTTTTGAAAGCGACGGAGTGATGCTGGTGGGCCGCGTGAAGTGGCATACCGACTACATCGGTAAGATCGAAAGCGGCCTCTTCAAAATGATGGCCATCGGCTTGGGCAAGTTCGCCGGCGCCCAGCGCTATCATACCCACGCCTTCCGGCTGGGCCTGGAAAATGTCATTCGCAGCGTCGGCCGCCAGGTGCTGAAGTCCGGCAAGATTCTCGGCGGGCTGGCGATTCTCGAAGACGCCTATCACAACACCGCGCAACTGACGCCGGTTCCCGTCGAGGTCATGGAGAAAAAGGAAGAGGATCTGCTCCGACTGGCCAAGTCCTGGATGGGCAAGATCCCGGCGCAGCATCTCGACATCCTCATCCTCGATGAAATTGGCAAGAACATCAGCGGCGCTGGCATGGATACCAAAGTGGTGAACCGCGGCGTGCACGGCCAATACAATCCCTGGCCTGATACTCCGCTCATCGAGAGGATCTTCATCCGTGATCTGAGTTCCGTCAGTTACGGCAATGCCGTCGGTTTGGGGATGGCGGATGTCATCTCCGACAGGCTGTACAGGAAAATCGATTGGACGCCGACGCGCATCAACTCCCTCACCGCTTCGACGCCGGCGGCCATTCGCACTCCCATTCATTTCCCCACGGATCGCGAGTGTCTGGAGAAGATCTGGTCGACGGTAGGCAAGTTCAACGCGGAGGACGTGACCATCGGCTGGATTCGCAACACGCTCGAGCTGTCGCCGGTTCTGTTGAGCGAAAACCTGCTCCCGGAAATCCGCAAAAACCCTATCCTCGAGGTGGTGGGGACAGCGCAGGACATCGAGTTCGACGCGCACGGGAATCTCATTTCGATGCTCGAGCCGGCCGTGCTTGCGCACGTGCAGTAGCCTCTGCGGCCGGAGAGCGCTTCCGCGGTGAGAGTCCGACTCCAGCATCCGGTCCCCGGCGCCGGGCCTCGCTTTGAGATCTTCGTTGCCGTCCGCTACCTGACGGCCAGGCGAAAACAAGCTGTCATTTCCCTGATCACCGCCATTTCGATTCTCGGCGTGGCCGCCGGTGTGATGGCGCTGATCATCGCCCTGGCCATTAACAGCGGATTTCGCGGCACCCTGCAACGCACCCTGCTGCGCGTTACGGCGCATGTCAGCATTCTGGAAAAGACGCCCGGGACGGGCATCCTCGAGTGGCGGAACCTGACCGCCAAAGTGCGCGCTCTGCCCTACGTCGAGTCCGCCGCTCCCACTCTCTATGGAAGCGTTTTTCTTTCCGGCCCGCTTCAATCCGCCGGCGCTGTGCTCAAAGGGATCGATCCGAAATCGGAAGCGCACCGCGCTGATCTCGAACGCATCCTGAAAGACGGCTCGCTCGAGGAGCTCGATCGCGCGGACGGCGTCCCCGGCCTGATCCTGGGGTCGCGCCTGGCGCAGTCCACTGGAATGCTGCTCAACAGCCGCATCACCGTGATCAGCCCGCAAGGCGAGCTGACACCCTTCGGCCCTCGTCCTGCCTATTATCCGTTCCGTGTTGTTGGAATCTTTGAATCCGGCTTCTATGACCTCGATTCGGCTTGGGCTTTCACGTCGATGAAAGCCGTTCAGCGCGTGCTGTCCGTGGGCGACGTGGCCAACTCCATCGAGCTGAAGGTGCGCCCCATTGAGAAGGCAGTCGATGTGGCAAAGGCAGTCGAGCGCGTTTGCGGACCTGATCTGGCGCCCACCCACTGGATGGAGCAAAACAAGCAACTGCTGAATGCGCTTCGCATGGAACGCGCGGTGACCGTGGTCACCATCGGGCTCATCCAGTTGGTGGCAGCGCTCAATATTCTGATCTCGCTGGTGATGATGGTAATGGAGAAGCACCGCGACATCGCCCTGCTGATGTCGATGGGAGCGCGGCGCGAGCAGATCCGGCGCATTTTTGTGTACCAGGGTTTGATCATCGGAGCGATCGGAACCCTGCTGGGTCTGGTACTGGGATATGGATTGAGCCACCTGGCGCACGAGTACCGCTGGATTCGCCTTGATGAACAAGTGTATTCGCTGAGCTTTGTGCCCTTCGAGCCGCGCTGGTGGGACGGGGTATGGGTGGGCGCGGGAGCGATCCTGGTCAGCCTGCTGGCGACACTGTACCCATCCCGGAGCGCAACACGCATTCTGCCGGCCGAAGCGCTGCGATACGAATAAGTCAAACGGCGGGCGGGGCGTCCGATGAGCAGATAGGGAGCAACTATTGGCAGCCCTCTTCCGCGGAGCCTCGATCCGGCGCAAGATCCTCGCGATCCTCGCAGCGGCAGGCTTGCTGGCTCAACTGTTCACCTGCCTGGCGTTCTATTACTGCCAGCGTGTGGACAGCAGTCAAGACTTGCGCTGGTTCATCTGGTTTTGCTGTGCCTCTGTATCAGGCGGCGTTGTGCTGTCTATCCTGGTCTCTCGTTACATCGGGCGCATGGTGACCGGGCCGATTCTCAGGCTGGCGCGGACCGCCCGAACCATTTCCGATCAGAAGACCTACTCCGTGCGTGTGCCCAAAGAGACCACTGACGAAGCCGGCGTGTTGATTGACGAATTCAATTCCATGCTCTCCGGCATGGAGGCGCGCGATGAGGCGCTCGGCCGGCAGCGCGAAAAGCTCGAGATGCAGGTGGCCGCCCGCACGGCGGACTTGATGAACCTCAATCGCGAGCTGGCCCAAGCCAAGGAGAAAGCCGAGATGGCAGCGCGCCTGAAGAGCGAGTTCCTGGCCAACATGAGCCATGAGATCCGCACCCCAATGAACGGCATTCTTGGCTTGACGGAGCTGACGCTGGATACGGCGCTGACAGTGGAGCAGCGCCAGAACCTGACCATGGTGAAAAGTTCGGCCGAGTCGCTGGTCACGGTGATCAACGACATCCTGGACTTTTCCAAGGTGGAGGCAGGCAAGCTCAGCATGGAAGAAGCGCCGTTTGACCTGCATGCGATGGCCGCCGAGACCGTATGTATGCAGGCTTTGCGCGCCCATGAGCGAGGCCTCGATCTGGCGCTCGACCTCGAGCCGGACCTGCCCCGGCGGTTGATCGGCGACGCCAACCGGCTGCGGCAGGTGCTCGTCAACCTCATCGGGAACGCCATCAAGTTCACGGAAACCGGAGAAGTGGTGGTTCGGATCTCGCTCCAGCAGGCCGGGACCGAAGGGATCCTGCTCCGGTTTGAGATATGCGACACCGGAATCGGCATCCCCAAGGACCGGCAGAAGGCAATCTTCGAATCCTTCACACAGGCTGACGGCTCGACCAGCCGGCGCTTCGGCGGAACCGGCCTGGGCCTGGCGATCTCGCAGCGGCTGGTGCAACTGATGGGCGGTGTGTTGCGAGTGGACAGCGAGCCGGGCAAAGGGAGTCTCTTTTCTTTCACGGTAAAGCTGCGGCTGGCGCTCGAGGATTCGACGCCCCGAGTCCGGAACCCAGGGGCCGGCATGCGCGTTCTGCTGGTGGAAGCGCACCAGGCAAGCCGCCTCGCCATCGAGCGGATGCTGGCAGGCTGGGGCGCCAGTGTTGTTTCCGCCGCCCATCTCACTGAGGCAATCCCCCGGCTGGAGCCAATTCCTTGCGGCGGCAGGCGCAGCGGCTCCGAATCTCGGGCTGCCTGGTGAAGCCGGTGTGTGGGGACGCCCTGCTGTCGGCCATCCACGCTCCGGTCGCGGTTCCGCACGAGGCGCCGGCGGCGGCCAATCTCTCCATGCGCCGCCTGCGGATTCTGCTGGCCGAGGATAATGCCGTCAACCAGCGTTTTGCCGTGAAGCTGCTGGAAAAACGCGGACACCTGGTCACCGTCGCCGCCAACGGGGCGGAAGCCCTCGAGGCGCTTGCGGCTTGCCCGTATGACCTGGTTCTCATGGACTTGCAGATGCCGGTGATGGATGGCATGGAAGCACTCAGCCGGATTCGCGAGCAGGAGAGGCGGAGCGGGGTGCGCACTCCCGTGATCGCGCTCACCGCCCACGCCATGAAAGAGGACGAGGCGCATTGCCTGGCTGCCGGTATGGACGCCTACGTTGCCAAGCCGATCAATCCGGATCTGCTGTTTCACACCATCGAGCGCGTGCTGAACTGATCCGACTTGTGCTCAGGATGAGGCCGTGGTAAACCAACGGGCATGCTGTACAGCCTGACTCTCGAGCACGCCGCCCGCTGCT
>JACQDF010000102.1 GCA_016201205.1 Acidobacteriota bacterium
AAATCAGCTTCGACAGCCAGTGCAGCACGTTCAGCACAAACTGCTTGTTGTCGTTGCCGCCACGGCTCATTCCGATGAGCATCTCGCGGTCGGTCGCGCGGATACGCTGGGCGGTGATCATCGCCGTCTCCCCCAGCACGACGACGCGTCCCTGGCCGAACTCGAGCGCGATCCCCTGAGACCGGGCACGCCGCGGGCTTCCCTTCCGGTCGAGCGCCGCGTCGAGTGGCTGGCGCGGTAGAAACGACGTTCTACATGGTGGGCCTGGCCCCCGTGATCCTCAGTGCGCCGCTGTTTGCCGCCGGCGTGCTGGGTTGGAACGCCGTGCCGCTGCACACTTACTGGATCGCATTCGCCACTTATTAGACGCAATACTCGGTGGGGGGCGGCGCTCAGCGGTATTCGAGCAGCCAGGTCACCAGGAGCCCGGCGCCGGTGGTCAAAGCAAGCAGCAGGATCCAGCGCAGCGCGGCTGGCATGGCCGGCGGCGGCGCGGATACGGGCTCCTGCCGCGGAAGCCCTTGTGACTGAAGCAACTCCCGGCCCTTCTCGTTGGCGATGATCAGCGTATCCACGTGCGAGGTGCGAGCCGTCCGGATCAGCTTCTGGCGCAAGTCCTCCGGCATCTCCTCGAGCGAGCGGAATACTTTCGTCTTCCTGCCGGAGGTGACATAAACGACCGAGAATCTCTGAACGATACGCTCCATGACTGATCAGGAGGCGCTGGCGGCCGGCGCCTCGATGTGCCTTCCGGCGTGCTTGAGGACGGCTTCGATGAAACCGAGGGCCGCCTTGGAAAGGGCTTTGTCTTTACGATAAATCAACGCGAGCCGCCGCACCATGGGCTCCGGCCCCAAGGACACCGCACTCAGTTTGCCCGCCTGCACTTCTTCCTGGCAATGCGAGACGGCCAGAAAAGAGAGCCCCAGCCTGGCGATGACAAATCGCTTGATCATTTCCGTCGAATCCAGCTCCATCGAGACCTGAATCATATCTTCGACGGATTCAAGCCAGGAGTTGAGGCGGTGTCGAGTGGTTCCTGACTTGGGCAGCAACAACGGGTGCGGAACCACATCCCGGCAAGTGACCGTCTTCCTGGAGGCCAGCGGGTGATCCGGAGGCATCAACACCTTGATTTCATCAGAGTGGATCTTGACAACCTGAAGCTTTTTCTCTTCCACCGGAAGCTGGTTGATGCCGAAATCGGCCTGGTTGTTGAGGACGGCTTCGACCACGCGCGCTCCATAGCTGCGGTCCACGTGAAGCTGGACGTTTGGGAAGTCCTTCTTGTACTCGGAGAAGACTTCGGGCAGAACGTAGATGCAGGTGGCTTCGTTGGCGGCGATCACCAGCTCGCCGCGGGGAATGCGCTCGAGCTCATTGATCGCATCCTGGGCGCGGCGGCGGAGATCCAGGATCTGCTCGGCGTATTCAGCGAAGATCTTGCCCGCCGGGGTGACGGAGATGCGTGTCCCTAGCCGCTCGAACAGAGGCGCATGGACTTCCTGCTCCAGTTGCCGCACCTGCGCGCTGATGGCAGGCTGCGTTCGAAAGCAGGTTTGGGCCGCTTTCGAGAAGCTCTTCAACCTCACGATCTCGAGGAATGTATGCAACTGGTCCAGGTCCATGGCCTTCGCACATCGCATCCGCGTGGCGGAGACGAGAGAACGCAGGCCCCAAGGCCTGCGCTACTTGCGGGCAAGCTGACGGCGATTATAGCATGACTTATATGCCGAACCTTCAGAGAATACTACTATTTGGCAGCATTTGCGGGCTCTTCGCGGCTGGGACCGCGGCCCAGGAGAACAAGGTCGAATATGGCCGGTACCTGGTTGAAGAAGTGGCCAAGTGCCACGATTGTCATACCCCTAAGCTGCCGAATGGAGAATTGGACAGGTCTCGATGGCTGAAAGGGGCGACTCTCGATTTCCAGCCGATGACGCCGATCGAGCGCTGGCACAAGACTTCGCCCGATCTGACGCCCAAGGGTCGCCTGTGGCAAAGATGGGGCGAAGAGGCCATCCTCAAGTATCTCCAGACGGGGTTAACTCCCAAGGGCAACCCGGCCGATCCGCCGATGCCGGGTTACAAGCTGAAGCCCAAAGATGCGGAGGCGGTACTTGAGTACTTAAAGACGCTGAAGTAAGGTGCTTGCGCTCCCACTGCTCGGGTTGGCGATTCTGGGCGGGGGCAATCTGCCTGCGCAGAAACCCGAGAACGTGCTGGTGGTGGCCAATCGGCCGTCTGCCGTATCCAAGAGCATTGCGGAGTACTACGCCCGCCGCCGCGGGATCCCCGCGAACAATGTTTGTTACCTCGAGACGGCCGTTGAAGAACGGGTTTCCCGCCAGGTCTACGATCAGCAGATTGCGGCATCCGTGGCGCGGTGTCTGGAATCACGCAGCCTGGCAGAGCGCGTTCTTTTCCTGGTGACAACGCTGGGCGTGCCTCTGGTGATCCAGGGACCCGGCGCCGGGATGACGGCGGAGGCAGCCAGCGTAGACTCGGAGCTGACACTGCTCTACCAGCAAATGAAAGGGCGCAAGCATCCGTTGCCGGGTCCGCTGCGGAATCCGTTCTTTGGCCAGCGTGATTCGGATTTCGCCCATCCGGCGTTTCCCATGTACCTGGTGACGAGGCTGGCGGGATATGACTTTGCGGACGTGCGCGGGATCATCGACCGGTCGATGGCGGCGGAAAACCGGGGCCAGGTGGTGCTGGATCTGAAATCCGCCGGCGAGGAGACCGGCAACGACTGGCTGCGGACGGCAGCGGTCCTGTTGCCGGCCGGACGTGTCGTGCTCGACGAAACTCCCCTCGTGCTGAGCAGGCAAAAAGATGTGATCGGCTACGCTTCGTGGGGCTCGAATGACCGCAACCGCAAGGAGCGTTGGCTGCACTTTGAATGGCTGCCGGGAGCGATCGTGACGGAGTATGTCTCGACGAACGGGCGCACGTTCGAGCGGCCGCCGGAGGGATGGCAGCTCAGCACGTGGTCCAACGGCGACTCGGCGAAGTGGTTCAAGGGGAGCCCGCAGACACTGTCGGCGGACTACATTCACGAAGGAGCAACCGGCGCGTCCGGCCACATCGAGGAGCCGTTTCTGCGGTACACGCCGCGGCCGGATTACTTATTTCCCGCCTATCTGGGAGGGCGGACGCTGGCGGAGAGCTATTACCTGGCGATCCCCGCGGTAAGCTGGATGAACATCGTGATCGGGGATCCGCTGTGCCGGCTGGGGCCGGCGAAGAAATAGGCGCCGGCGATGGTTCAACGCCGCTGCTGGACCGCCGCCAGAACGCGCTGAATGACGCCGTCCATGGCGTTGCCATCAATCCAGCGCACGACGATGACCAGATCCAGCTCGGGGTCGCAATAGATGATGTTGGATCCAGCGCCCATGTGGGCGAAGCTTTTCTCGGGAGCGCTTGGCCAGCGTTTTCGCCCGGTGTTGAGGAACCAGTTCATGAAGCCGTAGCCTGGTTCGGCGGGCGTTGGTGTCAGGGCCATCCGCACCGCGGTCCTTCCAGCGTCCGCGGCGCAGCGTCAGCAGGCCGAAGCGCGCCTGATCGCGAGCGCTGATGAACATCCCGCCGCCCCAGTGTCCTCCTCCGCTGACTGACTGCACGCGGGCGCCATCCATCACGATCCAGGAGTTCTCGTAGCCGTGCCAGCGCCAGGTGTTGCTGGCGCCGATCGGATCCATCACCATCTCCTTGAGCACCTGGGGCAGGGGCTTTCGCCAGACGTGCAGCGTGGCCAGCGCAAGCACATTCACGCGGACGTCGTTGTACTTGTACGAGGTTCCCGGCTCATTCCGCTTGCGGGCGATGTAATCGACCAGCGACGATTGGGCGGGAGGCCGGTCGGCCCAATCGGGCTTGCCCCACAAAGTCCCTTCCCAATCGCTGGTCTGGCGGAGCAGATGATCCCAGGTGATCTTCGCGTTGTGGGCGGTGTCGAAAAGCCCGTCGGGAACATACTTGCGGACAGGGCCCTCGAGGCTGGCGATGAGCCTCTGATCCAGCGCCAGCCCGACGGTGGTGGAGAGGAAGCTCTTGGTTGCACTGAAGGTCATGTCCACGCGAAAGGGCTCGCCCCATTCGGCCACCAGGTAGCCGTTGCGCAGAAGGACGCCCGTCATCTCGCCACGTGGTTTGAACGGGCCGGCAGCTTCCCCGTGCGGCTCCCGGCCGAAGCTCGAGTAATGGACCAATTCGAGGTCGCGAGGCTGTTTGGTTTCGCTGGCTTTGGCGAACGCGATCGCTTCGGCGAGCCTGGCGGGATCGAGGCCCACCTGGGCTGGAGTGCGGCGCTCCCATTCGTCGTGCGGGCCGGGGTAGTAGGGCTGGCTTCGCAGGCCGAAGCAGAAAAGGAGAGCGAAGAGAATCGCACGGCGGAGCATGGCAGGGCATTATATCCCACCAGGCAGGCGGCTGTTCCGCAGCTTGCGAGCGCGATTCTAGCGCTATTGAGCCGAAAGATATTTGCGAATATCCGGGAAGAGCAATTCCTTGACATCGGGCTTTTCGAGGTCCTCCGGTTTGATGAGCGCGACGCCGGAGTCGACATGTTCGGGCGGCTTCTGTCCCTCCAGATACAGGCCGATCGCTTTGGTGGACTCGTAGCCCATGCGGAAGGGATTTTGGACGACGATGGAGTCGATCCAGCCGCCGCGCATGTCGGCGATCAACTGATCGGAGGCGTCGAAGGCAACCATCCTGACGCTGCTGGCATGGCGCGATTTCAGCGCCTGCACCGCGCCGGCGGAGCTGGATTCGTTGTCGGCGAACAGGCCGGCCAGATCAGGGTGCGCGGTGAGCACGTTCTCGGTGACGGCCATCGCTTTGGCGCGGTCCGCCATCCCGAACTGGAGGCCCACGATGTTGATCCCGGGAAACTTCGAGCGCGCTTCGTCCTGGAAGCCGTGCTCGCGCTCCATGGTGGAGGCGCTGCCTGGCATGAAGCCGATCACGGCGACTTTGCCTTTCCCGCCGAGGATTTCGCCAAGACGCCGCGCCGCCATCCGCCCGCCCTCTTCGTTGTTGGTGGCGACGTAAGAGATGCGCTGCCGCGTATCAATGCCGGAGTCGAAGATGCAAACCGGGATGCCGGCTGTGGCGGCGCGCTCGACGACGGCGACGAGAGCTTTCCGGTCAACGGGCGCGAGCACGATGCCGGCCAGGCGGCGGTTCACCATGGATTCGACAATGCCGATCTGGCGGCTGGAGTCGATCTCGAGCGTGGGCGCGTTCCATTCGATTTCAAATCCGAATTCCTGGGCCGCCTTGATGGCGCCGGCGTGCACGGTCTGCCAGAAAATGTGATTCGCTCCTTTGGGAACCACGCCGACGGCGCGCCTGGAATCGCGTTTGCAGCTCCAGAGCAAGAGCGCAATCAAGAGGACGGCGACGAGGCGCATGGTAGGTTATTTTAGTATGCCCTTTCGACCCGTCTGTACGTTGAGCCAGTTGCCGCCTGGGGCCCTCACCGAAGTCGCTGCCGGCGACAGGCAGCTTGCCATTTGCAATGTACAGGGCAGCATTCATGCGATCGAGGGAGTCTGCCCTCATCGGGGCGGGCCGTTGGGGCAAGGAGCGCTTCACGGCAAAGTAGTGGTGTGCCCCTGGCACGCCTGGGAGTTTGATTGCACGACAGGGCAGCACGATTACAACCCCGGCATCCAGGTGGCGACGTACGCGGTCAAAGTAGAGGGTGACGATATTCTGGTCGACTTGCCATAGTGCCCGAGCTGCCTGAAGTCGAGACGATTGTGGGTGACCTGGCGCCGAAGCTGCGCGGGCGGCTGGTGGTGTCGGTCGAGGTGGTGAAGCCGCTGGTGGTGAAGACGCCGCTCGATGGGCTGGAGGGCCGGCGTATCTTGCATGTGCGGCGTCACGGGAAGCACGTTGTGCTGGAGTGCGATGTCGGCGTGCTGACGGTGCATCTGGGGATGACCGGCAAGCTGCTCTGGAACGGGGAGCGGACGCCGTACACACGGGTGGTGTTCAGCCTGGACCGCGGAGAGCTGCTCTACGACGATGTGCGGCAGTTCGGGCGGATTCAGTGGAATGTGAACTTGCCGGCGCTGGGCCCTGATCCGCTGGCGGTGACGGCTCTCGAGTTTGCGTCGATGGTGCGCGGCCGGCGCGGGCGCATCAAACCGCTCTTGTTGAACCAGCGCTTTCTGCGCGGACTGGGCAATATCTACACGGACGAAGCGCTGTTCCGGGCCGGGATTCATCCGCGGGTTCTTGCGGCTCGTCTCTCACGGAAGCGGCTCGAGGCTTTGCATGGGGCGATCCAGGGTGTGCTGAGGCAGGCCATCGAGTACCGCGGCTCGTCAGTCTCCGACTATGTGGATGCGACCGGGCAGCGTGGAGAGTTTCAGCGAATGCATCAGGTGTATGGACGCCAGGGCCGGCCGTGCGTGGTTTGCGGAGCGCTGATCCGGCGGATCGTGGTGGGACAGCGGGGGACGCATTATTGCCCGCGGTGCCAGCGGAGGTAGGGGCGGCCGCCAACGGCCGCCAAGGTCAGGCCCTCTCAATTACCAGCACATAATCCTGGAAGATCAGCGGCGGAGGGGGTTGCCATTCGCCAGCACTGCCCGAGACCGTTCCGAGCTCGGTCACTTTACCGCTGGCCGCGTTCCACCAAAAGGCGCGGTACCGGAGGCCCGTCTCGAGGCCCTTTACCTTGTGGTTCACGCGCCCCGTCCTGGGGAAGTAGAAAACCCGCAGCTCGCCCGGAATTCCCGCCGCATACGGCTGCATGTAGTTCTCCGCCGCCCAGTGCGGTTCGATCCACTCCGGGTGCGGCGCCATGCGCCACCAGGAGTATTTCGCGAGCAGCGACTTGGCCATACCCAGTTGTCCGGAACCCGGCAGTTGATACGCCGTCTGCCAGGGCGTCTCGCCCCAGCTTCGGCCGTGGGGAGAAGCACCGAAGGGTTGCTCCGGCGTATTCACCTGCCAGATGCCGTTTGCCCCGTAGGTGTGCCCGGCGGCGCCGCTCAAGAGGCAGGCCCAGAACATGAAGCGCTGCACCTCCTGACGGCTGGCCTCCTGGATCCCCTCATAGCAGACCTCGCCGTTGATCACCGGCATGACGGGTGTGGCCTGGTACGACGCGGTGACCAGCTTCAGCGTGTTGGGAATGCTCTCACGATCCGAGTGTCCGGTCTGCAACATATCGAAATCGAGCACCGACGGATCGTCCACTGTGGCGCGGGCGCTGGTGGAAGGATGAATGGTGATCATGTGGCGATAGGGGTCGATGGAGCGCAGGTAGCGGCCGAGCTCAGTCCATCCGGTCCGCTGTGCCTTGGCATCGCCCTCGCGGTTCTTGGACAGGTAGTAGGGCATGCTGCCCTCGCCCGCCAGACACCACACCACGGGGCAGGCGCCCCACCGCGCCACCAGATAGCGCCAGTGCCGCTTCATCTTCTCGATTCCCAGGATAGGCAGGTAGTAACCCCAGCAGCCGACGACGCAGGGCGCGATGCCGCTTTCGGCGAGATGGCGGATGCGCAGGTCGGCCATATCGAAATAGGCGGGATTCACTTGGGCATAGGCTTCGTCATAGGGGAAGCCGGCCTCGTTGGCGCCGCGCGGATCGCGGTCGGGCATGTCCGGATACAACCCGGCGACGATTTGAACCACCGTGAAGCCCTTCCGACACCGGTCCGCGGCGAGCAGTTGAAAATCTTCGGGCCAGCGCAGACGTTTCACCAGCCCCATCCACCACGTGTCGCCCAGCCAGAAGAAGGGCGTGCCGTCCGCGTGGGCGAAATGGCGGCCGTCCTTCGCCACCCGCAGCGGCCCGTGCCGGTAGAGCGGGTTAGCGCCGTTGTACGGAGCGGCCTGGAGGGTTCCGCTCTGTCCGTCGAGGGCGGAGTTCGCCGCGTCGGAGGAAACTGTGCGCCAAGTGTGCATTCCGGGCTTCGCCGGCGAATAGCGCACGCGCCAGGTCTGGGAGCCGGCCCAGAACGCAGGCACCCTCGATTCGGCGCCGTCCGGATCGCGCACGATCACGTCGAGCTCCACATCCGCGAAGGGATTGCCGTAAGACTTTGCACTGGTGAAGGCCCACTCCGTCGCGCAGTGGACGGTCGCCTGCAACGACTGAGCCCGCACGGCGGAAGGCCCGCTCAGGGCGCCCATGCCGGCGAGGAATGTTCTCCTGCTCAGCCGCATCGCAACCTCAGCTTATACAGGATGACACACCTGGCGCCGGGGTGCGCATCGATTTCCGCCCGGCGGGTCGTCTCAGCCGCGAGGCTGGGCATGTCACACCGTGCAGCCGTTTGCTTTCCTTATTCGCGTTTGCAGCATTTGCTGCCTCAAATGGGTGGCCCCGCTTGCGCCAACCGGATGATACCTTCCGGAATCAAGTCTTCCGTCGCCGCGGCCGGATGACGCCGGCGTTGCGGAGCAACTCGTATAGGTATGGCCGGCTCCGCCGTGAAGGGCGGCTCGCGTAGCATCCGGCGGATCGTGGTGGGACAGCGGGGGACGCATTATTGCCCGCGGTGCCAGCGGAGGTAGGGGCGGCCGCCAACGGCCGCCAAGTCGCCCCTTGACCCTGGAGATCCTGGAACAGTACAATTCCGCCATGCGTAAGTCAACCATGTTCATCGCAATTCTGCTGTCGATCGCCATCCTCGCCTTCGGCCAACCCGGAACGAAACGGTATCTCTACCTCAGCCAGCCCGATGCGGCTCAGAAGGAAGGCCGTTCTGATCCTCCTGGGATTATGATTTTCGATATCGACAACGGGCATAAGTTCGTCCGGCGGATTGAGGTGCCCATTTTTTCCGAAGGTCTGCGAGGTTTCGCCGGGAGCCTCAAGACGCATCGTGTCTACTTCTCTTCCACCAATCGCCGATTGGGAGCCTTCGACCTGGAGACCGAAAAGGTCGTCTGGGAAAAGACGTATGAAGCGGGCTGTGATCGATCGTCGATCACAATGGACGGCAAGAAGATCTACGTTCCGACCGGCTGGTGGTATTCCGGCGAGGATAGCGGGATTCTCATCGTCAACGCGGACAATGGCGAGCTGATAAAACGAATCCAGGTCGGGCCGCAAGCCCACAATAGCATCGTGAGTCTTGACGGGCGGCGGGTGTATCTCGGCACCAGAACGATGTTGTCGATCTTTGATACGGCCACCGATCAGATGATCCGGCAGATCAAGGACGTAGGCGAACGAGGCATCTTCCCTTACACCATGGACAGCCGGAACCGGATCGGCTACATTTGCCTCGGGGATCATGTGGGCTTTGATGTAGTCAACCTGCAAACCGGGAAAGTCCTGCACCGCGTGTTCGCGGGGGAGGAACGGATTCCCCACCGGACACATGGGTCCGCCCTTACGCCCGATGAAACGGAGTTGTGGATCAGCGATCAGGTGGGCCAGAAGCTGTTTATCTTCGATGCCACGAAAATGCCCCCCAAGCCTAAGGGACACGTCGAGTTATCCCAGGGCGGTCATGGCTGGGTCTGCTTTAGCCTGGATGGTCAGTACGCGTGGTCCCATGCGCCGGACGTCTTTGACGCCAAGACCAAGAAGCTTGTCGCTACCTTGAAGGATGAACACGGCAGGCCGGTGAGCGGCTCAAAGTATATCGAAGTCCATTTCCGCGGCGGAAAAGTTGTTCAAATGGGCAATGAGTTTGGACTGGGACGCAAATAGAGCGGTTCATGGTTTCCCGATCAGCTCTTCCACACTCCAGTAGTCTGTCCGGGTCTGGTTCGCGGCGCGAACCCGGCTCACCGTCGCCGGCGTAATCGGTTCGCCTGGCGCACCGAAGCGCCCGCGGACGAACGACAGTAGGGAAGCAACATCGGCGTCTGACAAGATCTGCCCGAATCCAGGCATTTCCAGATCGTAGGTTTTGGCGTGCACTTCCATGGGGCCGCGGACGCCGTGCAGCACGATCTTGATGAGCCGGCTTTCTGGTCCCGTCACCCAGGGCGAGCCGTCCAAGGGTGGAGCCGCGCCTACCCCCTGGCCGTCGTACTGGTGGCAAGCTGCACAGTAGCTCTGGAATTGCATATTGCCGCGCTGCGCATCGGGCACACGAGCCTGCCGGCGGTGAGCCACGCAACCTGCCGGCAGCACGAGCAAACAAAGACTGGTCACGGAAAGGACCTTCCAGCCATGCGGCATGCTCACAGCCTCTCAAAAGAAGGGCGGCCGTGTCTTGTAGTCTGCGGACATCGCGCGGCACGATACAATAGACCAAGTTTGCCCAGAAGACAGGCCGCGCTTGCATGCAGATGACCGGCAGAACATTGGCCCACTACACGCTGGCCGAGAAGATCGGCGAGGGCGGAATGGGGGAAGTGTATCGCGCCTGGGATGCTCGCCTCGAGCGCGACGTAGCTCTCAAGGTTCTGCCGCCCGGCCTGCTGCGAGACGAGGGGGCGCGCAAGCGATTTCGCAAGGAAGCGCTGGCCTTGTCCAAGCTGAATCACCCCAACATCGCCGTCATCCACGATTTCAACACAGAGGACGGCATCGACTTCCTCGTCATGGAGTACATTCCCGGCGAGACTGTGGCGGCGAAGCTGAAGGCACGCTCGCTTCCCGAAGACGATGCCGTTGACATCGCGCTCCAGATCGCGTCTTCCTTGCAGGAAGCCCACGAGCGGGGATTCATCCATCGCGACCTGAAGCCGGCCAACGTTCTGGTGACACCCAAGAAGCAGGTGAAGGTGCTGGATTTCGGCCTGGCGCAGTTGATTCATACTGACGCTGATCTGGAGACCACGCTGACCATGGCTTCCGGCGGCCACCCTATCGCCGGCACCGTTCCGTACATGTCGCCGGAACAGCTTCGAGGCGGCGTTCTCGATCCGCGCTGCGACATTTACTCATTTGGAGTGGTGTTGTACGAGATGGTGACGGGGGTCCGGCCGTTTCGGGAAAAGACCCTGCCGGCTCTATCGGACTCCATTCTTCACAACGCCCCTCAGCCGCCGAGCGCGGTGAATGAGCGGGTGTCCGCGAGCCTGGAGAACATTATTCTGAAATGTCTCGAGAAAGACCGGGAGAGGCGCTACCAGACGGTGACGGAGCTGGGAATCGACCTCCGGCGTCTGTCGGGGGCCGCGGCCAGCGGATCATCGCAGTCGCTGGCCGCGCCGGCGACGAGACCGGGCGTTTCGCGGCGCACCTTGTGGCTGGCTGCCTTGGCGGCGCTGCTCGTCCTGCCGGCCATACTGGCGGTCTGGCAGCTCGGCTGGGGCAGGAGAATCGTTCCGGGCGTACGCACGCCGGGCGCGATACATTCCGTTGTCGTGCTGCCCGCCAAAGTATTCGGCAGCCCATCCGACGCCTTCCTGGCGGATGCGATTCCAGGCTCGCTGTCCGGCTACTTGAGCCAGACGCCCGATCTGGAAACCAAGGTCCCGCCGAGCAGCTACGATATCGAGCGGCTCAAGGGGGACATTCACAAGGTGGTTGCCGCGTACGAAACCAGCGGGTATGTTCTGTCCACGGTGAATGTCCAGGCGCAGCGCCTTTCGCTGAACGTGCAGCTTGTGGAAGCCAGAACCAACCGGATTCTGTGGAGCCAGGAGTTTGAAGGCCAGCGTCAGGACTACCTCAGGCTGATCCGCGACGCGGCCGATGGGGCGCGCCGGGCGCTTCGTCCGGCGGCCAGACCGCTGCCCGCCGCCGCTGCCGCGATGAACGCCGACGTCGAGCTGCTGTTGCAGCGCGGGCTGTATGATGCGGGCCTGTACATCAACCGCGGGCGTCCTCCGGATCTCGAGCGTGCGCAGCAGACCTTGCGCCAGGTGCTCGAGCGGGATCCCAGCCGGGCGGAGGCGGCCGCTGAAATGGCGCGCTTGCACGCCGCCCGCGCCACAGCCGCCCCGGTGGCGGAATTCCGTCCGCAAGCCCAGGATTGGGCGCTCCGGGCCTTGAAGATCGATCCTCGGAACAGCAAGGCCTGGGCCGTGCTGGCGGAGATGGAGCCTTCCAGCAATTACCGCCGCAAGATGGAATACGCGTTGAAGGCAGCCACGCTGGGAGCACGTGACGCCTATGCGCACACCCAGCTTGCCTCCTCTCTGTTCAGGAGCTCTTACGGATTGTCCCTGGAAGCTTCCCGCCAGGCTTCCCGCGTCGATCCTCTGCTTCTGAGCGGGCCTATCTTTGAGGCGCTCCAGAATGCGGGCCTTGGGCGCCGGGTGGAAGCAGTGGCGCGAATCGATTATGCTCTCCGCATCGAGCCGGACATGCCTTTCGGCCTTACGATCAAGTCGGTGGTTCTGCTGGTGAACCACCAGACTCGTGAGGCTGCCCGCTTACAGCCGCGGCTGGAAGCCCTGGTCCAGGAGAAGCGCCTCCTGCCGGAATGGGCCGGGTTTGTGCGCGATTTCATTGCCTACGAGGAGAGCGCGGATCAGGGGGATGCCAAGGCTGCCGACGAGTCGGCCGCCAGGCTTGTGAAGCTGGCTCGCGGCGAAGCGCCATTTCCTCGCTGGCAAACCAGCACCATGGGAGTGCCCGCGCTGCTTGCGCGCCATGGGAGGCTGGAACAAGCCCTCCAGGTGATGGAGGCCCGCAATGGCATGGGCATTGTCGATGCGTACGACTTCTATCTGTTCAATCCGGACTGCGAGCCGCTCCGGCGCAGCCCGCGCTTTCGGGAGCTGGCGGGTCCGGCGAAAGCGGGATTTGATGAGCTGATCACGATCCTGCGCGATGCGCAGGGCAGCAAGGAGCTGCCACAGTACCTGGAACGGCCTCTCGAGGAGGTTGCCCGGCGCGCGGAACAGGCAGCCGCCTCTGCCAGATAGCGGATTCCTTTCAACATGACTGATCGATTCCTGATTTCCCTCTCCCCGTTTGTCCGGCTGGTGGAAGACCCGCCGGGCCAGTTCAGCTTCCAGGTGAAAAAAGTGAACCTGCCGCTGGTCAAGCCAGGGCCAGGTCTTCTTGCCGCCGTTCAACGCCTTGCCGGAGAAGGCGCCACCGAACGCCAGCTTGACAGCCTGGTCTCTTCGAGAGATGGCGCGTTCGCTCTTTTCAAGCTGCACTTCTACCTCGACGAGCTGGCCGATCAAGGGTGGCTTTGCCACGCTGTTCGCATCGACCGAGAGCGCCTGGCGACCTCAATTCCCATCCACAGGGATCACCGCTTCGAGGGCGAGCCGGTGAGAAAGGACGAGCGCTGCCTGCTGTCACGTTTTGCCTGCTGCCGCCGTGAAGGGGACCGGCTGGTTCTGGAATCGCCGCTGTCCAGGGCGCAAGTGGTTCTCCACTCGTGGCGCGCAACGGCGCTGGCCGCCGGGCTGGCGGTTCCCCGAACCTACGGCGAACTGGCGGCCGCTGTTGCCGGAATCACGGTCGAAACCGCTCGCTTATTTGTCCAGCTTCTCAAGAATGCGGGTTTCCTGACCCCGGCCCTCGAAGATGGCGCCGCCGCCGAAGACCGCCAGCCGAGCCTTGTGCAGTGGGAGTTTCATGACCTCTTCTTTCACAGCCGCAGCCGCGAGGGCCGCCACGCCAATCCCTACGGCGGCGTCGACCGCTTCCGTGGAAAGGCGGAGCGCCCACCGCTGGTGAAGCAGAAAATGTCCAGCGATGTCGTCGAGCTATACCGTCCCGACCTCGAACGTCTGCGAAAGACGGATGTATCTTTCACGGAAGCGCTCGAAAGCCGCCGCTCGAAGAGAAAGCATGGCCCGCGCCTGATTACAGACAAGGAACTTGGTGAGTTCCTGTTCCGCTGCGCCGCCGTGCGGGAGATCCTGCCGGCCCGGGATGCACACATCACGCGGCGCGTCTATCCTGGCGGTGGGGCCGCCTATGAGCTGGATCTCTACCTGGTGGTGAACCAGTGCCGGAATCTGCGTTCGGGCTTATATCAGTACTACCCGCTGGAACATCAGCTTTGCCGGCTGTCGGAGCGCACGATGGAAGTGGAATGGCTTCTGGAGAACGCATCGTACACAGCGAGGACCGATCCCCCCCAGATCCTGATTCTCATCTCCGCCCGGTTCCAGCGGGTTACATGGCGGTACGGCTCGATGGCGTATGCCACCATCCTCAAGAATATCGGCGGGCTTTACCAGACGATGTACCTGGTGGCGACCGCCATGGGCCTGGCGCCTTGCGCCCTGGGGGGCGGTCACTCGGACATGTTCGCTCGCGCCACGGGAATAGATTATTACGAAGAAACATCCGTGGGGGAGTTCATGCTTGGGGCAGGCTAGCCGTGGGCTAGCGGGTCTGCCGCCTGCTCAGCGGCTGAGCGCCTTGAGCAATTCCGTCCCGTTCGGCGACCCCAGCCCCGTGCAGGCGTCCCAGCCCGGTCCGGCGGAGAACGCTCCATTGTTCCCCACCACAACGTCATTGGTGGCCTTTCCAAACCGCTCGGAATAGAGCAGGGCGTTGATAAATCCCACACGCCTGCCCAGCTTCTGATTGATCCGCGTGATCAGGCTGGCCCACATGGGGGTGGCCGCACTGGTGCCGCCCATGGTAAACCGCTGGCCGTCCACGATGATTTCGTAGCCCGCATGGACATCCGCCTTGCCTGCCACATCCGGCACGCCTCTGCCGGAACGACCGCCTGCGTGGATCCCAGCCTGCCAGGAAGGCCTGGCAAACTTGCTGAAGCCGCCCCCGCTCGCCAGGCGGAAGTTGGCCGACCGCTCGTCCCACACCTCTTCCCGCACGCTCCGGCCGGTGGCCACAAACCTGGTGCCCCCACAGGCCAGCACATGCGGGCTCGACGAGGGAAAGTGAACGCCCAGCGGCTTGCCCTTGGACCACAAGGAGCCATCGCCATCGTCTCCCGAGGAGAAGCAGATGGTGACCCCCCTCATCACCGCCGTCTGGAACACTGTATCCATCGTTTGGAAAGCCTGCTGAGCCAGCTCGCTTTCGTGCGCGCTCCAACTGCACGAAATCACCCCTGCCCTGTTCTTGTCGGTGAGCGCGGTCGTCAAGGCGTGGAACTGTCCTTCGGTTGTGTCAGGACAAAAGTAAACCACGATGCGCGCGCCCCCGGCGAAGGAGCCAACCAGTTGCACATCCAGGCTGGTTTCGGTGGTGAACAATCCCGAGCCGAACTGCTGGAGATTGTCCAGATTGATCGCCGTCTTCCCCTCAAACACGCTCCGAACCAGCGCGATATCTTCCGAGGGGGCGGGATTGTTCTTTTGGCCGAGGATCTCGACGACTTTGATCTTCGGCTCGCCCTGCCTGCCGAAGAAGGCTTTCATGTCCGCCTTCCGAAAGCCCCCGCCGGGAAGAACGATGGCGACGCATTCGCCTTCGCCGCTGGCCTTGGGAAATTTGTAAATTTCGGCTACCTCGCTGGGGAGGGCCGGCCGTTTCGCCAGCGCAGGCGCCGCCGCGATCAGCGGCTTTGTCACCGGACGCGCATCCAGGCCAAGGATCGCTTCGACGATTGCGTGCAGCTTCTTGGGAAGGTAGAGCGGATCCGGATGGGATCGGTAGCGTGCGGTGCGACCGGCGTATTCAAACAGCAGGACCCGGAAGGCCTCGCTGATCCGGCCCCACGCTCCGCTGAGCACGACGCAACGCCTGGCCACACTGATCTCGGCGGCTTTCAACCCATGCTGTCTGCCGAAGGTTTCTACGTCCGACAGATGATCGGGGTTGGCGCCGCAAAACTCAGCGTGCTGGCCCGGGCTGAAATACTCCCGCTCGTGCGGTGACTGCCTGGCGAGCCGGTCGATGACCGACGCCCGTTCCGCGGCCTTCATGCGCGGCGGGAACACGACGGTCACGCGGCCTTCCACGTCCGCGTCGATGGGCCGCCGCCGTTGAACCGCAACGTGGCGCGGCTGGCTGGGCCGGAACGGTGTGTAAGCTCCGTAATGCGCCATGCCGATTCCCCGACAGGGAAAATCACCAGCCGGCTAGAATATCGTCAGCGTGCACGTATCGACATCGTCCACTGCCGGCGGCTTCGTGATGCCCCATCGTTCGCGCAGATGATCGTGCAGCTCCGCGCGGGTGAACTTCAGCCCGCGTTTTTGAGCGAGTGTTTCGACGGAATGAAAGCGCTTGACGGACCTCTTCTGGAAGTCTTTATCTTTTTCCATCAGATCGACAAACTTCTTCGCGTCGCGTTTTGCCATGTAATCAGTCTCCCCAGATGCGATTCAGTTTTTCTTGACAACGCGGACAAACATATCGCAAGGGAGCGCGGACTGTCAAGTAAAGAAGAGCGCCGGATTCAAGTCCTCTTCAGCCTGAGGCTGCTTCAGCCATCCCATCTCGACAGGCGTCTGGTACAAACGCCCCGGGCCGAAGCGCGGCCAGAAATGGCGCAAACCAGGGATGACCACCCTGACAACAGGCAAGCCAACGTCGGACCGCGTCTGATCGAGCGCCAGCACCTCCAGGCCATGCCTTCGGGCCAGATCGACGGCGGTCTTCACATCCTCGAGCAGATCGTCGCTCGAGGCCAGACTGGACGGAACGGGTCCAGCGGGAGCGGAAAACAAGAAAGCGGCCTGGCTTAAGTCATCGCCCAGCAGGCAGCGCGGTTTGCCGGCCAGCGCGTACTCGAGAAACTGATTCGCCTCCGTCAGTGCCCGCGCGGCCGCCAACTCAGGATCAAAGTGAGCCCCAAAGCCGAGGATCAATTCGCGCTGGCGTGATCGCGGCCAGGAGACGGCGGCAAAAGCGGGAATCCGGAAATCGCTGGTGACATCGTACAGCCGGACCTCGCGGCCCAGCCCGCCGTAATGATCGCGAAACTGCCGGAAAAAAGGGGTCCGGAATCCGTCCGGCTCGACCATCGGCCTCGGGATGCGGTTGTACCACCACAGCGCGATGGCATCGCGCTCCACCAGTTCGAGGAAACCTTGCACAATCGCCTCTTCCAGACAGGCTCCGGCGGCACAGCCATTCGAGTCGGACCGGCAGAATTCGTAGCCGGCTTCGGGCGGGCAGCCGTAATAGCAGTACGCCAACGGGAGATATTTAAAGCGCCCTTCGGACAGGGACCAGACGGGACACCACTCGATGGGGCGGCGCTCATCGAAGGGCGCCGGCACCCGGCATTCCCCTTTGCCGAGACGGTTCCACTGCTCGCGCGAGGCGTACTGCTTGCGGCTGAAGTGCAGGCAGGCGCTCGGATGGATGGCCAGCTCACCCAGATCTTCGTAGGAAGCTCGCCGGCGCGGCTCGTCGCCCCGAAAGACTCCGGAATAGCGCTCGAGGGCTTCGCAAAGCGCGCTCGTTCTGGCCTGCATCGCAGTCATGCCTTTTCCGGCGCTCTTTCTGCGCAGCGCGGCCGACGAAGTCGCTGCCTCCGGCGCAAACAAATGGTCGGCGATATAGGCGGCCGAGATTGGAGGCTGAACCGGGCCGTACGGCTCGATCCGGCTGATGACGCCGGTGAACGGGCTGATGTGATGCTGGAACCGCAGGAAGACATGTTCCGGCGAATTGGTCCGATGACCTCCGTCGGACTGAAATACTTTTCTCCGGCTCTGCAACTCCGGCGGCCGCTGCCGGCTCTCCGCCGGTCTCTGACAATGAGGGCAACGCTGCTGGCGCACGAGAGGATGGCGTTCCATCTTTGCGTTGCGATAGTCAATGGTCAGCATGTCCTGCTCTCCGGCGCCTCTCAGAATCCACTTGAGCACCTCGATGGCGGCCAGGTGGAGCGTAGCGGGAAAGGCCGAGGGAGGGTCCGGCGCCGGCGGTCGCAAGTCGTCTCTGGCGAGCCGCCCGGGCACGTAGGTCTCGGCGCGGCGGATTTCGCGGAGGCGCGCCGCCAGGCAGCCCCAACAGGCGCCCCGGGAAGGATCGAAGACAGGCCCGATCCAATGCACGGCGCCGGCCGGCTTGACGATCATCCATGGCCGGCTTTGCTCGACTGAGCGGCGGCTTATCTGGTCCAGTTCGCTTCGCAAGTAATCATCCACCAGCACCACATTGTGCTCGCCGTCCTCGCTCACCCTCAGGCCGAGGCCTTCCAGCGCGGACACAAAGGGAGCGATTGGGAATTCGGCAAACGCGAGCACCGCGACCGCCGTCGCATCCAGCCGTGCACGCGCGGGCTGGTCCAGGCCCAACGACTCGCTGTAGAACGCGAGCCATGGCGGCTCCGGGTCGCTCTCCTCGAGATAGCCCTCGTCGGCAAGCAACGACAGGCCGAAATCGACATCCAGTTCGGTCGCCCGGCCATCCAGCCTTCTGGCGATCCCGGCCGCGGTCCGCTTGCCGTCGATCAGCGGCGCCAGCAGCGGATGCAGCCGTCCTGTCAGGCTCCGGCAGCCGCTTTCTGAGAAAAGCAGAACCAGGTCCGGCGACCGCACTTCCACCCGGTACTGGCTCTTGAATCTGGGTCGCTTGATCCGCCACGGCACGCAGGTTATGATAGCTGAATTCCCCGCGATCCCCGGCGCCAAGACGTGATTCTGGTCAGCATGCCCTTCGGGCCGCTGCCTTTGCGCTTCTGAGTAAACTCCCCCGCTAGCCCCATAACGAAAGAAAAATGGTGTATAGTTTCGTTACGAGGCCGTCAACGAAAGGATCCTTTGGTTACCATGACGCGCGCTGACCGGAAATCAAGGCTGGGCGCCTACATCGTCTCCACTGTCGGCGGCGAGCGTGTGCGTGCGTTCGTCCCGCCGGCTCTTCCGCCCACACCGCCGCTCCAGTTCGATGGTGTTTACGGTCTAATGGAGCGCGCCAACCAAGCCCTTGGGAGACTGGACGGGCTGGCTACGATCCTGCCCGAGGTCTCCCTGTTCATTTACCTGTACGTCCGCAAGGAGGCGGTTCTGTCGTCGCAGATCGAGGGCACACAGTCGTCGCTGTCGGACCTGCTGTTGTACGAAAGCGCCGAGGCGCCCGGCGCCCCACTGGCCGACGTCCAGGACGTCTCCAACTACGTGGCGGCGATGAATCACGGCCTCCGGCGGCTGCATGAAGGGTTTCATCTTGAATCCTGCGATTCAGACAGTAGAATAGCCCACGGCGGCTGGTAGGCCCCTGGCTCGGGGCGGGTCAGCCGAACACCGCTGGCTGCGGCTTTCCGGAGCCGGCCGGCCTCGCCGGTGGCCGGTGGTCACCGGACCCGGATTGCC